>NZ_JBNFTW010000006.1:0-293799 GCF_049943955.1 Desulfosporosinus sp. SYSU MS00001
CTTAAGGGTCGAACAAGCCCTTGAAAAGAACGCGGAAGTCATTGGTGCCAATTGCCCCTTCTGCATTACGATGTTGGAAGACGGCATCAAGGATAAAGTTGATACCGATAAGCAAACCGTACGAGTTGTTGATCCGGCAGAGCTTATCGCTAAGATGATCAGTTAATATCTCGAGACCAATTCGAATCAATTCAGTTTAAAATTAATTAAATTTATATTGGATATCCATGAACAGTAGCAGAATTAGTACAAGCAAATATGTATCTTTAGATAAAGCAACTTATGCACTATTTTTAAGCACTTGAGTAGATCTAATTTCAAGGAGGCTGCCCATGAAAGCGTGTGAAGGGACAATTCAAAGATTTACCTCAACAGGCCAAGATAGTGGTATAAAAGAACTTCAAAATCATGAGAACGCAGATTATCAATTAATCTACAATAATCTAATTGCTAAGCATATTCAAGCTTGTGGAGAAATTCCGGAAGCAATGGACATTCAAGTCATTAACAAGATCCTTACCCTTAATGGCGAGAATATAACTCCACTCGGTCTTGTTAATGTAAGTCTAGAATATTTAGCAAGAATCCTGACCTTCGCAAAAAGGCAAGGGATTCAATGGCAGATTGATAGCCGAGAACACACTGATACTAATTTTAAGAAACTGTCTCACTTCACGGTCAAGGTCGATTGTCCTCGAGATGATTTTATGACAATGGCCAAAGGCTGTGGATACAGGTATTAGATGATAACCTGAGTTAGTGTGATCCCCCTCAAATTCTGCTTATGACTAAAGGCGTCCCATTTGGGACGCCTTTAGTTATGCGCCACAAATAGGTCTATGATCGATTCATAATTATCTCATCAGCAAAAAGTTGCTGATTGACTCAATTGAGTATTTGCTTGTGCTTTTTCAAGCAGTACTTGCAGAAGTTTCAAGATTGATCTTTTCGTTAGATTATCAGCCAGCTTACCATCCTGATCAAATTTTTTGGCTGCATTTGTTATTAAGACCTTCGGAGTTCTAACTGTTTGCGAGTGAAGCTTAAAACAAACTTGTCGAAGATGATACTGGACACGAGCTCCCCCTAACATATCTGGTGAAGCACTCATAATTGCCAATGGTTTACCGCTTAATGGCAAATCATTTCCCCTGGAAGCCCAATCCAAAGCATTTTTCAAAACCGGGGGAATGGAATAATTGTACTCGGGAGTTGATATTAGAATAGCATCTGCCTCAGCAACTTTTCTTTTAAAATCCAATACTGTTTGAGGTACACCTTCCGCCTCAACATCTTCATTAAAAAACGGGATTGGAGATAAATCCACTATTTCCAAAGTGGCCCATTCGGGAAGCAGCTCAGCTGCTGCATGTAAGGCTGCCAAATTATAGGACTTTTCTCGCAGGCTTCCAGTTAACCCAATAATCTTTATCATTTTAGTCATTAAAAGCCCTCCCCTTTTAGTATTACATAATATGTAGGCATTGTTGCAAAAGTCAGTATACTTTAAACATTCAACATTTTTGGTATATTTCCTTCTCCTTAAAAAAATAATTTTGACAATTATAAATCTTTAAAATTAAAAAGTTAAGCCGAACTTAACTTGTCTGGCTTAACTTATACGAAACATCGCCTATGTTTAACATAAGAATTAAATTGTTCTCCGCCGAATTATGAAGATATCCTTCTTTCCCAATCCATACCATGGTTATATTGTACGGATTGAGCTTTTATCTTGGATCTCGCTCGCTCTCCACTCACCCTCTCTCTAGCTCGTTTATATTTATAGCTGTGTCCCAGATCCATTGCCTCCTGGGCTTCGAATGGGGATTCGACTCTTAAAGTACTGAGATAAAAGACGAGAGATCCTATAACGGCTGAGACGATCGCTAAAACATAATAAATCGTCGCAAGATATAAATTGAAACTATCGTCAAAGGTATAAATTTGTCCTGGATTAAACATCAAGTTTCTGGAATAGGCAAATCCGTAGAACATTAAAGAAGCAATATAACAAACGACTGTAACTTTGGGCATTATTACACCTCCGCCTCAATAACTGGTCTTCGCCGATCAAGGAAGGAAATACAGCGACTACACTATTAAGAACCTAGTCATTTTTCAAGATAGCAGATTCCTTTTATTCAGGGATGTGTCTATGTATTAGATAATATATTAAGAAAATAAAGAGACCTATAATACATTACACTTTAGCACAATATACTAGTACATTTATTTGGCTTTTGTTCGAACCTATGTTCTTATTATACCTCTATCTTAAATGAATAGCAACAATTTCTATCCACGTAATCCCCACAAAACTATACTATTGATATAGATATCCTCCTATCCTCCTGTCCTTTTCTTGAAACAAAATGATTTAACGGCATAATTATTCAGTGTTGAACCTTGCTTGCTGCAAATAAAAAACAAACGTCCGAAAAACCAAACGCTTTTTTAAACCTATTGAAATTCAAATGTGCAATCAGCATGGAGTAGGACTGATCGAATAAACTTATAAAAGATGCCCACGATGAAACAATAAATCCTCAGCAAAGGAAAAAGTCTATATTTTGGGGAGAAATCCAGAGAGTATATGATATATTTTCTCCCCTCTAAAATTCACACAAAATCCTCTTCCCTTTTGTGTATTTATTTGTGTATTTATTTATTTACTCTTAAAGGTGCGCCCCCCCTATCAAAAAACCCATCAAACCTTCCGTCAGAGGGAATAAAAAAATCTTAGGCCGCTCTATCAACGTTACACACTCAATGTGTGTTTCGCCGTAAAGGTGATAATTATACTCGAAAATGTTATTTTACGCAAAGGTTAGACCCCCTTAAGAAAGGGGGGCGTTTTGGTTGCGGGATAACTACTTCTCTTGCAGCAATCGGGGTAACTACTCCATTATCCACTGTTGCTATATTATTATCACCATTCATCCAGATAAGGTCCTGGTTCGTTACATTTGTCGGTTCAATAGTTGCCTTCAGTGTTCCTGTTGATCTGCCCGCTTCTAATGTCATTGGAGACTGATCGAGGGATACACCTGTTTCTTCTATATTTTATGGTGCTACTTCATTTGATGGTACTGGTTCATTCACTACCACTTTACATATTGCTGTCTTTCCGTTTTTGGTTGTTACAGTAATTACCACTTCACCTGAAGCAATCGGGGTAACAACTCCATTGTTAACTGTTGCAATCTTATCATCACTACTTGTCCATATAGGATCCTGGTTCGTTGCATTTGTCGGTTCAATAGTTGCCTTCAGTGTTCCCGTTGGTCCGCCCGCTTCTAATGTCATTACAGACTGATCGAGCAATACACCAGTTTCTTCTATGGTCGCCGATACTTCCTTTGATGGTGCTGCTTCATTTGTTGGCACTACTTCATTTGATGGCACTAATTCATTTGATGGTACTGCCTCATTTGATGGTACTGCCCCATTTGATGGTACTGCTCCATTTGATGGTACTGCTCCATTTGATGGTACTGCTCCATTTGATGGTACTGCCTCATTTACTGTTACAGTACATGTTGCTGTCTTGCCATCTTTTGTTCTTGCAGTAATAGTTGCCTTACCCGCAGAAATCCCCTTAACAACACCTTCTTCATCAACAGTTGCTACGGAACTATCCGAAGATTGGAATGTGATATTATCTTCTGCAATTATTGTGCTTGTAGCATCCGAATCTTGAAGATTTACTAAAGTATTATGAGTTTCTCCTATATTAAGATTATATGAGGTACTATCCAAGGCAATACTCTGTACTGCATTTTCCTTCAAAGTATTTGGAATACTTAAATCAATCATAAATATGTATGAATTTTCGTAATTATCTTTACTTCTTTCTAACCATACAATCTTATTTCCTGAAATACTGGGATTTTGACATTCCCTAATAGTTGAATAAAGTATATCTAATTTTGAAGTTGAAATATCGTACATACAAATATCGTTAGTTCCATCAAATTTAATATCTAACCAAGTTACTTTATCGCCATCGAGCGAAATTTTTTCTACATTTGCACTTACATCTGCAATTTTTTTCGTAGATCCATCTAACAGATTATATAAGTATATTTCTTTTCCAACTTTATTTCCCTTAAGCCATACAATAAAATTATCGCTGATAACCGGTGATGTATGATCAGAATTATCAGTTGTCAGTTGTACTTCTTTACTTGATTTAGCTGAAGAAATTTCATTCATAGAAATATTCCAATTGCTATCTTCAGCACTTTCCTTATCCTGCCATACTACTTTATTCCCACCTATTCTTGGATTTATCTGATTAGGTGAGTTACTTCGGGATACTGTTCTTATCTTTTTGGTTTGCAGGTCATATACGCGTACATAATGATTATCTTTATAAGTATACTCCCAGGCTATTTTATCACCCGAAATTACCGGATTCGATTGGAGTATGGAAGCGCCTTGTTTTAGTGAAGTAATTGGGGTTTCAATTCCTGTAGTTATATCATAATAATAAATATCTGCAGACAACCCATTTCTATAGTCCTCCCAAACTATCTTATCTTTATTAATCATAGGATTTTTTTGGTTTTCTTTATCCGATGTGATTTGTTTTTCTTCTTTTGTCCCCAAGTCATACAAATAAATATCAGCATTTCCGCTTCTATAATCTGTCCATACTATTCTATTGCATGCTATACTTGGCGTGTCCTTAATACTATTGGCTAACGCAATAGGTCTTGCCGACACAGACTCGATTGAACCATTATCTAGAGCATAGGAAGAATTTACATAATAAGAACCCGAAATTACAAGTGAACTTATAATTATCCCTAATAACTTTTTGCTTAGATTATTAAAAATACTTTTATTCATATAATTCACCCTTTCATGATTTTAATTCAAATTAAATCTATTTGTTCGCACCCCCTAAGATTCCCGAAATTAGCAAAAGAATAAAAAACGTCTGCTTGATGTCTAATAATAAATTGTAAGTTTACTTATTCGAAACATTATTAAAAGTCATCTAAGGAAAAACTAATTCTGTTATTACTAGGAAAAATATTTAGCAGATATGTTTTAGCATAATATTTGATAATTACATTTAGTGCTGTTGCCTTAGTTTTTAAACTAGCGTCTTTTTTGATTTCGGCATTATAATTAGTATTTAAATACTCTATACTATCGTTAATAACATCATTTCTTGATTTTGTGCAAACAACAGAATTATTTGTCCAGTCATATATAATATAGCTATCGTAATTTATCTGGTATATGACTTCTGTATAATTATTCCTATTTTCCGCAATAATTTTATTTTTTTTAAAGCTGGTAGGATATCCACTATCGATACTATAGGCAAATACCCCGTTTTTTAGAAGGCTCTTATAAATTGTGCCATAGTTTCCCTTTTGTTTGATATATTGATTTATTTTCAATAAATTATGAACTGGTGAATGCCTGTAATAGTCAAATAATATACTGCCAAATAACGAATTAATTGTCCAACTAAATAAAATTAAGAATGCTATACCAATAAATGAACTCGATGTGGTGAAAAAGTTCCCACTTTTTAAGATTGCTTTATTGAACAGAGAAATTATTACCGTAGAAAGAACTATTCCTAAAGGATAATAGATCGAAGGAAAAAATTGAGCTACAGTTGGAAAAAGATCAAATGACATTAATGTAAAATAAACAAAAGTGAAAAATAGTATTATTAATACATTTAGCAATATTTTAAGCCTCATATTAGGCCCCCTTAGATAACCTGTAATGATAAGTCTACCTATTCTGATAGACTTATCATTACGTCCTTTATCAATTATTAATATAATCAATAACTTTATTAATTGTTTCAATACGATGTTGATTTTGTGAATGAAAATTATTTTGAACCCAATGGCCAAATATAGTGTCAATTGTCATAGATGTTTTATTTACTGGAACAAGCCCGGTTCTTTCTTCATCAGATGGAAATCGTATGCCAAATTGACTCTGATTGTTCACGACATTATCGCCACCAATCATCGTAAAGTCAAAAACTATATCATCACGATGACCATATTTTGCATAGAATCCCTCCGCAATACTATTTCTAAAGTTTGTGAAATTACTCGAATCCAAATTCACATCAAACGACAATGTTTTATCTTTTAGATCATCTGGTAAAAATTCGGGACCAACATCATCATAGCCGGCAATAAAATAATATTTATCGCCAGGTGAATTTTCAATTTTCGTCTGATCTGTTTGATGTGTAACCGCATAATTTCCTTTTGCGTTGTAATACCACTTCTCAGAGCTTTCAAAACCCGTGCCGCCATAAATTTTAGCTGAAGGATCAAGATCAACATCACACGGAATAAATAGAGGGGTCCATTCTGAAAGATCAGCTTCTCCACTTCCCCAATGAGGTGTGTCTATAGTAATTAGTTTATTGACATTGTCTGAACCACCTAGATTTTCAATATAGTAACGAGATACTAATCCTCCCATACTGTGTGCAATTATATTAAATTTTGCATTATGAGTAAGCTGATCATTAATTGTGGGATAAATGTAGCCAGCAAGATCGTCATCAGACATATGGTTTAATAAACTTTCAATATAACCTTTGAATTTTTCTGCATTTAAATATACCATATCCTGATTGGGGTAATTGAATGCAAATAAATTCTTATTAGGTTTATAACCTTTCCATTCTAATTCATAGCCAATATTCTCTTGTAACGTTTTGCTCCCATCACTATTAACTATATTGGTTATTTCTTGTGCCTTATAATCTGTAAATGACCAAGTTCCCGAAGAGTCTAAATCACTTCCATATTCGTTATTTAAATTATGTCCATATGCGTACAGATTGGTTTGTACTCCGAAACATGCGTAAGTGTTATCAGTTCTTCCGTGCAATAGCATAACCGGTGTTTTGAATGGTATTAATGGATTTAGATCTTTACTATCATTATATCCGTCTCCATCTGTATCAGCATTGGCTGGGTTGGATTTAAATGAATAAACCTTAATAGTGGTTGGGTCTGGTAAGAAAGGCATGTCTATTACTAGATCTGTCGGTTCACATGTTAAAAGTTCTTGAGAATCTGGTATCCCATCACTATCCGAATCAGTTGATAAATCTGTCGCTTCCGGAGCTTTGAGCAATTTGACGTTTTCCAAGTTTGCTAAGCAGATCCAGTATCCATCATTTACAGTACTAGCGATTTTATCTTTTAATGTATCCAGCAAATCCGAAAAGTCGCTATAAATATCTCCGAAAATACCATTTGTATCAATATATAAGTTCTCATAATCTGCTTGATCATATGGATCACCAATTACCGATACTATGATATTATCAGACTTAAGCTTAGAAATTTCTTCATCCATTGATGGGATTCCAAAGTTATTATTCACTTTATAGTTAGCATCTGTTACAAGAATAATAAACTTTGTGGCATTTGTTCTAAAGCTCATTTGTCTGGTAGTCTCCAATGCATCAACTGCACATTCAGGGGTATCTCCGCCTCCGGAAGCTCCAAGTTTACTTAATTCATCTTTAAATTTATCAACATCCGTATACCACTCATCTTTAACATCTTTGTGAACTTTAGTAGAATCAAGACCGTCGCATGTAATGTCTTTATAATCCACCAATCCTAAATGTAGAGATACTTTGGCGCTATTTAAGTTCGTAACAAAACTTGCTATATTATTTTTAACATTTTCAATATTATCTCCCATAGAACCTGTTGTATCTACGCAAAATACTATATCAGCCTGACCGTTGACCGTACCATCATTACTACCCATGTCAGCAAATATCTTTTTTACGTTTATAACCATATACCTGCTAAAATGGGTTACTTCTGCAGAAAGTGAATTGTTTATGGGATCAATTGTCGTTTTTACTTGGTTCATTTTCCCTTCATCATCAAGCCAGAATATACTGTAATTGTTTATATAAGAATCTGACAGTTGATTTTTATCTAGAGTAAATGTAATAGTAGCATGGTCAAATTTCTTATCAAAATGTACGTCAATTGGATGTCCAACGATTGCACGATTATTAACTAACAACGGATCGTTAATATCATCATTTACGATAATGTCATTATTAATATCTCCTGCAGATGTAATTGAAATATCCGGTTTAACAGGATTATCGTCAGTTAATAGGCCTACAGAATAACGACTTAAATCTACTTTTTGCGTAGTTTTTTCTAAAGAGTCAATGGTACCATTACCATCAGTATCTTGCATTAGCGGATCAAAGCCTAGTTTGATTTCGCTACCGTCACTTAGTTGGTCACCATCAGTATCTGTCATGAGCGGATTGGTTTTATACACATTGATTTCATCATTATCACTTAATCCATCACCATCAGTATCTGATTTAAATGGGTTAGTGTTATTTAAATACTCATTTAGATTATTTAATCCATCACTATCAAAATCTTCTAATGCATCACTAGTTCCATTATCATTGCTGTCAGTTTTAGTTGGATCCGTACCTAAAACTGACACTTCATAGCCATCCGGTAGTCCATCATTGTCAGTATCCGGATTATTAGGATCAGAGGCGATTTTTTTCTCATAATCGTCAGGCAACCCATCATTATCGCTATCTGTCTGGCCTGCTGATACTATACCATCTATAACAAAACTACTAACCTCATTGGACTCTACTATTGAATTGTCATTTTTTATTGCCTGTAACTTATATTTATATACCCCTGAAGCATTCAATTGTATGTCTTTGTAAGAATTCTCAACAATATTACCGGCAATTGCTGAATAAGTGCTGCTATTTATTTTTCTTAAAACAGTATATTCCTTATAACAATCGACCTTATCCCAGCTTAGTAAAATGGATCCTCCTGATTCACTTATTGAAAGAAATGGGTTGTTTGAAGTTGGGGATGTGCTGCCTCCATAACCACCACTGCTAACACTTAATACTGTAATTTTTCTGGAAATTGTCTTCGTTACATCACCAATTTGGGCTTCAACAGTAACAGTATAGTCTCCAGCTGTATTTGGTAAAGTCCAAGTATTTGTTGCCCCACTCTTATTAGCTAATGTACCTCCAGTTGCAGACCAGGCAAATGTAACATCACTTTTGTTCGATTTAACTTCTAACGATACTTGTGTGCTCGGATTAAAATTTGATAGGGAGGATTGTGAATTATTTACCCAATTTAGAGTTAATGAATTACTATTAATATTTTTTAACGAATTGACTATATCATCCGAAACTACAGCTTTACCTCCCAGAATATAAACAGTACTAATATTATCTTTAATGGTGCATAAATAGTTTGATACATTGGAAGGTATATTTGTATCAACCAAAAGTAACGAACTGTTAGCCTGAGCTGCCATAACACCACCTGCTAAAGCATCAGGAAAATTAAGTCCTGTGGCTAAGAATAAGTGATTATTATCTGTTTTTAAACCTTGAGCTACAGCTATTGCTGTCTCGTATCGATCATTACCCCAATAACGAGTTGGATTCATATTGTATTCTTTCAAACTTTCTTCTAACCTTTCAGAGATAACCGCCTTTCCGCCAATTATATAAGTAGAAGTTACATTCAAATCTTGTAATGCTTTTAAAGTCTCTGTAGGTAATTCATTTGTTTCTGTTAGAAGGATGGGCACATCATTGTAAGCCGCCCAACTGGATACAGCTAAAGCATCTGGGAAATTTTCTCCGTAGGCTAATACTGCTTTTCCATTGCTGAAGCCTAGTTCCTGAGCTATTAATGACGCGGTGTCGTACCGATCTACTCCACCTAGTCTTTTCACATCACGACCTTTATCCTTTAATTCACTTTCTACCGTTTCGGGTATTACTACTGGCCCCCCTAAAATGTAAATCTTTTGAGGGTTAAGTCGGATAATTTCCGCCTCAGTATCCTTATTTAAACTAGTTCCATCTGTTAACAACAACGGCGCGTTGAGCTTATGCGCAAGAGGAACCCCTGCTAACGCATCTGGAAAATCATTTCCTCTTGCCAGTATTACTGTTCCTGATCCTTGAGGATACATTTGCTTTGATATTGCAATTGCTGTTTGATACCGATCATTGCCTGCTATCCTTTCAATTTTAGTTTCTTTTGTTACCGCTACATTCTTTCCATCATTTTGAACTTGATCTGCAAAAGCAGGCGAAATTGTCCACGGAATCATCAAAATGCACAAAACAACAGCGATAATTTGTTGAAAAGAACCATGAATCCCACCCTTTTTTTTAAATGTTTTACTCTTTTTTAGTACCATTCCTCTCATCCTTTCTTCTCTTGAATATCTCATTGTTTTGAGTTTTCTACTATCCAATTAATTTGAACGCAAAAAAATAAGACCGCCTAATTTAGCAGTCGAACTATCATAGCACCCAACAGTACCGTAGACTTCCAACTTTGCGTCCCAACTTTTCAGTTGGTTTGCCCAGGTTCACAGTTATTTAAATGTTCACAATTTACTCACAATCTAGGTATAACTATAATATTTAATAGCGAACATTGTCTACCATTTTTATCCAACATGTTTTTCTGAATAAATCCAATTTATTGAATTTTGAGCATGTTTCTGCACACTTTTTGTTTCTTTCGACTGCGAAATTTTTCAATTATATTAAATTAACCACAGGTCATAACTAAACCTCAAGGTATCCATTGTATGTAATCAGATCATAAAGAGCCGCGGTCAGTCCCTAAAGCATTTGAAAAAATAATTAATTTTAGGATAAATAACGCGATACGTTATTGGTTAACACCACTCCGCAAAGGTCGCGTTGGCACCAAAAACCGAAAAAGCCCCTCACAACGATTCGTAGATGATTCTGTCAATGTAGATCCCTTAAATCACAATATTGATATTCCGGTGCTTGCTCGCATTCAATTCCATGAGTGCCGACATAAAAGCCGCTCAAAAACTTGAATCTTTATTTCAACGCAAAAAGAGCATAAAAAGAACAGGCTTGAATGCCTGTTTTTCTTTCCTCCATAGGTATTGTTAAGTTTATTGGGGATTCTTTTGGTCATACGTCCCAAAATGTCCCCAAACGCCAGTTTAATACATTAACTGTATAAATCAAAAACCCGCAATTGCTTGCGGGAGTAAAGCCTATTTGGTGCGCCACCGCGGGATCGAACCGCGGACCTGCCGATTAAGAGTCGGATGCTCTACCAGCTGAGCTAGTGGCGCAATAACAACAATAATTAGTATACTCATGTTCCTAATGATAGTCAAGCTTTTTTTTAAAACTAGTTTTGTTTATCCCATACCTACCCTTTTCAATCCGCTTTCGCTTTATCTTAGCAATGCTCAGGGTCACTTGCGATATTTAAGATCGCCTGGGCATAAACTTTGGTCGTTAACAGCACGTTATTGATAGAAATATATTCATCAGCACAATGTATCACTTCAGGTTCACCTGGGAAAACAGGACCAAAAGCCACGCCCTGAGGGAGCGCTTTAGCATACGTTCCTCCGCCAATAGCAAAAGCGTATGGTTCGAGACCAGTTACATCTGCATAGGCTTTCAACAGTGATTTCACTAGTTCACTATCCTTGGGAACATGATGAGCTTTTTGATGGCTAAGAATTTCTAAAGTAAATCCCTCACCCCGAATAATTTTTTCGATCGGCTGCAAAACATCTTCTTGCTTGTATGTTACAGGATAGCGAATATCAAGAACAAAGCGCAGGTGATCCGAAGCCAATTCAAAGATTCCCAGGTTAAGAGATAATTGACCAGAGGGTTCGTCTCTGAAAGCAATGCCAAATCCTTCTCCGAAGAAGCCTTTTCCCGGATACATTAACATGAACTCAAGAATTTGTTGCTCCGCAGAAGTTAGAGGCAATTGCTGCAAATATTTCATGGCAAAGATAACGGCATTCTTTCCTTTCTCCGGAAGACTGCCATGAGCTCCTATCCCTTTAAAACTAATTATGATCTCCGAAGTTTCCTTTTGATTCTTGATTTCAGCCCCCACTCCCTCAGGGAAAACGAAGGAATTCAAGGACTGAACGATCAACTCATGATCAAGCCCTCGCAAAATAACTCCACAAAGGTCGGGAACAATATTTGCTCGTTCTCCCCCACGAATACTGACAAGATGCGGTAAAGAAGCCTCAAAGGCCTTTTTTAATTCCAGATGAAGAATTCCCTTTTCGGCGTGAATCAGAGGAAATTCAGCGTCCGGTGCAAAACCAATATAGGGAACCTCTTCTTTTTTCAAATAGTAATCCATATCTGCCCAACCTGATTCCTCATCCGTACCTAAAATTAAACGAACTCGCTTATTCAAAGGGATATTAGCATCTTTAATAGCCTTCATAGCAAATAGAGCTGCTAAAGTCGGCCCTTTATCATCCAGAGCGCCACGCCCGTAGATTTTTCCATCAACGATGGCTGCACTGTAAGGTGGAACCGACCAACCATCCCCTTCCGGTACAACGTCTAAATGTCCCAATATTCCTAAGAGATCTCCACTACCCATTTCAATATGACCCGCATATCCATCAACATTTTTAACTTCAAAGCCAAGTTCCTTTCCCAATTTCAAAGTCCAATCCAAGGCTTCTTGAATTCCAGGTCCAAAAGGAGATCCTGGGGCTGCATGAGCTGCATCCTTTACGCTCTTAATTTGAATACAATCCCGAATCGCTGAAATTATGTCTTCTTTCATTGTTTCAATTTGATGATCAAGACGCATGATTTACCATTCCTCCGTGTTTTTGCTTATTTCTCAACCATATCCTATCATACCTAAGGACACAGTTAAAATTGAAACTTAGGATGTCTTCTGGAAAAAACTAGGGCTTTAAAGGCGAAAACTTGATTTCAATTATTGTCCCTTTGTTTACTATATTGCCGGCCTGAGGATTTTGTTGAATCACGAGACCGCTCCCGGTAAAATTGAAATGCAGCCCGGATTTTGCCAGTTCATCCCCAGCTTCACGTATTGTCATTCCTGTTAAATCCGGAATAATAACTTCTCCGTTCCCCGGTGATCGTTTGGGAATTATCGGTTTTGGCAAAGGCCGGATCGGAGAATCATCCGCTGTAAAAGGTATGATGCTTGGGGTATTCTGGGCTGCAGGAATACCGTAATATTGAAGTACACCTTCAATTATTGCCTTTGCCGGAGGGCCTCCTAAAGTTCCGCCTTGATGCCCTTCCTCACCTTTTGGAGTATCAATAATAACCAAGACTGCGATTTTGGGATTCTCGGCAGGAGCAAAGGCAACAAATGAAGCTATGAAGTCTGTTGCAGAATATCCCCCGGTACTGGGATCTACTTTTTGCGCTGTTCCGGTTTTACCTGCAACCCTAATCCCGGGAATTTGAGCGAGGTGGCCAGTTCCAGCAGTTACAACTTGTTCAAGAATATTCGTCATTTGTGTCGCCGTTGTCCGAGATACCACTTGGCGTATGGGAATTGGCTTTTGCTGTTGAATTACTTCTCCCTCGGGTGTTTTAACGGCATCTACGATATACGGACGATATAAGGTTCCTCCATTGGCAACAGCCGATATTGCAGTTAATAATTGAATAGGTGTCACTAAATTAGCTTGTCCAAAAGACATAGTTGCCAATTCCAAATCTCGCACATTCTCTCGAGGAACAAGCAAACCACGTTCCTCACCTGATACATCAATTCCGGTTTTTGAGCCAAAGCCAAAGGCCTTTAAATATGTATAGAAAGTACTTTTGCTTAGTTTTAGTCCAACCTGAGCTAAGACAACATTCGAGGACAATTGCATGCCTTCAGTAAGGGTAGGATTACCATGTGGTTTTTGATCAGAATCCCAGTTCGTGATTAAACGAGGGCCTACTCGCAAATATCCCGGATCAGGAAATGTCTCATCTGTAGATATAACGCCTTCTTCTAAAGCACTGCAGCCGGTGATAATTTTAAATGTGGAACCTGGTTCATAAGACATACTAATCGCCAGGTTTCGTCGTTCTTCCGGCGATGACGTAAGGTAATTTGTAGGATCGAAGGTCGGACGTGAACCTAAGCCTAAAATACGACCGCTCATTGGATCCATGGCTAAAATCGTCACTCTGTCAGCCTTTGTACTTTGCTGCAAATGATCTAATTGTTGTTCGATCAAATATTGAATTGTTGAGTCTAAGGTAAGAACTAAACAATTGCCCGGACGAGAAGGATTATTTTGGTCAATTGTCTCAATGATAGAACGTGCTCGAGTGTCCTGCTCCAAAGACTGAAAACCAGGCATGCCAAATAAAACTTTATCATAATAAGACTCAATACCTTCGGCGCCATGTCCCCCCAAATTAACGATTCCTAGAGCTGAAGCGGCTAAGCTTCCCATGGGATAAACTCGTTTTTCTTCTTCATTCATTCCGACTCCTGGAATTTTCAAAGCCATAACTTGATTAGCTTTCTGTAGATCCACTTGATGAGCGAGGCTAACCCACGATAATTTTTTATTAAGTTTATCAAGAATGTTTTCGGCATTAAGATCTAAGATTTCCGCAAGCTCTTGAGCCACTTGTTCTTTGGTATTGCTGAATTTCTTCTGAGCTATTAGGTTCCTTAGAGTATTCGGATCTGCATAGATTTCTTTAACAGGAACGCTCTGGGCTAAAACGTTCCCCTGAGCATCATAAATTGAACCACGTTTAGGCTGAAGACGTTTATCTGCAGTTCTGCGTTCAATTCCTTTAGCTTGTAGATCGGATGCTTGTATAACTTGAAGAACAAGCAGTCTCCCTACAACCAAGACGATTAGAAGAAAAATTCCGGCATATACCCAATAATCTCGTGAAAAATAATGTCTAACATTTTTCTTCCCTTTCACCAAAAATGCTCCATCCTCCTCAACTATCTATAACCGCAATGGATATGCACTCATTATCTAAAATAACATAAGCTATATAAAACTGAAAGGAGTTATTACTATGAATAGCCCTCAAGAAATTGCAACCCGAATCACCGAGGCTTGGTTAAATGCCTTTGCCACAATAACTAAAGAATTAGGTCATGTCGACCAACATATTCCTACTCCCCAAGAAGTGAGTGAATTCTTTACTGAGATTCATCGAACCGCCCAAAAGACGAATACATAGGAATTGATTACTAACATCAAAGAGCTTACGCTTTCTTAACTAACGATGGCAATTAATTAAAGCCACCTCGCTAAGAAACCGCAAGCTCTTGATAATAGTTTGTCCTTAGATGGGTGGAAACTATGCTTGTAAGAAAGAGGTATTTTTATGAAAGTTTGGTACTCTTAGGTTGCGCGAAGGTTTTCCAGGAGAAAATGAGACCCATTAACATTCCAGTAAAAAGTCCTCCTAAATGCGCAAAATTATCAATTCCCGGCTGCCAAAAGCCAAAGCCAAGGTTTACCAAAATAACAATCACAAGGTTCATTCCCAGACCGGATTTCCACAGATACGGTCGTTTGTAAATAAAAAGCAACTGGGCTCCTAAGAGGCCCATAATTGCCCCTGAAGCGCCCGCCGAAAGAGCCGGCGAAAACAAAAAGCTCGCTAATGATCCTCCCAGACCGCTTAACATATAAATTGCAAAATACTTTCCATGCCCATAACTTTGTTCCGTCACAGGCCCTAATGCCCATAAAGCATATAAATTGAAAGCTAGATGCAGGATGCCAATATGAATAAACATCGAGGTCAATAAGCGCCACACTTGACCCGCTTGAATTAGAGAATTAACTTTAGCGCCGAAGGTGATTAAGACATCTGGATTTGTTGACCCACCTGCTAAAGTCAGAAGCAAAAAAACTATGACATTAACTCCCAACAGAACATAAGTAAAATAAGGCGTCGATAGCTTTGGAGATTGAGGTTCAACATTCAGCGTAATTGGAGTTCCGCTGGCAATTTGCTGCAACATATTGGGAATATCCCGCTTTTTCGTCGGTGGAAAAGGAAATAGATTCCCCATTTCCAGATCCCAATACCATAATTGGATACCCGGAAAACGATGTTTCTTTAACTGCGCTGAATCAAACCCTGTGGGACAAAAAACAATTGCGTCCCAGAGTGGAATATTAAATTCAGAGATCTTAATCATTATATCATCGGGCATCTCATTTATATATCCAAAGATAAGACCTCGCGGCTGAGAGTCAGAGACAGCACAAAACCAGTTTCCCGCTAGAGTGCCTACATTCCAGCCTGACCGTTTTAAACTATCAATAATTTTTTCAACCATACTATCTCCTTAGGTTTTATACTTCTCCAATTACCCCCCGAAGCAGACTTAGAATGCCATAATCATTTTTACCTGACCCATAACCCACATTCTGAATAACCATTTCCGGGAAATCACTCTGTTGAGCTAAAGCCTTCATGAGAGATGCTCCTGTTGGTGTAATAAGTTCACCCGTAATGCCAGATTCTCTGAATTTAAAGCCCCTTAGCAGCATCAGAGTCGCAGGGGCCGGCAGAGGCAGCGTTCCATGAGCACATTGAACAAAGCCTTTTGACCAAGGAAGAGTAGGAACACGAATTTCCTCAATGTCTAAAAGATCAAGAGCGATGCAGGTCCCAACGATATCGACAAGAGAGTCCACTGCCCCTACTTCATGAAAGTGAACTTTATCGAGAGTTGTCCCATGAACTCTGGCTTCTGCTTCAGCTAAAACATCAAACACTCGTAAAGCGTTTTTTTGAGAACGTTCGGATAAAGAACCTGACAAGATCATGTTCTGAATATCCGGAAGAAACCGATTATGATTGTGGTCATGAGTATGATCATGTTTATGGCAATGATCATGTTCGGGGCTATGATCGTGTTCGTGTTCGTGATTGTGATTGTGATCATGTTCGTTTTCATGACTATGATCGCTTTCGTGTTGGAGCTCGTTTAGTATTACAACATCGATGTCTGTCGCTTGAATGCCTTGAACTTGACGCGAACGGACATCCAGTCGAAATTCGTTCAAACCTATAGAATGTAATTGTTCAATAATCTTCTCCGGGTCCGCACCTAAGGCTATTAAAGACCCCAAAGCCATATCTCCGCTAATACCTGCAAATGTATCCCAAAAAAGAATTTTCAAATTGAGGCTCCTCTCAATGATTTTTGTTTACTCTGCGAATAATTGTTGACGCTAAAGAAGCCGCCCCAAAACCATTATCAATATTTACAACGCCTACTCCTGAAGCACAGCTGTTCAGCATGCTGAGTAATGCTGCCAGCCCTTGAAAATGAGCACCATACCCAACACTTGTCGGCACGGCTATCACCGGCTGCTCGACTAAACCGCCGACAACACTCGCTAAAGCACCTTCCATTCCTGCCACAACAATCAAGACATCTGCACTATCCATAGTCTCTCGTTGAGCAAGAAGGCGATGAAGCCCCGCAACACCAACATCAAAAATTGTTTCTACGTCATGACCCATATAACGGGCTGTAAGCCAAGCCTCCCGAGCTACAGGCAAATCAGCTGTACCGGCAGTCATGATAAGAATTTTTCCTGGAATTGTTGGCTCTTCCAAGGGCAGCAACAGGAGGCAGCGTGCCAGTGAATCATACTGAGCATCGGGGAAATGATGCAGTATTATATCAGCATGTTCAGGGATAAGCCGAGTTGCCAGGACATTCCGAGATTTAGCGCCTAAATGTTTCAAGATGGAAACAATTTGCTCAGGCTGCTTCCCTTGACAAAAGACAACTTCAGATTGTCCTGTTCTTAATGCTCGATGATGATCTAAGCGGGCAAACCCTAGATCCTCAAAGGGCAATTCCTTCAATTGGTTTAAAGCCTGCTCTGGGGTACAATTTCCTGATTTAACAGCTTCGAGGAGAGTTTTAAGGGTTTCCTCATCCATTTAGTTCCCCTCCTTCTGGTTATGATTTAAACTACCCGAACGAAGTCCTTCTAAATCTAGCGTTACAAATTTAAAACCTAACGTTTTAATGGCTTCTGTAATTTCAGTATAATGTTGGAAAAAAGACGCAAATTCTGGGGTCGGAATCTCAATACGCCCTATGTCTTTATGTGCCCTTACGCGACATTCGTCAAAGCCAAAGCTGACTAGAATAGCCTCAGCCTGAGCAATTCTAGATAATAATTCAACGGATATGGCATCACCGTAAGGAACTCTTGAAGCAAGGCAGGCCATTGATGGCTTGTCCCAAGTCAGTAAATTCCGTCGCCGAGATAAAGCCCGGATCTCTTCCTTAGTAAGACCAACCGCCAGCAAGGGGCTTTTAATCTTTAATTCTTTTAGAGCCTTTCTTCCAGGACGATAATCTTGGTCATCGGAAGCATTCGTTCCTTCAATTAAGTTAGAATATCCTAATTGTTTGCTTAGCGACAGGAATGTCTCAAATAATTCTTTTTTACAAAAGTAACATCGGTCCGGTGGATTATCTCGAAACGGTTGTAACTCCATAATGTCAATATCAATCACTTCGATAGGGAAGTGGTATGTTTGAGCTAACAATAGAGCGGAGTTCTGCTCTTCGCCGGAAATCATCGGGCCACGTGCAAAAACTGCTTTACAGTTTTGCCCTAAAGCCTCCTGGGTTATAGCCATGAGATAAGTAGAATCGACACCGCCCGAAAAGGCTACAAGGACGTTTTTATAGGATTTTATCAGGCTAATAAGCTTGGTTTCTTTGTTTAAAGTTTCTTTGTTGAGTGTTACTTCCATGGTTATACTCCCTTCCACTCTATTCTACCGATCGTTTAAATGACTGTCAAAGAAACTTTGAAGAAGCAAAATCTGCAAATTAAAAGGACGTTTTTGGTGGGAACCACTCCCACATGTAGAAGGGGGGATTTTCAGTTGGATAAAAATCCTGGTAAAAAAGAACAGGGGTTAACCTCCCTGCTCTTGAACCAAAACTATGTTTTAATAGTTATTGTGTTTAACCATTCTTCCAGGAAACCCCAAAACCACCTCTTGGATATTTCCAGATTATGTTGCCATAAGGGCAGCCAATGAGACATGTACCGCACTCAAGACATCCTTCATACCCTACAGAAATTCTCTTCTCCTCTTCGTCCCAATCATAAACATGAGCTGGGCAAAAGCGAGTACAAGGTTTATCTTGACATTGGTTCAGACAAACTTTTGGATCGCTGATTTTAATATGATTTAATTTATCAGTATTAAATCGCACTAAATAAAGTTTATCGTCTAATTTCATAGTAATGCCCTCCATGCCCCATAGATATCTTTAATAATACCACCTTTTGATCGTTGTTCGAAGAGCATTTGCATTATTTCCTTCTGGCGTTGTTTCTTAGGTGTCCCATCAGCCGTTAAATACATTTTGGCGGCTTTGGAAAACATTTTGGGATAAATCTTTAAAAGATGAGGGTTATTCTCAAAGAATTCACCCATATGACGATAATGGTAAAGGTCTTTTAAAACGAAAGAATCACGCAATCGAGCTTCATAAACCGCCATTGCTTGATCACTGACATCCCCCGCTTTGATCGCTTGAGCTGCAACTTCGCCGGCAATTTTCCCTGATATCATGGCAAGATTTGACCCTTCGCGGTTCAGCGAATTCATAAGCATAGCGGTGTCCCCTACTACCATAACTCCCTGACGATGTAGTCTTGGGACTTGAGTATAACCGCCCTCCGGTATCAGATGAGCAAGGTACTCCTTGGTTTCACCGCCTTGCAGAAGACGCTTAACATAGGGTTTTGCTTTTAGATTTTCCAAAAGATCATTAGGTGTCCATTGTTCACGAATCACAGATGCTAAAATTGCTCCAACTCCGATAGATATGGAATCCTTATTCGTATAGATAAATCCCACACCCATCATGCCTGCAGTGGAATCTCCGTAGAGTTCGATAGTAGCCCCTTGTCCTTCATCGAGACAGAAACGATCTTCAATCTTTTCTTTGGGCAGGGCAATAACTTCTTTAACAGTGACAGCTACGGAGGCTGGTTTCAAAGGTTTAGCCAACCCGGTTTTAACAGCAAGAAAGTTATTTACTCCTTCGGCAATAATGACGACTTTTGCTCCCAAATCCCCCTCAACTCGACCTGTCCGAACTCCTACAACGTTACCGTTTTGATATAAAAGATCTTCAACTAATGTTTCTGTAATAATCATTACACCGGCTTTTTCAGCTTGCTGAGCAAGCCAGCGGTCAAATTTAACCCGTAAGATCGAATGGGCGTTATAAGGTTCCTTCGCCCAATCCGGATCTCGATACCCCGCCAGTATCGATTCATCCCCACTTAACATAGCGAGTCTCTGTTCTATAATGGGGCGTTCTAAGGGTGCCTCTTTCCAAAACTCTGGCACTACCATATCCGTAGCCTTAGTATAAAGGATACCACCCATTACATTTTTCGTGCCGGGATAATCCCCGCGTTCAATGACTAATGTTTTCATACCTCCATTAGCAGCACTAATTGCGGCAGATAGGCCAGCAGGACCGCCTCCGACGATAATTACATCAAAGTTTTCCATGGTTGCCCCTCCTTAATTAGCCACGCCATGCTGAAGGCGTTTTTTAAATTCTGAAGTCATTGCAGGCACGATCTGGAATAAATCTCCGACAATTCCGTAGTTTGCAACTTTTAATATGGGAGCTTCGGGATCATTATTGATGGCAATGATAAAATCGGATGTTTCCATACCTACCAAATGCTGAATAGCACCGGAAATCCCAATGGCTATATATACTTTAGGACGAACAGTGACGCCTGATTGACCTACTTGCTGATCATGGCTTAGCCAACCCGCTTCCACAGCCCCGCGAGTTCCTGCCAGAGTAGCACCTAAAACTTCTGCCAATTCTTCTGCTATAACTAAATTCCGTTTGGCAGCAATCCCCAAACCTACCGAAACGATAATTTCAGCTTTATCAAGAAAAGCGCTTCTGGCATCAGCTGCTATAAACTCCAGGACTTTTGTGCGAATGTCACTTTCACTTAAGCTGAATTCTTCCCGAATTAATTCTCCTTCTCGACCTTCTACTCGCTCTGGCATTTCCATCACTCTCGGACGAACCGTCGCCATTTGCGGGCGTCTTGCGCGACAAAGAATTGTCGCCATGATATTTCCTCCGAATGCAGGCCGGGTTTGCTGCAGGAGTTTTGTCTCCGGATCGATTCCTAATACGGTACAATCGGCAGTTAAACCGGTTTGCATCTTAGTAGCAACAGCCGGGAACACATCTCGTCCCATTGATGTCGCACCCATTAAAATAATTTCTGGTTGATATTTTCGCACGAGACTCGTAATTGCCTCTGCATAAGGTTCTGTTCGATAGTCTTTAAGAACTTCATGATCTATAACATAGAGTTTTTCGGCGCCATAGGCAAACGCTGCGGGAATAACATCGTCAACTTGATAACCGGTAATTACGCCGCAAAGTTCAGACCCAAGGGAATCCGCAAGTTTTCGGCCCTCGCCCAATAACTCCCAGGATACCGGAGCAACTCTCCCATTGTTATATTCAATGATAACCCAAACCCCGCTCCAAACATCTCCCCCTGTAACCGGAGTCACTTGAGAACGGATAGTTTTTTTCTCATTTCCATGAGCATAATCGCTGACAGATTCAGGTAAAGGCTCCTTTAGATTAAACCTTGAACCAACCTCAGAAGACAGTTCGTCTTTTGAGTCCTGAGGAATAGAAAGAGATAAAGCATTCGTTGGGCAAACTTTAACACAACTACCCAAGTCTTTGCATTTATTTGGGTCCGGAGTAGCTAAACCGTCAACTAAATCAATAGCTTCAAGGGAACATTCCATAACGCAGGCTCCGCAGCCAATACACTTTGTCTTATCTACAGCAACTGTCATTAACGTTTTCCTCCCTTCATAAGGGGATTAACCATGATGACATTTTGTTGGAAAAGCTTTTGAACGACCGAAGCAGCGGTCCCCGCCGGATCGTTTTGCCCATCAATGATCTCTCCGCCAGAACGTCCCGGAGGGGCAAAAATTCGCGAAACACTCGTAGGAGATCCCTTAAGGCCCATTTGAGTTAGATCAAATGATAAAGAGTTTACATTCCATAGTTCAGGTTCATAAGCGGCGGCTTTCATCATGTTGGGTAATGTCGCATAGCGTATATCGTTCAGTTCTTTTTCGACGGTAATTAAAGCAGGAAGCTGAGCTTGAACGATTTGCCGTCCACTTTCCGTTTTTCGCTCAACCGTCACGCTCGTGTCTGTCAGTTCCCTAATTCTGATAGCATAGGTCAATTGGGGAAAACCGAGGCGTTGGGCGATACCGGGTCCTGTTTGAGCAGTATCGCCATCAATTGCTTCTTTTCCGGCAAACACCAGATCGATGGGGTCCGTCTCATGAATCGTTTTAAGAGCCGTTGAAATAATATAAGCTGTTGCCAAGGAGTCTGAACCGCCAAAAGCGCGATCACTTAGAAGAATTCCTCGATCAGCACCAAAAGACATTGCTTTTTTTAATGCTTCTTTCGCTTGGGGTGGACCCATACTGACGATAGTAACTTTTCCGCCAACTTTATCCTTCAAACGAATTGCTTCTTCCAGACCATGGGCATCGTAGGGATTGATAATTGACGGTACTCCTTCACGCATGAGGGTATTAGTATGGGGATCTATTCGAACTTCTGAGGTATCTGGTACTTGTTTTAGGCAGACGACAAAGTGCACAGCGCATTCCACCCTTATTTTTTAATAATTTCAAATTGATTAGAGTTATAAATTCTTGTCCAATTACAGCATAGTACAACCCCCATAAATTATCAAGTTTTGACTTGTTTTCTTAATTAGCCATTAGGATCATGAGCAATTAATATCAACTCTGATGTTCCGTAAGATACTTTTCAACTTCAACGGCTGCAAGAGCTCCATCTCCGACAGCTGTTGCCACTTGACGTAATGGTGTATCACGAATATCACCGACTGCATACACACCTTCAATATTTGTCTGCAGATATTGATTAGTATATATATACCCTCGTTCATTGGTTTTTATCTCACCGTTCAAAAATTGGTCATTGGGATCGGTCCCGACATAAATAAATACCCCATCAGCCTGAATTTCCTTCGTTGTTGAATCGAGAACATTACGTAGGCGCACTCCTTCAACATGATCCGAACCAAGAATCTCCTCGACAACGTAATTTAATTCAAAGCGCATTTTCGAATTGCCTCTTGCCCGGTCAATGAGGATTTGTGAAGCCCGAAAGCCCTCACGCCGATGAATAAGAATAACTTCCTCCGCAAATTTTGTCAGGTAGGCGCCTTCTTCAAGGGCCGCATCTCCCCCGCCTACAACGATAACCTTTTTGCCTCGAAAAAAAGCACCGTCACAAGTTGCACAATAAGACACGCCTCTGCCTCTAAATTGATCTTCCCCCGGAACATTCAACAATCTTGGTTTTGAACCAGCAGCGATAATTACCGACTTTGTTTCAAGAACAGAACTATCAGTATGAATCTTTTTAACCGTTTCTTTAAGGTCAAGAGTTTTGACTTCTTCATAAATAAATTCGACGCCGAAGGACAAGGCTTGCTGATGGAATGAATTCATCAGCTCATAACCATTAACCCCCTCTGGAAATCCCGGATAGTTCTCAATTTTTTCCGTTGAAGCCGCTTGTCCGCCGGGCATTGCTAATTCAACGATGGCTGCCTTAAGACCTCCTCGGGAAGCATAAATTCCTGCAGTCAGACCCGCAGGGCCGGCTCCAACTATTATTACGTCATACATTATTAAACAACTCCTCTTAATGCTCTTCAATATACCCCTCACGGGTATTATATGTTTTAGTATACCATAACAAGACTAAATTTAGAAAGACTCTAATCACAATTTATAAAAATTTTGGAAGGGATTTTTATTTCTTGGGAAGAATATATGGAATACTAGTTATAGATCTTAACGATGATGATGGGTTTTAGCCATAGTTTTAAAGGAGGAATCTTTATTGCAACGTTTCATCAAAATCCTTGTAGGGATTATCTTTATTGCGGCTTTACTAAAGGCTTCAAGCGGCTTATATGAAGATTGGTTATGGTTTAAGGATCTAGGTTATTCACAGCTTTTCTGGACGCCACTCTTAAGCAAGGTTATTTTTCAAGCTGTCAACGGAACGATTCTCTTCATTTTTATAGCTGGGACATTATTCTCCATACGCCATGCCATCGTAACATTTGTGAATGAACGTCTGCGTCTTCGTTTACGTTTAGTCCAAGATATGAATCGCCCGGTTTTAAGCTTATCCCAGCGCAGAGTAACAATTTGGCTCCTCATTATTTCAGTCGTTATAAGTTTCGGAGTAAGTTTTATTGCCGGGTTTACCGGATGGTTAGATGTTCTATCCTTTATCCATGCCACACCTTTTGGGCAAACTGATCCTATATTTGGGAAGGATTTGGCATTTTATTTTTTTCAATTGCCTTTTTTAAGAACCTTTTTTAACGCCTTCTTTGCTCCCCTATTTCTCCTCACCTTATTTACTACGATTTTCTATATCGTAACGAGAGTACTAAAACTTCATTCCCTCAAATTTTGGCGTAAGGGAGCAGTGGAAATTACTCCTGGGGCTCGCCGTCACCTTGCCATATTAATATGTATTCTTTTTGCCTTAAAAGCCTTCGGTTATTATCTTGACATTTTTCAGCTACTTTATTCTATCCACGGCCATGTTGTAGGTGCAGGCTATACAGATTTAACGGCTACCCTGCCTGCCCTTAAAATCTTAATTGTGATCAGCATAATAGGCTTTGTTCTAGCCATTGTTGCCCAAACATTTAAAGATCTTCGCTTACTAACAGTCCCGGTTGCAGGGGTTATTGCTGTTGGAATCGTAATTTACGGCATATTTCCTAATCTATTGCAGTCCTTTGTAGTAATTCCAAATGAGTTGACCAAAGAACAACCCTACATCCAAAATGAAATTGCCATGACTCGATTCGGTTATGGATTAAATCATATTTCTGAGGTTAATTATCCCGGAAACACGCCGATTACTTTAAGCAGTTTAAAGGCCGATCAAGGTACTTTGAACAATATTAGACTTAATGATACCCGCCCCTTGCTGCAAACATTTACCCAAAAACAAGGAATTCGCCTCTACTACAAATTTAACGATATCGATATCGACCGTTATACGGTTAATGGTGAGTATCGCCAGGTTATGTTAGGCCCCAGAGAAATATCCACACCGGACTTAGATCCCAAGGCTCAAACCTTTGTAAACTTACGTTTCAAATATACTCACGGTTATGGTGCTGCCGCGTCTTTTGCCAATGCTGTAGGGCCTGAGGGATTACCGTCCTTTGCAATTAGCGATATCCCCCCTGTCACTGATTTTCCTGAACTGAAGCTAAAAGAACCACGCATCTATTACGGTGAACTTACCAATGATTGGGTTGTTGCCGATACTTCGGTTAAAGAGTTTGATTATCCTCAAGGGGATACAAATTCTGAAACCTCTTATAACGGAAAAACAGGAATTCCCTTTACCCCTATTAATAAGTTTATGCTTTCCCTCAGCCATGGAACATTACGATTCTATCTTGCCAGCGAGGTAACAGCAAATAGCAAGATGCTTATTTACCGCAATATTAAAGAACGGGTTCAAAAATTAGCACCCTTTCTAACCTATGATTCCGATCCTTATATGGTCATCGATAATGGCCGTCTTAAGTGGATTATCGATGC
Organism: Desulfosporosinus sp. SYSU MS00001; assembly: GCF_049943955.1. Lineage (NCBI taxonomy): Bacteria > Bacillati > Bacillota > Clostridia > Eubacteriales > Desulfitobacteriaceae > Desulfosporosinus > Desulfosporosinus sp. SYSU MS00001. The sequence continues at coordinate 25,637 of NZ_JBNFTW010000006.1, forward strand.
TTATACCACATCAGATGCCTTGCCGTATTCGAATAAATACCCCGACCAAGATTTCAACTACATCCGAAACTCTGTCAAAGTCGTCATTGATGCTGACGACGGAACCGTCGATTTTTATGCTATTGATCCTCAAGATCCTATTCTAAAAACATACATGAGCATTTTCCCCGGAGTGTTCAAAGATTTTGCCAGTTTTCCGGCGTCTTTAAAAAGTCACCTGCGTTATCCTGAAACCTTATTCACTATCCAAAGTAACATGCTTAAAACATTTCATATGACAGATCCTTCCGTTTTCTACAATAAAGAAGATGCCTGGGATATTGCCAAAGAACTTTACCAAGCCAAACCTCAAAGTGTTGATCCTTATTATACGATTATGACAATTCCCGGAGAAACAAAACCTGAGTTTGTCCTTATGTTGCCCTTTACCCCGGCTTCCAGTGAATCAAATTCTCGCAACAACATGGTAGCTTGGATGGCGGCACGAATGGACGGCTCACATTATGGCCAGCTCATGCTCTTTGAACTCCCTAAGAGTATCGAAATCGACGGACCTTTGCAGATTGAATCACGCATTGATCAAGATCCGGATATTTCAAGACAATTGTCGCTTTGGGATCAAAAAGGATCCAGCGTCATTCGCGGAAACCTCTTAGCTCTGCCGATCGGCGGAAACTTCCTCTATGTTGAACCGATTTATCTGCAATCAGACAAAGGCGGAAGCATCCCTGAAATGAAACGAGTCGTTCTCGCATACGAGGATCAGTTAGTAATGACGGATAATGTGGGTTCAGCGTTAACTCAAATCTTTGGAGAGGGAGCACCTCAGCCAACTACTCCAGGACAGCAACAAAGTGCCCCTCCGCCGACCACTCCATCAGGGACTGAAACCCCGAGCAGTCAATCTCAATCAATTTCCTCGATACTAGATCAAATGAACCAAATTCGTGACTTACTTGACAATTTAGAAACTCAACTTAAAGACTTACAAAGTTCATCAAGCCCTAAGCAGTGAACTGGGCGTCTTACGATTGATATAACATAGACCTAACGTTATAAAAACATCGCTTTAGAATTACTTAAAGAAATTTAAAAGGAGCGCTCGCAGGCGCTCCTTTTGTATGATTACTAAAGTATGGACTTCTCAAAGAAAGTTTTCTTCGCCCATGAACGTGAACTCATGAACACCCGGCACCCTTGCTTCAGAGATATTTGTTTATTCTTTAGATTTAAGCGGCTGCAATACGGCCTGAGTTGAATCCCCGTTCTTGGTAAGCTGAACTAATTCCGCCCCATCAACAGAAACATAATTTTCGTCCCCTTGCAATTTAACTTCCGAGAGATTCCCTTTAGTGATAATATTAGCAGTTTGATCATTATAGACAATAACTTGTCCGTCGGCTCCAATTAAAGTCCGTACAGAATCGTCATAAGGTATGGTTCCTTCCCAAAGAGTATCAAGTGAAGGATTGCTCGTAACATGGGTAAGGTCATCGGTAGTTTTGATTTTGACAAGTCGATTGTTTTCTATTTCACCGATATAAACACTGCCATCCCTTATACCTAAAATTTGATCAGAATTATTATTAGAAATCACTACACGCTTTGAACCATCTAAGGCGATAACTTCATGCTTGGACCCAACTTTACTATCAAGGTATAGAGTCCCATAACGATCAGAAGCCGCCATATTATCGATAGTTTCACCTGATTTACTTAGTGTTTTGACGTTTTTCATAACATCAATTTCCAGCAGCAATTCAGACTGTGCACTTTTTACAGTTAGATACATCAAATTTGTGAACGTTGAAACGACGCATTCTTCGATCGTTCCACCTGCGGGAAAATTATCAATCGTTTGATTAAATCGATCGTCCGGTGCCGTCGAATCATCATCACTGTCCGGAAGGTCGAGAGAATATAACTCCGTTAATTGGGGATTGTTGTAATGTTTTACGACGTACGGCTTAGCAGGCTGCCCTTTCGTGGATTCTTTTGTGGTGCTGTTGCTGTTCGTTTTATCGCTTGACTTATCCGTAGTTTTGGAATTAGCTTTTTCATTGGGATCTTCTGTTTTAGGTTCTGTCGTCGATGGTGTCTGTACCTTTGATTGTGAAGTCTGACCTGAAGTCTTTGACTGATTTTGAGTAGGGTAAACGGTTTCTAGGGTATAGGGGTTCGGGTTTGCCTTAGCATAAAAATAGAGTAGTGTATTTCTGTCTGGCAGCCATTGATAGGTTAAAACTCCCAATGAGCTGCTGTTTCCAGAAGGAGGAGCCTTCTCGAACACAACCTTCTGCTTTTTAAGATTAAAAACCTTGAGAGTACCATCTTCGGAATATGCAATATAGTCTTTTGCGTAGGAAACCTGAACGTTTTGGAGATTCGATCCAGGGATAGTAGCTTTAAGCAGAGTAGTGATAATTTTAGGACTTTGATCTGGTGTGATTACTTGCTGTATTTTATGATTTAAATAAGAATATCCCCCATATTGCACTAATAAGGAAATTAATGTCCAAACGGCAACAGTACGTAGCTTCTTCATGAAATTTCTCCTTTACACCAGGATTGCTTATTAAGGGGTTACAACAAAAGCTGTTGGGATATAACGTTCGCCAAAAATGTCCCACAACTTGTTTTGGACTTTCCCATCATAGACGAGTTCAGAAGAAGAACCGCCATCCAGGTTAACAGCATTTACAGCATGATAATCGTTAAAGACATTCATGAGATCTCGCAGCGTTGCTCCAATGCTCCAAGTTGGTTGACGTCCATCAATTACTACGAAAATTACAGTTCCATCGGCCGTTTGTCCGATTCCTGTTCTTGGGGCTATCCCCCATCCTCCATCGCCTTGTATCACAGACTTGCCGTTGACAATCAGGTTTGGCCCAAAGGAAACAGCTTCTTGAATATGTTTTTCTTCCAATTGACTCGCAGTCATATCTCCAATAACAAAGTTACCTTGATCATCGAAGCCTACAATATTTACCTTTTGATTTCCGACATTGTTATGGACCAATTTGCCATTTTGAACAGTCAGCCCGTCGGGAAAGGCTCCATTGCCTTTACCATTGGGATCATAAAATCCTCCTGCGTTAATTCCGGCAATTGCTCCCATATCTTGAACCAAGTCACTAACCCGTTCTCCCGTTGTGCCAATTTGCTTTGTCACTGCCAGCTTAATTCGCTTGGGATCTTTAATCAACATAACTTTTCCTTTGAAACTCGGACCTTTAATATCTTCAATGGTAATTCCTGAGGTTGCGTCATTGACAACGCTGCTGCGTGATATATCTTGACTAGTCAAAACTCCATTGCCATAGCCACTTTCCATGATTTTATCTATTTCATCTTGTGACAAAAAGGCTTTGACAAACTGTGGATGACGTGAAGTATATACCGAACCTACCGCTACAGTTTTAAGGGACTGAAATGGCCCCCAGAACAGAACAAAGGGCGCAAGAATTACAGCAAGAATAAGATTATAGACTAAAAAGGCTAAAATCTTCTTGATTCTAATTGTTCGCTTTTTCTTCATAAGAATTGTTTTCCCCTTCTCCATTGATCTTAAATTAAAAAATTCTCTAAAAAACAAAGCCGCATTTTTTGCGGCCTCGAACCCTTATTTGACCTTTATGACTTATTTACCCCGCTTTTTCAATTCAGATATCAACTTCCATATAGAATAAAGAATTAAGACTAAATAAAAGTATACACTGATCTGAATTGAAGACCATTGAGAAGTTCCTTGATAAACCTCGACGAACTGAATAAGTAACCCTGACGCCATACCAACAATAATAATTGTCCACAAATAAATTGCAACACCATATTTTTTGCGTTTTGAAAAATAATACAAATAAAGCACTACGCAAAGAACAAATATACTTCTTAAAACCATTAATAATATTGACATTCTTCAGCCTCATTCGTCATTAAAATATACCCACAACGCCGTCTTAAGTATAACAAATCATATTAATTCAATCAAGGATTGTCTCCAAGATATCTATAATCAATGTGATAACTTTTGTCCTCTGCACAGCCTGACGAACGAAAAAAAGCCGATAATACGGCTCATAGAACTTATCACTTTATTCCTTACTCTGGATTCACTTCAATCCTGTATGTCAAATCTGCCGCTTTATCAATCATATTGGCAACGCTGCAGTATTTTTCCATAGAAAGCTGAACGGCCCGACGCAACTTATCCTCTGGAAGAGATTCACCCCAAAATTTATAGACAACCTCGATATCTTTAAATACTTTAGGATGATCGCTGGCCCTTTCCCCTTCTACCGTTGCCTCAAATCGCTGCGGCTTGACTTGCATTTTCTCAAGGATAGATACGATATCCATTCCGCTGCAGCCTGCTATAGCCATTAAAAGGAGCTCCATCGGATTAGAACCAAGTCCTGAACCGCCGGCAGTAACAGCTGTATCAATATGAGTCATAGCTTTTGAACTTCCTTCACCTTGAAAGTGCATACCCTTAATATGTTTCACGGTTACTTTCATAAAAAAACTCCTTTCAACTTTTTTAATCGTCAGACGGCTCCCACTTCTACAAGTGAGAGTGGTTCAGCTTAGCTGAACGAGTTCACTCGAAATTCGAAACAGGTTCGATGATCTAAAATGTAGGTGCCCAGACCCCTTTAATAACTTCTTGAGCAACCTTCCTCAGGGACTTACGCGTTGTCATCGCATGATCACGAAGAGCTTTATAAGCATCTTGTTCTGAAATACCTTGCTGCTGAATGATAGACAACATAGCTTGGAATAATAGTTTCCGCGTCTTAAGGTCTTCTTCTAAACGCTGCAGTTGCTGATAGTGTTCTGATTCACGTTGATAGCGATGCTCTGCCATTTGAATACCTGCAACTATTTCCAAAACACGCCAGGGATAAACAGCAACATGATGGGCATCAGCTTCTATGACTTCGGGAAGGACATAATGCTCTTCCTGAGTTAAGACAACCACAATAGGGCATAAATGCTGCAATACAAGATTTTGAAGGACTTCCGATGAACTTAAACCGCGAAGATTCCATCCCATAATTACAAGATCAGGTTCAAAGCGATGTATAAAACGCAAGGCCTCCATGCCGTTATCGGTTGTCGCTAGAAGTTGATAATTTGCTAAGGGCAACATAGATTTTATTTCTTGATTTAAAGCAGACTTACCTGATACTAATATAGCCCTTTTCATTCGAATTTCACCCATTTCAATCCCGAAATTAATTACCAATAATACCGCGATATGCAAAAATATTCAAGATAGTTTAATAGTTCTCCAATTCATCGACATTAATATGTAATTACCTTCTAATGAAAAAACGCTCGAAGGGAGCGTTTTTTTATATTTATTTAGCTACAGCGCCAATATGATCATCAGCTGCGCAGAACTCCGGATCTTGCTGAATTGTAGACGAATTATATTTAACGGAATTCATTCTCAGCGGGAATACAAGAACAAATAAGGCAATACCCCCAAAGGCAAAAGCCAAATGCTGTACCGTTAACAATGTAAATACAAACGGAATCAAGTTAGAAGGAGTCCCTATAGCAAAGCTAAAGGGCTGAATTAGTTTTAAATTAGCATTTTGAAGTTCATCCTGAGTTACATCAGAGATAGGTTTTTTATCCGACGGAATCCAAACCGGCTTATCCGTATTTTTAACAGATTGAATGATTTTCTGACCGACTTTATAAAAGGGATCAACTGAGGAAAAATAAATAAATCCTTTTGTGGTATAAATTTTATCGAGCTCAACAGGTGTACCCGTAATGCTTGCTTTGGTATTAGTGGTTTCTATACGTAAAATATCATTTTTATCTATATTTACAGGTCCTTGATCAGTTATCACAGTATACAAATCACCGGCAACTAATTCAATATTGGATACTTTAACATTGAGGAGCCTTATGCCAACCATTGACAGGAAGATCACTAATAAGCTCACTATGATCATAGCTCCCGCCATCCGTTCGCGATCGAACTGTCTTTCTTTATTTAACAACTTTGACACGTCCTTTTCTTATCTTCTAGAAGTACTTCTAGTTTTACCACAAAACTCATTTTACTATAAATTATTTTGTGAAACAAACTTTTTATAAATTCATCCATAAGATCAATCTATGAAAAAAGAAGGCATAGTAGCCTTCTTTTTGAAAATCCTATCATTATCACAGGCTCAGGAGCCCTAAGAAAGGAGATTGAACTTTCGGAACATAAACTTATTAAATGGTTGTAAAACGCTTTCTCCTCCGATCTTGTAAATAATCAAGCACCCGTTGAGGAGAAGTATTGAGAATCTGATCTTCTAAGATCCCAACTTCTTCAATCAATTGCAGAGATCGATCGAAAACCCCTACCCGATCCCAAAAGTGAGCATCGCTGCCAATAATAATAGGGCCTTTATATTTTGCCATATAACTCGCGAAGCGATGACAATTCTCCTGAGTCTCTTTTTTTCCGGCTGCAAGAGAGCTGTTATTAATTTCAACCGGAAGTTGTAATTGAGCTGACATATAAGCGATCTTTTCTAAGTCTAATTCAAACTCCGGTCGGCCTGGATGAACCATCATGTCGGTAAACGGGTTTTCCATGGCTTTAATATACGCTTGGGTGTTTTGTTCAATTGTTCCACCCGGATAACATTGGACATGAAGGCCGGCTAAGACAAGTTTCATTCGGGTTAAATAGTTTACGGGTACATCAAGTTCACCTTCATGGTTAATAATATTGGCCTCGACTCCCGGTAAGATCCTTACTCCGTGAAGTTCTTCGGGTAAAATTGCTAAATTTCCGAAATGATATAAAGAAGGTGCCCCTAACATAGTGGGGCCATGATCCGTCATCCCTAATAATTGTAATCCTTTCCGCGAAGCAGCTAAGGCATTTTCGGAAATCGTGCTATAGGCATGTCCACTGGAAATCGTATGCGTATGTAAATCAACTAACATCTTCATCGGATTCACCTCAGGTTTATTATACCTCCAAATTGCTGTTAAGCAAAATTCAGGCAAATGCTGAAAAGGGACTATATCCACACGTATAGCCCCTCATCTATTTCTTGCTAAGTTGTCAGTTACAGCTAGTATAATACCTATTGCTTGTTCGTTGCAGCTGGAGCCTTAACGGTTGAATCGACAATGAAACGAAAACTGGCTTCCGTGGCTTGATCTACCCCGCCGGCAGGATTGGGTTTAATTCTTACAATCATCATATGTTGCCCGGCAGTCGCATTTTTGCCAAGGGCATCACCCAAACATTTTATCTGGCGAAAAGCAACTCGTGCTTTAGTACCCGGTTCCAAAGAAGGCAATACGCCGGGAGAAATTACTTTTTTGGTTTCATCACCTGCCAGAGAGACTTGCAATTCAACGGGTATGTTTGTCATTTTTTTAGCAGTTGTATTCTGAACAGTTACAATTAGATCAAAGGTTTTACTAGTTATTACTTGCGCGCCTTTTAAAGTAACATTGCCGTAATTCAGATCTTTCACAACTGAAGCCGGTTCTACATTTACCCCCAACATTTGAATTTCAGGTGTACCAGTTACGCTTGATCCGCTCGTTTGTTTCGTCTGCCAGAATGAATACCCGGCAAGTCCAATTAGACAAATTAATAAGACACTGGTTAGCATTACGAGATATTTACGATTAAGAGCTATAATTTTAGTCAAAGCTGACAACCTCCTATACTTCAGATTTATTCTATAAAAAAACTATGCATGTCCTTTTAAAGACATGCATAGTTTTAAAAAATTTTTATGGATTTTAAATTACTGAACGTTACTTTTTAACTTCACGATCCTGATAGATCTGATGACGAATGTCTCTCTCCACAGTTAAGCGAAAAATGCGCGATGACTGAATAATTCTTGAAGTAGTACGTACCCCTAAATATTCTTCCATCTCCTCAAGGGTCAGATTCGAAGTGAAGATGGTAGGAAGTTGATCATTCATACGATAGTTAATTATGGAATAAAGTCGATTTCTTGTCCAATCAGTATAATTATGCGCGCCCAAATCGTCAAGGATTAGAACTGGTATTGTTCTCGCCGTATCAAGCAAATCCAATTCATTGACATCTGATTTGTACGTTGCTCGTAATTCATCTAAAAGATCTGGCACAACTAAAAATAAAACCTGTTTTTGCGCTTCCATAAGTTCATTGGCAATTGCAGCAGCTAGAAATGTTTTACCAGACCCAACCGGACCCGTAAACATTATTCCAAGAGCATGAGGATTTTTCCGACATTCTTCCACGAAACTTTGAGAAGCGCGCAAGGCCTTTATGGCGCTTTCATGGTGAATTTGATCTCCAACATTTGAACGATAATAATCAAACTTAAAGTTTTTAAAACGGCATTTTTTTAATTCTCGAGATATACGTGCGGTTCGAAATTGATTATCTAATTTCTTTAATTTCATACAGCTGCAAGGAAAAGCAACATCTCCTTCCAGCAAAATGCCTCTATCTTGGCAAAGAGGACATTTATACGTTTCAGAAGGTTGATGACATTCCTCCGGTTCATTAGTTTGAGTTCTTAAAGAATTCTCTTTCACCTGTGAATTCTCATATATGTTTATAGCCGTATTAGATTCTGGCGATAGTCCCTTATTGGCCAAGATATCACTGATACGTTTCATTCAATTAATACCCTCCCAACCGGCCTATTCTCTTAAAGATAAAAGTTGTCATATTTGTTTGGAGAAGTTTTAGATCCTTGTTTTTTAGGCCTTGAAGCTTTTTTCTCTTGCCGAGCTTGAAAATAAGCATCCTCAGCTTCTACTTCCGTCTTCGTCCGTAATCCTTTTTTCTCCCATTCTCGAAGTATCGAATCTAAATACCTAAAGTTTCGGATTCCTGCGCTAACTCCTCGCCTTAACGCTTCAATGATTAGTTCTTCAGAAAAATGAGTTGAAAGCCAACGATCTATGTTCTCGCATTCAATACTTGTTAGAGGTCTTCCAAGTTCTTGTTCAAAAACGCGAACTAAATTTTCCATAGACGATTTAACAGGAGTTGGGGCAGGCGTCGATTGAATTTGCCGTAAGGTTCGTTCTTCTTCTAATTGTTGAGAACGTTCAATGGCCCACAAGTCCGCAAGTTCATCAATTAAACCAACAAAACGATAACTATTTAGCCACTTTTGTTCAGTAGAATTCCAGTATCGTTCGATTGCCAGTAAATTTCGCTCTACCAAATGGCCAACACTTTCTTCGATTTCCGTTAAAGTTGCACTCATACGAGCAGCTAAGGAAGCTAAGGTCGGATATGGATTGGTCTCGGCTTCACAGAGAATCTGAATTAAGACCATAACTTCACGATCTGTTATACCAATTGATTTATAGTGAGTTAATAGATATTTAGGAACTGAAACGACTCCAGAAAAGAAAAGAGCTTGTGTAAAGCTCCCATAAACACTTGTCTTATTGTTCATGTGTAAGATCACTCCCTGTTTACATCCATGAAAGAACCATGAAAAACCAATATAAATATTCCTTGATTATTCTCGCTTTTAAACGATATTCCTGCTTAAAAGCCAAAGACTTGACTCCAGAAAAATCGAATTAGCCGATATCTAAGAGTCATTAGTGATATTGTATTTCCATATTTTAGGAGGATTTTTTCTCCCTTTGGCGTATATAGTCTCTAAAGAAACTAAGGAGGCCAACTTTATGGAGTTCCGCCAAGAACTTATTCAGATCGTCGAAAAGTCAGGCGCCCATCCCGCCTGGGGGATCAAACATTGTTTCAGGGTATATCATTTGGCAAAGGAACTATCCTCCCATCTAATGCTTGATGATGAGGTGTTATTTGCTGCAGCAATGCTTCATGATACAGGGAAATACCCTATCTATGCTATTAAAAATGTCGACCATGCATTACGCTCAAAAGGAGTGGCTGCTAACCTTTTACAACAAATGATGTTCTCTCCCGATAAATTACCTTTGATTTTAGATGCTGTTGAAAATCACATGTATTATTCCGAACCGGGGCGCTGTGACGAGGCTGTATATTTACGCGAGTCTGACATACTGGATAACCTGGGAAATATCGGCTTAATGAGATTATTTAGCTGCGTAGGGCAAGACGAATTAATCCAAACACCTGAGCAAGCTCTTGAACGGGCTCGACTCTTTGCCGACGCTTTGCCTGATAAAGTATCCACCAAATCCGGGAAACGATTGGCTATTAAGCGACGTGAAGAAACCCTCCGCTTCCTTGCCGGAATCAAACGCCAAACGGCAGAGTTTGCCTGGATCTAGTGAACTCGTTCAGCTAAAGCCGAACATCGGGGCTTCAGATATAATAATGTCAAGTGAACATTATTGCCGAGCCGCCTTCCCCAATAGGAATACTTAGCGGCGAAGGAGGACTCTACCCCACCTGAAGTTTATGAAGGACCCACCCCCACTTATAGAAGTGGGGGTCTTAAAAACTAGATAAAACAATTACCTTGATAAGAGTACATTAATTCATTCTATTTGCGCCGATTGCCCTTCTCTTGATCTTCGAGCCAACGGGTTAAGCCCTCAAGCAGTTGTATAACCCGGTCATAATTGCGAGCGCGATTACCTTCATCAAGAATCTTTTTAAGACGATGTCGAAGTCTAATGTAAGCTCTGTTAACTTGCGCTCGTGAATGATGAGATTCCAGACGGCTTGTCCGCTTCGTTGGTAAGGATACGGGCTGTGGTTTTGATTCTTTGCCAGGGTGTTCTGCAGAAAGAGCTTGATTCGCCTCTCCAGTCTTAGCCGCAGTATTCTCCGATATCCATGGTTTGTCAGGAGCATGTCGAACAAACTGATCAGATATATATTCAAATACTTCTCCTAATTGAGGGATAACTGGTGTCGTTCCGAATAGTTCCTTAATCTTCTCAGCAAACGCAGTTTGAGCCTCTAATTCTCCGTGAATCAGAACAATCTGCTCTGCCTTTTTCCCTAAAAGTGACAACCACTGAAGAAGTTCGGCTTGATCGGCATGGGCAGATAAGCCATCCATATGCCCTATGCGGGCTTTGACCGCAACTTTCTCTCCGTGAATAGTAACTGTTTCTACGCCTTCAGAAAGAAGTCTGCCAAGAGTTCCTTGGGCCTGGTAACCAACAAACAACACAGTGGCATTACTGCGCCATAAATTATGCTTTAAATGATGTTTAATTCTACCGGCATCAGCCATTCCACTGGCAGCAATTATAATAGCTCCGCCTTCTATTTCATTAAGAGCCATGGATTCTTCAGCAGTTTGGCTGAAATGTACATTTGCAAGTGTAAGGGGACTGCTTCCCTGTTTAATAAGCTCCCGAGTTTCCAAATCAAAGTGTTCTGTATTTTCCTGAAATATCTTAGTTGCAGCTATTGCTAAGGGACTATCTATATACACAGGCAGAATCGGAATTCGATGTTCATCCTGCAGTTTACGGAGATAATATAGAAGATCTTGCGTACGCTCTATAGCAAATGCCGGAATAATTAAATTTCCTCCAGCTTCATAGGTGGAGCGAATCGTTTCGGCAAGTTGTTCCGCACGATCCGTCACCTTGCCAAGTTCGTCATGAAGACGGTCCCCATAGGTCGTTTCCATAATCACGATTTCAGCATCACTTAAAATACTTGGGTCTTCGAGATAGGGTTGATTAACATTACCAATATCGCCGGAAAAAACAATGGATTTATTAAAGTCTGCTTCATTTACATGAAGTACAACATGTGCAGAACCTAAAATATGTCCCGCATCATATAGTTCAAAGGATATGGTTGGAACCAAATTGACGAGTTCGTGATAGGATATGGGCTGAAAATATGACAGGGTGTCCAAAGCATCCTGAACGGTATAAATAGGAACCAACGGCTTTAGTCCGGCTCTCTCTCGTTTTCTATTTTTTCGTTCAATCTCCATCTCTTGAATGTGACCGCTATCAGGCAACATGATAGAACACAACTTTATTGTCTCTGGGGTTGCCCATATTTTACCTTTAAATCCAGATTTAACAAGTTTCGGAAGCATACCTGAATGGTCTGTATGAGCATGGGTCAAAATAACAGCATCCAGACTGGAAGGATTATAGGGAAAGTCTCCATAGTTCAACTCTTTAAGTGCCTTTGAGCCCTGAAACATTCCACAGTCAATTAAAATTCGTGATTTATCGGATTCCACAAGATATGATGATCCAGTTACAACTTGAGCTGCACCAAAAAAATTAATCTTCATGAATAATCCTCCACTTATTAAAGTCTGAAAACTGTAATGACCTTTAACTATTTGAGTTTATTTCATCTTACCTTTTAGAGGCTTATTTAGCAATAGACTACTATTATTTTGTATTTTAATCCAGTTGAATCAATTTAAGTTTAACAGCCTTCAGTGCTGCTTGAGTCCGATCTTCCACTTCCAATTTCCTATAAATACTGGACAAATGATTTTTCACTGTCTTTTCACTTATAAACAAAGCAACCCCAATTTCTCGATTCGAAGATCCTTGAACCACATAATGAAGAATCTCTAATTCCCGATCACTAAGACCACATGTATTCTTTACCGGTGGTTGGGACAGTTGTCCCATCAACTTTCCAGTAACAGCCGGCGACAAAATCGGTTCACCGTTATATACCTTGTATATAGACTCTATCAGTGTCTTCGAGTCCACATCTTTGAGTAAATATCCTGCAACACCGATTTGCAGTACTTGAAAAACTTTATCGTCAGAATCATCAACTGTAAGGACTAAAATACCAATGTCAGGTTTCTCCCGACGAATGACTCGCCCCGCTTCTAAGCCATTAACCCCTGGCATATTCAGATCCATCAACAAAATATCGAATTCCGAAGTACGTGCAATATTTATGGCACCTTGTCCATCTCCAACTTCTGCCACGACTTTAATTCCATCTTCAAATTCCAAAATACGACGCAACCCCTCTCGCAAAAGAGGGTGATCATCTGCGATAACTATTCGTATCATGGGTTGTCCCCCCTCTCAAGCCTTGATGGAATTGAAAATTCGATAATTGTACCTTTCCCGCAACAAGATTGAATCGAAAAACGTCCATAAAACATTTCTACTCGTTCCCGCATACCTATAAGACCGAAATGCTCTCCTGGCGTCATCATTGTTGAATCAACATCAAAACCTTTACCATAATCCTGAATTCGAGCTGAGGTCCAATCGTCTTGAAAATTTAGAGCTATCTTTACTTTAGATGAGTGCGCATGTTTAGCTACATTGGTGATGCCTTCTTGGATTAATCGGAAAAGAGCCACTTCCATTGTTGGAAGAAGCCTTTTTTCAGATCCTTCAATACGCAATTCGCATTCAATTCCATAGGTCTCACTGAAATTATCCAGATATTTGGAAATTGCTGTAATCAGTCCCAAGTCATCCAGGGCCATAGGACGCAAATCAAAAATAATTCGTCGGATGTCTTGAAGGTTTGCCCGAACTAAATTTTTCAGATCCATAAGTTCTGCCTTTACACGACTGGGATCATACTCTAACAACCTTTCAGCGATCTCTAGGCGTAAAACGATATTAGCGAGGGTTTGAGCCGGTCCATCATGTATTTCTCGGGCAACACGCCGTCTTTCGTCTTCCTGCGCTTTTATAACTCGCAAACCCAGTTCTTGACGTTGTTCGTGGTTTTGAAAATTAAGGGCTCCCTCAATCCCACCTTGTAATAAACTAATCGCCATACTTACCTGGGTCATTAAGTTTTGAGCCCGTTCAATAGTCGCTTGCATCTGATTTAAGGATCGTTCCAACTCATCCCTTCGCTTACGTAATTGCGCTTCTTTTGATTGCAGAAGCTGCAATGTTACCTGGGCATCTTTTGCTTCTGCATAAGCTTCAATCATTTCCTTTTGAGTATAATTTTGAAAGGATTTATTTACTTCCATTAGTATCAAGCGTTTTTGTCTATCAACTTTTTCTTGAGCATCCACCCGAGAAATGATCTCAGAAATATCTGACTTTAGCTGAGAGAGCTCATTAGTCAACCGTAGGGTCTCATTGCGCGATGTTTCCGCTATAAAAAAAATCTCCTCTTTCCCCGATTCAATCGCGGCCAAAGTATTTTTTATAATTTCTCCCAACTTATCAGACAAAAAATAAACCTCTTTTCATAGTGTAATGTCGTATTTTTATAGTAATGTCATATTACAAAATAATATAATAATTATTCGACAAAGAAATAGTATTTCCTACTACCTGGTAATAAAAAAACCGTTATTTCACGGGTGGTTTTCCTTTCCGACGTAAAATCTGTCGTATTCCTCTCTCCACTCGGCGTGGGTATAATAGGTCTTCAAAACTGCAAATAAATGTCTTCCATCCTTGTCGATTTAATAGTTTCGCATTACAAAAATTATTGGGATCATCCAAACAAATCAGCAAATCCTCTATGTTGGCGAAAACCGGTTGATTAGCGACCTTCATATTCCATTGAATTGATTTGCCAGGATAGATTGATTTTAATACATACTCTAACCGCTCTTTTGCTTCGTCGCTTTGGGATCTGCGATCGGCAGCCTTATCATCATCCCTTTGTTGTAAGTTCATAGAATCTTGCAGAGATTCTATGACTTCTTGCGGCTCTTGATAATCCTCAACGATATTTACTAAGGCAAGAGCTGGAGCTATGTTTTCTATACATTCCTCAAAGTCCTCATCTTTGTGAATAGCTAATTCTTCAGCACTTTCAAATTCTTGATTTGAGGATGTTGATTGGCCGAAATCATGATCAGCGTCTTCACTTGGTATAGGAAACCCCGGCTCAGAAATTTCCTCGTTCCTTGCGGTTTTTATGACCTGGGAGATCCCTTCCGCTAACATACGTCCCTTTATGTCATTAAAGGAGGGAAAGTTATTTATAATCTTCTTAGCGGGGAGCTGTTGTTCGATAAGTTGCTTAACCCCCTCCTCAAGGTATTCCGGTGGAAATATAGCGATACTTTGCAGTAACATTGTAAGCTTGACAACAATTTGACATCCTTTGTCAAACTCCGTTTCAGCGTCCACACCTTTTAAAAGACAAACTGTAAAAATCTTTTCGGTAATTTGCTCAAGCCATTCATGAATTCGAGGATCATTGTGGAAATACGTTTCCAAAAGGTCCACCTCCAGATTTAGTTTCTGTAGATAGCTATGCTTGTATCTCCTTTGATATGAATAGAAATGAGTTCAAATAAAAAACTCCCCAGATTTTGAGGAGTTTTTTATTTGAACTCATTTTTTATTGAAACTTATTTGTTCTTTCGTCATTAGTTCATTCGTTAACATTTTTATGATAACTTGTAGAGAAGGCAAAGCGTTATCTAGAGCGGAAAACTTTCAAATAAGAGTCAGCGTAAATGCTCTTATTTAGCAGGATTTGAGCCGTTGCAGCCACATCAACCAGATCATCATCATTAGCATCCATAATGGCAGCATCAAGTCCGCAAGCAATAGCCATTGCCAGATATGTTCTATTAATCAAATTGCGATCAGGTGACTTTTGGGATACATTTGATAAGCCAAGAACAGTACGGGGAGCCGGATCAGCTAACATTTTCACTTGACGCAAGCTTTCTAAAACCTCAGGCGCATGTTCCTGGGCAACATTAACCGGGAGAATTAAGGGATCGATGAAAAGATCTTCCATTCTCAGCCCGTATTCATCAGCTGCCGCCACTAATTCCATGGCAAAGGCTACCCGGTTTTCCGAGTCTTTGGGAATGCCCTTTTTATCCATAGTTAAGCCAATAACACCGGCATTATACTGAATGGCCATTGGAAATACACGTTCGATTTTAACTTGCTCAGCAGGGCACGAATTGATAATTGCAGGACGTTTACAGACCTTCAAGCCTGCTTCGATAGCATTGTAATTCGTGGAATCAAGGACCAAGGGCAAATCTGATACTTCTTGGATAACATTGACCATCCACTCATAGGCTTCAACACGTTCCTCTGTCGGAATGGCTGGGCCGGAGTTAACGTCCAGATAATGAGCTCCGCCTTCTTGTTGTTTTACTGCCCAGTGCTGAATTGGTTTAGGATCTTTATTACGAAGGGCATTTCCAATGTCAGTAAACATTCCATTGATACGTTCTCCAAAAATAAGCATTAAATCACGACCTTTCATTATTATCAGACCGATATTACAGAAAGTCTAAAATTATGAGCAAACGTTGAAAAAGGTTATTTACTCATCATATCTGCTATGTTTTTCTGGACTAAACGCACCGCAGCGGGATTACGCATAATAAGAACGCTGGCACCAGCTTGGAGCATTGCCGAAGCCGTCATGGCCTCCCAAAGAACGCCTCTGTCTTGAAGATCTCCCCATCCTGGGAACTCCTCAGCCGAAGCATTCGCCTCTTTGCACCGGTTAGACTCATAGCCGACCGTACAAATCATAGGCATCGAGAGCATCTTGTCGTTAGCTAAAGAACCTAAGCGAGCACGCTCCATAATTGAATAAGCATATTCGATTCCAAAGCCAAGTCCACCAATCATTGGATCGATGACAATTTTATTGAGTGGCAAACCCATTTCATTAATTAAAATATTAAGCTGTTTGCAGATATTTATATCGAGAGGAGAACGGGCAATAATCGTATGCTTATGAACCATTGCTGCGGCAGTAATCGATTTATAGTTATCCTGCTCCGCAAGTCCGAGAAGGAGATTCTCTCCCGCAGCCGCTTCAGCAATGACAGCCATGATTTCATTATTCTTTTCATCATTTTCACACCCGACGACAATCAGAGGAACTCCAACAGCTGCCAAAACCTCTTTCACAATCCGGGCACAATCCTCAGGAGACCGATTTTCTCCATCGGGATCAGCACCGTTTAACTTTAAGTAAATTAAATCAGCGTTAAATTCTTCTACACATTTTTTAGCCCATGCAGCAGGATTATTAAGAACATCTCCAAATTGGCTCATTATTGACTCACTCCATGCAGGAACTATATCATTGACCTCCATGGCAATAACTGGACGGTTTTTCAATTCTCCTTCAAAGTGAAGAAACGGCAAAGCACTGTCTCCGCCCACAGTGACGGTTGAAGTTCGAGTTCCTCCTTGTTCAGAAGTTGCACCGAGGACAACCTCTCCGACTTTACTTGTATATCTCTCTTTTACTAATGCAACGGACATGAACTTCTCTCCTTTCTAGTTAAAGATTCCGGCACGATTCAAAATGCTTTGTACAGCCTTGACCGAGACGGCATCATCTGGTAAATCGAATAATGGCTTTCCTGCCAAGTCATATTCCACAACCATAGGATCAAGCGGAATATCCCCTAATAAGGTGAGACCTGTTTGCGCAATTTCTTCTTTGAGCAATTCTAGACTGTCAGCATTTGTCTTGGTGACAATTAAATATAAGTTTCCAACTGCAGATTTTAGGCCCTGAATAAGCTCATAGACTCTTCGAGCTGAACGGATTCCTCTTGCTGACGAATCACTGATCACAAACATGTCGTCAATATGAGGAATTGTCCGACGGCTAATGTGTTCAAGACCTGCCTCGGAATCAACAACTACATAATTATAACCTTCTCCGATATCCTCAAGATGTTTGCGCAGGATGTCGTTTGGATAACAGTAGCATCCTGCTCCCTGTGGTCCACCCATGACAAGAAGATCTATATCCTTAGTCTCTACCAGGGCCTGTTGAAGTTTATACTCGATAAAAATATTTTTGGGCATTCCTGTGGGAATTGCTTTAGGATCTTTACTTTGTTCAAGCACATCCGAAATAGTCCCTGTAACTTGTAAACCTAAAGCCTCATCCAGATTTGCATTAGGGTCGGCATCAACGGCAAGAATAGAAATTTTCTTTCTTTGTTGAACCATTTGTTTTAACAATAATGCAGTAAATGTCGTTTTCCCTACCCCGCCTTTACCTGCAACTGCTATATATTTTGCCATTTAAAAGACCTCCATTTTACCCTTAATGACAAGATGGAAATAGGGATAAGTCGGTATGAGGCAAAAACAAAGCGGATACATACTCGTCCATAAATGTTGCCCCAACCGATAGTTCAACATAAGTCATTTTACGTCCTAACTCTTCCGCTTCCCGCCAGGCAGCTTGAGATAATAAGGCCAACCTTGCTCCTTTTACAGAAGAATTTCCGATGAATTCAAACCGTTCCGGTTCAAGATCGGGCAATAAACCTATTTGTACGGAATCATGAACATTGAGGTAATTACCAAAACCGCCGGCGATCACGATACGGCCGATCATTTCAATATCGACGGCAACCATATTAAGCAAAGAACGAATCCCGGCATAAACAGCGCCTTTGGCACGAATGATGTTTTTTACATCATTTTCAGTAATGACAACGTCTTTTTTTCCACCTGCTTGGTGTGCCCAAGCTAAGACAAATTCTTTGTCATCAGCAGTCGCCCGTAAGCGTTCAGAGCCTGAGGGATGGCCCAATTGAAAGTTTCCTGCCCGGTCAATAATACCGACACTCAGTAATTTGGCCACGCAATCAACGAGTCCTGAACCGCAGATTCCGACCGGCAAACATTTTCCAATTACTTTAAGAGATACATCCAGAGTATCAGAATCTACAACGACCCGCTCGATGGCCCCAGGCATGGCTCTCATGCCAAAGGTTATCCCGCCCCCTTCAAAGCTCGGACCGGCAGAACATGCGCAAGATACAAGCCAATCCTGATTGCCGAGAACAATTTCACCGTTAGTGCCAATATCGATAAATAATGTTATGTCTTCTCCGTTGGCTAAATCGGTAATTAAGGTTCCCGCAACAATGTCTCCGCCAACATAACTTGCAACCGAAGGATAGCAGTGAACTAATGCCTCGGGTAACATATGCAGACCAGCATCACGGGCCGTAACAGAAGGTACAGTTGACATAGTCGGAATATAGGGTTCAAGTCGAATGTACTTTGGGTCAACACCTAAAAACAACTGGGTCATCGTTGTGTTCCCTGCCACCACGGCACTTGCAATATCTTTTGGACTGATTGAATGGCGGTTTAGAAGTTTATCCAGAAGGTCATTGATGGTTTCTAGAACAGCATGACGTATCGCTTGTAAGTTTTCTTCATTTTCGACGGCAAAAACGATCCGAGAAATAACATCGTCTCCGTATCGAGCTTGCTTATTGTAGGATCCCTGCTGATCAACAATCTGACCACTGGCAAGTTCTATTAAATAAACTACGACAGTAGTTGTGCCAATATCAATGGCCAGCCCAAAAAGAGGGTTATCATGACCTGCTCCAACATTTGTAACCGTAAAACCAGATTCGAGATCTGTTAAAGTGACTGAGACGTCCCAATTGGCTTGGCGCAGCGTTTCAGGCAAATGTTGAAGAACTGATAAGGGAATGTAGATTGGTTTATCTCCAGCTTTGAGAACACGCCGAAGTTCCATATGAAGCCGAGCCCAATCACTGGTATTTTCCGTCAAAGTTGGAGCCGACAGCACTATTCTTTGTTTTGTTGCCAGAGGGTGATGCCCAAACTTTTCAAGCAAATCATGTTCGCTTTCCCGTAAAAGTCCTTTTTGTGAATCTCCTAATAAGACCTGGTGTTCTTGGAGCCTGGATTCAGGAGGCACCTCAATGGTCATGTCTCCTTGAACAATCGTTTTGCAGGCTAGCCGAACTCCGTTGGAAAGTTGTTCAGGCGTGAGGTTTCCAGTCCCTATTACTTGAGGTTCCCCATTCAGAACGACTACTTTACAGGCACCGCATGTTCCTTTACCTCCGCACCCTGATTTAATAAATATTTCAGCTTGAGCTGCTGCGGTGAGCAACGATGTTCCTATTTCAACTTGAATAATGCGGTCATCGGGCATGAATTTGATTTCGGGCATCTTATTCACATCCTTAATCTACTGAAAAATCCCTTTTACAAATCGGGTACAAACTCTAAAGCAATGCTATCCGGATTTGCCATGACTGAACTAATTAATAATTAAATTGAACCCCCTTACCTAATTTCCGGACAAAATTACCCTAATTGTGATTTGGCAAAAGAAATGATGCCACTGGATTCACGAGGACCAACAACTACTTTCCAGCCGGTTAATTCCCCCAGTTTACCGGATATCACGGCGACATAACCGGGAATAATGATATTTCGATGTTTTACTTTATCGGCAATACCACTAGCTTCCATGGCCTGAGCAATTTTCTCCGGTTCAAATTTTCCTGCTGCATAAGCTGTAAGCACTGAAGTTCCATCCGTATCAATAGGAAGTATATAACTTGGAATCTTCGTTGCCTCGACTTCACCTTCCACGCTGTAATAAGTTAAGGAGAAGTTCGTCGTAATATAGAATGGAGAGTTTTCATTCACATCTCCCACGGTATGAAGCTTTGGTTCAACCTGAATGGGTTTCTGAGGATCGGTGTAAAGGTTTTGCCGTAAGGTCATTAGTGGTAAAATATGAGCTTTGGTACTTGTGTTTAAAACAATGGCGCTGGCATATTTAGCCACATAAACTGAAGCTTCCATTATTTCATCCAGGGGTTCCGGATTACTGGTATAAGCAACTACCGGATAACCAAAGGGCCGGAATTTCTTCTTGATCGCTAAACGACGAAGATGAGTCAGATTCGCCAAGGTTTCTACCGGCTTTCTCGAGCCTGGATCTAAAACGAACTCTTTATAACCTAAAGCCTGAGCTTTCTCGGCAAGATCATTCAAAGCGTCTAGGCCATCAGCTTTTAATATGACAGGGACCGAATTTTCCTTAGCAAGATTAACCATAGCTTCATAGTTTTCTGCTGTTGCCTCACCGACTAAGGGTTTGCGGGCCGCTAAAGGTACAAGGGCTGCTTTCAGCGCTGCTGGATCGCTGCTTAGCAAAAGCAAGGATTTATCAGTACCTGCAGCCACCATACCAGCTACTTTTTCAAAACGTGATGCATCTCCAGATTCATGAACAACAGCAACTCCATCGATAGAATAGTGAAGGCCGACACGATCGAATTCTAAACCGTTAATCTCTTGAACCTTCGCTTCTACATCGGCATCACTTAATGCATCTGAGACACGAATCAGCAACGTCGTGGGATGATAAAAGGTCTTGTCATGACGGAAAAGAACATTTTCGTCTCCAAGGACTGAGTCTTTGCCAAATTTGATAGCTTTAATAGGAGGGGCAGAGGCTGAATCCAAGGCCTCTTTAGCTGCTGCCGTGACATACGGGCAGGTGTCTAATGCCGCTTTGCCTGAAGCTAAAGCCATGGCAAACGCAAGACAAGTTGGTACTCCACACTCTCCGCAGTTTTTCTTTGGTAATTGCTTATAAATTTCTAAACCTGTTAGTGCCATATTTAAACCCCTTTCTTATTGAGTATGGTAGGAAGCAGACTCGAAGGCCCCTGGGCTTTAAAAACGGGGCCTTAAGTCATAGATCTTTGGCGTTACATTAATGGATCAAGATTGAAGCAGGGATGTCCATTTTCCTCGAGGAAAGGTATTATTTCCTCAGCCGTCGTTCCGACGGACTCGTCTGCAATTTTATCGATAAAGTCTGCACCTATTCCTTCATCAATTGAACGCTGCACAAAATCTTCACGTAAGAATTCCTTTAGTTCTTTAGGCATCCAGATAATACGAGCAATTCCGCCGTCTGCGGGAATAAACTTTTTACTGAGAATATAGGAACGTCCAATGCCCATAAAGCCGGGAGTCTGCATTCCTCCGCCGCAAGTTCCGGCTAACGTTGAAAAAGTCATTCCGCTGGGAGTCATTCCGGAGTGTTCGCGAGTTGTGATCATAAGGCCATTTGCCTCCGGAACAATAGCCATAATGGCTTCAAAGCAACCACAGGAAGTCATTGGCCGATCCATTAAGGTATAAAGATTAACCTCTTCCAGAGTATTATTCGAAGCTTTATATAAGTAATCGTTACAGGACTGCCACATTCCCTTTAAGTCGTCAATGGCCAGTCCCTTAGGAATTGGCTGATTAGGACCATTGGGCGCGATTTCATGAGATGCTTTAGCATCCAACCAACTCACCGCACCACAGAGACCAACCCGTTCCGGTGTAACAATACAAACGTGATTGGGGGCAAAAGACTGGCAAAGCAAACAAGAATAAAAGTCTTCAACAGATTCATCGGTCAGACTCCTCATGCGGTCGTCGCGGGCCTTATAACGTTCGCGGGCAAGAACAATGCCTTCATCGACAGCTGCCTGATCGAGCATGATGGTGACTTCAACCCGGTCAATAATAGCCGGGAATTCTTCCTTTAATTTTGCAATTAAAAGTTCTCCAAAGTGTTTCATTAAGAAACCTTTTGCCCGGGCATCTTTGGAAATCCGTACCCAACACAAATCCCGCTGTGCTACGTGCCAAACGCCTTCGCCATAATTTGCGAAATAGTGAATTCTGCGTTCAAAAACCCCTTCGAAGTCAGACTGCATCTTGCGTCCGTAAATATCAACTTTAATTCCTAAAGGAAGTTTAGATCCCTCAGGGACAGTATCAATATCTGGCCCGATCACAGTGACTCGACCGTCTTCGATATTGTCGGGACCTACCATTTGAACAAGCTCGAACGCAGTTGTTCGCCCGCCGCCAAATTCAACGTAGGTATCCCCTTTGCGAATGGTTTCACCTTCGAAGGCCGGACCGAAGTTAACCGGAATGGGCAGCTCGATATTTGTTAATTTAATGCCCCGAACTTCCAAGGCTAAAGGAACTAATTTCTCATAATCAGGCTCGGAAATATACCAATCGGGGATTTGCATATCTTCACCAAGAGTTTGATCTGTCAGAACTGGGAAGCCCATAAAAATCGCGCCCATTTCTGCAGCCACTTTTACATCATCAAGTTCTCCAAGATGCAGAACGAAAGCCCGAACCCTACGGCGCTGGTAATCACGATGATTTTCTCGTTCCCCTGCAGGAATACCACCAAAAGCAAGACCTGCCCTGAAAGCGTAATTTACTGCATGAATTACCTGTGTAAAGTTTCCTAAAGGAAAAGCAATGTAATCCTCACCGATTTTAACGTTCTCTTCCAGTAATTGCTCAATAACCTCGTCGCACAGGAAGATCATAAATCCTTTGCCCATTAAATTATCAATAATTTTCTTAGCAGCTTTTGAATCTTTAGCTCGCCCAAGGATAACCGCCACGCCCGGAATAGTCCAGTCAACCATCTTGATACCGTGTTTCCGAACGACAGGGTCACCTAAGAATCCTGTCCACGGTTTAACTTTAGGTTCATCGCCTCTAAGATAATGAATCGTCTCAATAACTTCAGCGGCATAAAGAACGGACTCACCCCAAAGTCTGGCATTTTCAAACGTAAGTTCCGTGCGAACCTGATTACGCAAGCGGTTAAGAATTGGAACTAATTCACCCAGCGTGGTCACCTTTTCACCGGAAAGACATGTGATGACTGGGAGATAATAAGCGGTATCAGGATAACCAATCAACTGAGCTTCACCATAATCTTTGATAGCACGATTAAGAAGAATTTCAGCATAGGTCATGGCAATTACAGTTCCATCATAAGCTTTGCGCAATAATTTTTTCGGTTGATTATTTGGGTCCTTAATAGCTTCTTCATATATTTGTTCCATTGACATCAGACATTCCTCCTTTCTTACCAGCCTTGAGCAATTGGGGTCTCATTTTTCTCTGCTGTTTTCTTATGGATATTAAGTTTCCACGTCCGATACTCCAAAGCATTGAGAAGTTTTTGTGCACCAATAACCGGATCTACTTCAAAAATAAAGTTTCCTCCAAAAACATCATGGGCAATTTGAGTGGTAATACCATAAACCAAATCGCTACCTTCAACAGGCGGCAAACTTCCTACATGTGTCGGCAATCCTAAAGTGACACACCATGTCCCAATAGCAACCGCTTTTTCATGCATAGCTTCGGGAGCTGAGGCCACAAAGGGCACTTTTGGTATATCAACCCCGAGTTCATTGGCCATGGCAACAGCTAAATCTGAAGCTCTGCTATTGTCAACACACGAACCGACATGGAAAACCAAGGGCAAGCCTGTCGTCAGCTGAGGATTGGCATTTTCTAACATTTTCAAGAAAGATTTAAGTCCCTCTCCTGCATAGGCATCGACTGCCAGAGGTGACATTAGACCAAACTTCGCGAAGGCTCCGGCTGAACAACCTGTTGCTATGACAAAAACGTCATTTTTCACAAGTTCCTTTAAGATAGCAACGTGAGATTCGTCTTGGGTTCGCTTCAAGTTGTTACATCCGGCCATTAAGGCAACTCCCTTAATTTGTCCGCTCAAAATTGCATCGGTGAGAACAGAGATCGGTCGTTCGGGACATACTTTAGAGAAAATGTCTGTGAGAGCTTCAATGCTGAAACCGGCAACCAGTTTATGTCGTTCATTAGGAATGGAAATTTTATTCGGATCCCGCTGTTTATAGGCTTCAATAGCGATGTTAACAAGTTTCTGAGCATCTTCCATTGCAGTTTCTGGTTTAAAGGCGAGATGTTGAGCCCCTGGAGTTTTCATAATACCTTCTGTGGTAATAACTTTAGTATGGAAACATTCCGCAGCTGTTTGGACTGACGGATAAATACATTGAATATCAACCACCATGGCGTCTAAGGCACCGGTCATGATAGCCATTTCTTGTGAAGCGGAAGAAGTTGCTAAATAGACCCCTTCTCTCATGAGCAATTCATTTCCCGTACAGCAAATTCCGACAACGTTAATTCCTTCAGCACCAACTTTTTGCGCTTCTGCCTTCATTTTTCGAGCTGCTGCAACGACCATCTCACTAAGGACTGGATTGTGGCCATGAACTGCAATATTCACCATTTTAGGATCGATTACCCCAAGATTCGCTTCAGAAACGATAGGTTCGGGAATTCCAAACAAAACATCGCTGAGAGTAGTTCCCACATATTCTCCGGCTAAATCAGCCAGAGCAGTTTTAATTCCGCCGAAAATAATATTTACAGGATCATTGTCAACACCCATTGCCGTTTGGGCAATTAATTCAGTAACGGTACCATCAATTGCTTTGGGCATAACATTGGTATGCTGAAATTTATTACGACGCCCTTGGGTCATGAAGGAATCGAGAAAAGCTAAAGGACGATCTTGGTAGCGGCCAAAATCCGCATATCCCAGTTCCACAACATCTTTAAGAATTTCTTTATCCTCTCGATCAAGAGTTGAGATCCCTAACTTTTGAGCTAATTTATGCAGTTTAGCCGTTGATTTTATTTCATAATCCGGGGCGTGACCTTCTACTAAAGCATGAGCGGTATGAAGAACATGGCGTGCGTGCTCCGAGTGAGATGCTGCTCCTCCGGCAATCAGACGTACGAGATTACGAGAAACAATGGTATAGGCAGATGCACCGCAAATTCCGCGGCTGCCAGGACCTTCTTCCTTTTTAACCCGACAAGGACCAGCGATACAAATTCTGCAGCATACACCTTTGTAACCAAAGGTGCACTGCGGTTGTTGAGCTACTACGCGGTCAAAAACTGTTTCGATGTTTTTACCTTCCAGCATTTTTAGCATTTGCAGGGTACCAGGATCTGATGTACGAACAGGATTTTTCGGATCAACAACTCTTGGTGCATCCGATGGTCGGGCAGTATGGGTTAAATCCCGATATCTAGGCATGTTACAACCTCCTCTTTAATAAGATCCTCTTCTCATACTCTTATTGCTGCTAATGAAAACTCCTGTCATCTCCCTTCATCAATAATTTTTTCATAAATTGTATTGAGCTGAACTCCCAGAGACCCTTCAGGCGATGGAATACTGCCTGTATTGATGGACATTTCCAACAGTTCGTCACTGTAAGGGATGATGCCAACCAGTTGCTCTGTAGAAAAGTGGTCTCTAAGAAACTTTTCATCGTTCACATTACGAATTTTGTTGCCTATAACAACGATACGAGGAATTCCTAGCTCATGAGCAAGTTGTTGAATTACACGGACAGTTTGCACACTCACCTTGGATGGTTCTGTAACAATTGCTAAAACATCAACACCTAAAGCTGTTCCTCGTGTTAATTGTTCTATTCCAGCACCCATATCAAGAATTACGGTATCCTTTTCTCCGAGAATAAGAGAATTAACCAAGGCCTGCAGAAAACTGTTTTCCTTGCAATAGCAAGAAGTACCGCCGCCTTTAATATTCCCCATCCGAAAAAAACGAAGTTGTCCCAGAGAGACACTGTAATCATCTAAGATATCATCGACATTAGGATTTAGTGGATAAAATGCACCAGTCCCACCCATGCGCTCTTCTATAAGTTCCTTCATATCAACAATAGCTTTCAAATTCGCCAGTACCTCATCAGGAAATCCCAATATCGTCCCCAAGCTTGCATCGGGGTCTGCGTCAACTGCTAGTACGGTAATACCCTTTTCCACTAACCAACGGGCAAAATTTGCAGTAAAGGTGGTTTTCCCAACTCCACCTTTACCGGAGATTGCGATTTTCATCTGTCTACCACTCCTTTAGCTGCTATATGCAAGCATTTCCTGGAACAAGCTTTGGGTATATAGTTATATTCTTTTTTTCTTTGTTTAATCCTGCAAACATTCTGAATTTATTTTAATATTTTTACTTTTCCATAAAGTAAGAAGTCAATATTGATTAAAATATTCTGTAAATCCACAATATTCTGTAAATAATGTACTCCTGTTTTAGTATTTGAAATACATTTTCATTTTTGCAGTTCTATGTATTTGAGTAATGATCTTAATTACTCTTTGGAGTTCCTGAAGTAAATCATGCAGACAGAGGTTTAACGTAATCATTGTATCCTTAAAACCTAAGTAAGCTGGAATTTCCAGCTCACAATAGCGGCCAAGGTTAAAAGCCAATCCAAATGCACCTGTTCCGACATGAGTTGCATGACAGCACCTGTTTCGAATAATCTTACTTCATGTTCTGGAAAGCGCGATTTAAGTTTCTCCATAAGTCCTTCTCCTCTTTTTGGAATATTGACATGCATTACACATATCCGAAAACGTATTTCACTCGATATTGCTCTCATTAATTCATCGAGAACCCGCTGCCAAGCCCTTGACAGGGAACACACTTTATCAAACACATTCGATCTGAGCCTTCTGCAACTGCACCGCCAGGTTAATTGTCATTTTGGCAGATCTTATAGTACCTCATCAAGAAAGGCTCCAACAGATGGCTAGGAAGTTGTTGATAAACTATTAATATGATTAAGCTTTTCGAAATATTGCTCATTCGATAATTCTGTTTCTGGGAATGTCTCCATGCCGATAATCTCTGAAAGAGGGACAAAAATAATGTTGACAGGAGCAAAGGGGTTTGTTATTATAGTATTCGTTCTGATAAACGAGTTACGGGGCGTAGCGCAGTTTGGTAGCGCGCTTGGTTCGGGACCAAGAGGCCGTGGGTTCGAATCCCGTCGCCCCGACCATCTGGTATTAGCGGATCTCCAGTTTTGGAGATCCTTTATTTTTGGGTCATTTGACCCTATTTTGACCCTTTCAATTTTTAAGGAAAAAAAATCCTTTTCTTTAGCAATTATTTTAATCCCTAATGGTTAATTATGTAAACACCAATTTCCTTTATTATGAAATAACAGATCTTTAACAATAAATTTCTCGCCCAATGACACATAATAGAGTTTCTTAATCTTAAAGCGATACTTCTACGAATTTTCCCAGAATCCATTTCGTACAACTCCATCTCAGATCTGGTGACATTAATAACTTGTACTAATCCCCGCTCTCTGCCAATTTTTTTCGAGTCGTATTCTCGGTTCGGCGATTTTCATGATCCTTACATTTGCGCATTGTAAAAGGAGAGCTACTGCTCTCCTTTTACCTTCTCCAAAGCTTAATGTGAAAAGAGGTCCTTCGATTAAATCAAGAAGGATATTTTTATGTGAATTACATGAAAATAGACTAAAATTGCTTTTGACTTATTATAACATTTTGTGATAAAAAGTACATTGGTAACCTAAATCCAATTTATACTTGGAAATGAGTTTTCTTGAAACATATCCGTGCTGGAATCGCAATTATGACAATTCTTTTACTCTGGACTTCAAGTATCATATGTGCTAAAACTTCTAAGGCGGATCAAGGAAATAAGTTGTTAAAAAGCGATTTATTTGTCCAAATTCGAATTGGTTAAATATTTTTCATTGTTTCAATTGAGTGCTACAATAGATGTACCAAACTTGGTGTATAAATTAGATGTACTATAATCCAAAGATAAAGTACTGAGAAGGAGCCTAATATGTTAGAGGGAAAGAAAATCAAGATTCGCCCGATTGAAGAGGATGACATCGATATTATCTACCAATGGTTAAGCGATGAGGAAATTAATTATTGGTCAAGTGGAGCTTGGCCGCTAAATACTCTTTATTCAAAAGATCAAATCATTGAAAAGTTTCTCGACGGCCCTTCTGACGTTTACCGATACGCAATTTTGAATGAAAAGAACTTATTGATTGGCACCATTGGTTTTAAAGAACTCAATGTTCCTGGTCGTTCGACAACCCTGTTTATTGTTATTGGTGACAAATCATATTGGGGCAGGGGCTACGGAACAGATGCTATTATAACCTTTGTCCGTTTTCTCTTTACTCAATGGAACTTTCATAGGATTTCATTGGATACCTGGGACGAAAACCTTCGAGCAATCAGAGCCTACGAAAAAGTTGGCTTTAAAATCGAAGGACGCCAGCGAGAGGCACGCTACGTACTTGGAAATTATCATGATGCTGTCCTTATGGGATTATTGCGTGATGAATTTTTGACCCTTCACGGAAAATTATAGGTTGCCAAATCGCTGGACCTGGGGTACACTATAATCAAATTTAATAATATACTATCCTCTGGGGTTGGGTGAAATTCCCTATCGGCGGTACAGCCCGCGAGCCTTTTTGGCAGATCCGGTTTAATTCCGGAGCCGACAGTATAGTCTGGATGAGAAGAGGAATAGATTAAAAAATGCGTCTTTTTTTACGCTTTTTTACTATGACTTTTAGCTCAACACTCGAGGATAGCGAGTGTTTTTTTATTTCCTAATTATTGGCTATGATCCTTGATGGTATTTACGATTTTTGGGGGAAACTATCTTAAAAAGTTTCAGAAAGGAATTGTATGCAACGGGAAACTTTTCAAAAATCAACAGATGAAACTTATATGTCTGAAGCTATTAAACTGGCAGCTCAGGCCTTAGGGAGAACCAGTCCGAACCCAATGGTCGGATGTGTTCTCGTCAAAAATGATCAAATCGTCGGGCGGGGCTACCACCAAAAAGCCGGAACTCCTCATGCCGAAGTCCATGCTTTGTCAGAAGCTCAGGATCAAGCCAAGGATGCTACAGTTTATGTTACTTTAGAACCTTGCTCACATTTCGGCCGAACCCCGCCCTGCTCTGACGCTCTAATTAAGGCAGGCGTCAAACGTGTTGTTGTAGCTATGCAAGATCCCAATCCTCTCGTTGCAGGTCGCGGAATTCAACGATTACGTGAAGCGGGGATTCAAGTTGACGTGGGAGTATTGCAGCATGAGGCTGCATCATTAAATGAAGCATTTTGCAAAGCAATAACCACAACTATGCCTTTCGTCCTTTACAAGACAGCCTTAACTCTAGACGGAAAAATTGCCACTGAAACCGGGGATTCCCGCTGGGTGAGCAGCGAGATCTCTCGCCAATACGTCCACCACTTACGTGATCAATACGATGTTATCCTTGTTGGCAGTGAAACAATCCTTCACGACAACCCAGCACTAACCTGCCGCTTACCCGGCGGTCGAGATCCTATTCGGCTAGTTGTTGACGGCAGATGCCGTTTAGCTGAAGACTCACAGGTTCTCACCTCCTCCGCCGAAAGCCCTTGTATTATTGCTACAACAAAGGCAGCACCAACTGAAAAGCTCAGTCGATTGCAAAAGCTTAAGAACGTTGAAATCTGGCAATATGATACGTCACGTTATGTTCCACTTAAGCAAATGCTTAAAGATCTCTTTCGCCGAGGATGGATCAGTATCTTACTAGAAGGCGGTGGTCGTTTGGCAGGTTCTCTTATTGAAAATGAGTGTGTTGACAAATTAGAATGTTTCATCGCACCTAAATTAGTAGGAGGAAATGGCCCCTCTCCCCTTTCCGGCTTGAACATCCAATTGATGAAAGATGCCATTGAGCTCTATGACCTCCAGGTAGATATGAATTTTAGAGATATTCATGTAACAGGCTATTTTAAGCCACATGACATTAGCCAGTAACAGATGCTTTGAAGGAGGATACATGTGTTTACCGGAATTGTTGAAGAACTAGGTATTGTCCGTGATCTTCGCCTCTTACCAGACTCCGGAAGGCTTACGCTGCAGGGAAAGAAAGTCCTTGAGGGAACCCAATTGGGAGACAGTATTGCTGTCAATGGAGTTTGCCTAACAGTAATACATCAAAGCAGTGAAAAATTTACCGTCGATGTGATGGCTGAAACTCTAGCTAAAACGAATCTTGGCGATTTGAAGAGCGGCAGCCGAGTAAATTTAGAAAGGGCCCTCCAACTCCAAACCCGCTTGGGAGGACATCTAGTGAGCGGACATGTTGATGGCGTTGGTTCAATTCGCAAGATAACTCCTTGGGGTATAGCTCAACTTCTCGAAATCACTGCCCCCTCCACTCTTCTTTCCTTCATTTTGCCCAAAGGATCTATTGCTATTGACGGAATTTCACTAACCGTTGTCGATGTGGAACATGATTACTTTTCAGTTTCTCTTATTCCTCACACTTCCCAAGAAACCACTTTAGGCATAAAAAAAATTGGCTCAAGCGTTAATTTGGAAACTGACCTCATAGGGAAATATGTTGCCCGTTTTATGGGACTTAACCGAGTTGGAGATACCAAAGAAGATCTTACTATGACATTTTTGGCGGAAAATGGTTTTGCTTAGAGACTAAGAATAGCGAATTTAAATTTAGAAGGAGTTGACCGTCATGCAATTTAATACCATTGAAGAAGCTATAGAAGATATCCGTCAAGGAAAAATGATCGTCATGGTCGACGATGAAGATCGGGAAAATGAAGGGGACTTAGTTATGGCTGCTGAGTTAGCAACTCCCGAAGCCATCAATTTTATGGCAACCTTCGGCCGAGGGCTGATTTGTGTTCCTATGACCAAGGAGCGTATTCAAGCCTTAGAGCTCCAACCCATGGTTACACATAATACTGACCCTCATGGAACTGCTTTTACAGTCAGTGTCGACGCCTCGGATAGTTCAACAGGAATTTCCGCCTTTGAACGTGCTCATACCGTAACAGTTCTTATGAATCCCGCCAGTACCCCTGAGGATTTGCATCGTCCCGGTCATATCTTCCCCCTTCAAGCTCGGGAAGGCGGAGTACTTGTACGGGCAGGTCATACCGAAGGTGCAGTTGATTTAGCTCGTCTTGCCGGATTGAAACCTGCAGGTGTTATCTGTGAGATCATGAACGAAAATGGAACCATGGCTCGAGTCCCTGATCTGCAAATTTTTGTGGAGAAACACAGCCTGAAAATCGTCACTCTTAAAGACCTTATCGCATATCGACGTCAATCCGAGAAGCTAATAGAACGAGGGGAAACTATTCACCTCCCCACAGATTTTGGTGATTTCCGTGCCGTCGGTTACCTGAGTGTCATCGATCAAAAAGAACATTTAGCTCTCGTTAAAGGAAACGTTGATGACGGAAAACCTGTTCTTGTCAGGGTACATTCGGAATGTCTTACGGGTGATGTATTCCATTCCCGCCGTTGTGACTGCGGCGATCAACTTGCAGCAGCATTAGAAGAAATTGAACGCGAAGGCCGCGGCGTTTTGCTTTATATGAGACAAGAAGGCCGTGGAATTGGTCTTCTTAACAAACTCAAGGCTTATAAGCTTCAAGAAGAAGGCAAAGATACCGTTGAGGCAAATCTAGCTTTAGGATTTCCTGAAGACTTACGCGATTATGGAGTTGGTGCCCAAATATTGGCAGATCTTGGCATTTCTAAAGTACGCTTAATGACAAACAATCCAAGGAAAATTGTTGGCCTTGAAGGATACGGTTTAAAGGTTGCCGAACGGGTTCCTGTTGAAATACCTTCCAAACCCGAAAATCTAAAGTATCTCTGTACAAAGAAAACGAAATTAGGCCATTATTTATCAGCTGTTCACTAACAGCTATGGTCTAAAAACTGCTTAAAAAGAAAGGATGTATAATAACATTATGAAAACCTTCGAAGGAAAACTGTTAGCTCAAGAATTGAAAGTTGGAATTGTAGCAGCTCGATTTAATGAATTTATTACGAGCAAACTGGTCAGCGGTGCTTTAGATGCTTTAAGACGTCACGGTGCTCTTGAAGAGAATATAGAATTAGCCTGGGTTCCGGGAGCCTTTGAAATTCCGCTTGTCGCCCAAACAATGGCCAATTCTAAACAATACGATGCTGTTATCTGCCTTGGCGCGGTTATTCGCGGAGCTACTCCCCATTTTGATTTAGTAAGTAACGAGGTTAGCAAAGGAATTGCACAAGTTGGTCTGCAAAGTGGAATTCCGGTTATTTTTGGAGTTTTGTCAACGGACAGCATAGAACAAGCTATTGAACGTGCAGGAACAAAAGCCGGCAACAAAGGTTTTGATGCTGCGATGACCGCAATCGAGACTGCCAATCTTCTTAAGTCTTTTAAGTGAACTTCTTCAGCTAAAGCTGAGCATCGGGGCTTCGGTGACGAAAGTGTCTCATAGACACTTTCACCGAAAGCGCCAAGCCCATAACGAATGTTATCGCGCTGCAGGATGGACTCCCCCCCACCGAAACAGGTATGGGAACCGCTCCCACTTGTGGAAGCGGGAGTCTTACGCTTGAAACGGCGGCAAATTATCTTTAGTAAGATATGGATGATCGTCCACTAAAAATTCCTTGTCAAATATGTCATTCTTAATTAAACTCAATGTGAAGCATGATGACTAGCTTTTAACAAGGAGTTGAGTGCCATGTCTTTAAAAGACAACGAGATTATAGATGAAACGTCGATGCTTGAGGCAGCGCGCTCAGGGAATAAAGAAGCATTAAATCAATTAATTGAGTACTACGAACCAGAAGTTCGTATTATCGCCTGTAAATATTTTCTGCCCAGGGCGGATTATGATGATCTCATCCAAGAGGGACGGATAGCGATATACAGAGCGGTTTTATCATATGACGACCATTTAAATATTCCTTTCCTCCATTTCTTAAGAATGGTCATAAAGCGCAAATTGATTGATAGTATTCGAAAATATACCCGTAATAAACATGTCAATCTGAACAATGCTTATTCCCTAAACAATGCTATTTCCGAATCTGAGGAAACGAGTTTTATGGCTCTTCTGCCGAATGCCGAAGACCCGGCTACGACTGTTATTGCTAACGAGGAAACTCGTTCAATTATTAACGATATAAATCGTGATCTGTCTAATCTTGAACGAATCGTCTTTGAACATTATTTTCTTCAAGGATTTAAGCAGCGAGAATTGTCCGAACAGCTGGGGCTTCATCCCAAATCTTTGGACAATGCTATCCAACGTATTAGACGAAAAACAGTTCTTTATCGTTCTCGGCAAATAGCTGGTTAAATTTCAACCATGCGGAGGAGTTTCTTGATGCTTTCCTTTTCCAGTTTCGTTTTCTCCTGTCGAATGCGTCTTGCAAAATTAAAACATCATAAATTAGCTGTTAGTTTGAGTATTTTAACCTTACTTTCAGCCACTATTTTAGGGCCGCCTCTCTATGAGGAAAGTTGGCTCGACCCTTTCTCTACACTCGGTCTATCTAATCGCGAGTTTCACCCTCATGCAATCACAATGCTTGGCATGATTTATGCAAACGATCCATATCATCCCTATTATTACACGAACCAAAAGGAAATCAGTTCGTTTATACATGACCTGCAACAAGCCACTCCCATTACCGGATCCCAGATTCCTAAAGATTTGAAGAAGCAACCTATCGAGTTTTTCACCTTACATCGTTCTCCTTCTAAATTTCATTCAGAAGAGGATTATGCACTGCAATACTACCCTCAAAAAGGAATTGTTCGTTTTGAGAATCAATTATTTCAAATTAATGATGCTACTGTTAATTTACTAACACAAATTGTCGAGGACAAGACTCCCGGTTGGTGGAAATTTTAAAGTGTCATGACAACAAACTCTTGAAATACTCTCTATTTCATAATAAAATTGGGCTGTAACAAACTGGTAAGTTTTGTTACAGCCCCTTTTACATACGCTTGTTTAGGCAATGCCACCATTTTGATTAATTAATTTACTCGCCTTACTATGTGCATTGGTGGCTTCGTTCGCTAAACGTAAGTAGATATTTCTTAAATCGCCGTGATGAGCCCGAGTTGCTAAGGTCATATAGCCCATGGCAGCACTTGCGGCATCTTTTTCATAATCATAAAGCATATCCAAATCAGTAAAGTCGCCCATTCTAATTCCCCCTTTTCTACTGGATTTCGTTAAATCCCTTCTTGAAGTACCCTATAACGTCTTCCAAACCTTTGGCCTGCTCCTTAAAAAATCCCTTTACAGCAGGATCTTTGGCCATTTCATGGTACATAAGGCACTTTTTCATGGCTGTTTCGTTTTCAATGATGCTTCGAGTCAGCATACCTTGATCTAGAAGTTTTTTCATTTCCATCTCATTGAGTTGCATTTTTTGGTCCCTCCTTCTTGGAACTTATTCCATATAACAGTTTCAGGATTTGTAAAATCACTAAAAATTATTCACAAAACCAAAACTTCTTCTTTAAATAACTGGACAAACGCCCATACCGCTGTACTTTTTCTTGAAGAGATGTTTCATTATCTAAATAGAGAGGGAGGCTTTTAAGATTTGGAAATGCCGGACTTTAAACGAGTAATCCGTGGCTATGAACCGGAAGCTGTCGATCAAGCTTGGGCTGAAACAGATCATCAGTTATCCGAAGCAAATGCTGCTAATAAAGAACTTCGTTTGCAAATTAATAACCTGCGGGAGCAAAATACAGAATGGGGAAATCGTCTTAAAAGTTATGAAACGATGGAAAGTGACTTAAGAGACGCTTTACTGAGTGCCCAGAGAGTAGCTAATCAAATTCGCGAAGAAGCCGATAAACATGCTGAAACTTTGATTAAATCGGCACGAGATGAAAGTGACGCCATCATCAGCGAAGCGAACCGTCTTGCAGAAGAAAGGAAAACAGAAATGGAGGCAGACCTCGTCGAAAAAAGGCATGAGATTATTCAATTGCAAGAAGAAATTAAAGCATTAATAACTAAAAAAGATGAACTCCAAAACCTTGTTGAACAAAGCATTCAACATTTAGAAATTGTTCAAAACTTATTAGGTAATCCTTCCCAAACTCAAACTTTATTGCAGCAGGAGAAAGGCTCTTGAACTGGTTCAAGAGCCTTTCTCATACTATAACCTTTACCTTTAGTAACTAAAGTTGTCACAACCGTAATCCATACTTATTCCAACGCTCATCAACTAATTTGATTGTAGCTTCATCGGGAAGGACTTCGCCAGGGTAATCCGGCTTCATTCGGGCATCGACTAAAATGGGCCCATGATAAATAAGGCGATGATGTCTGACTTCTGTAGAAGCATAAATATCGTGAGCTGGGTCAAAACGAGTAAAAACTTGCCATAAAAAGCCTGTAACGTCAAGGGCTAAATCAAGGTCATCAACTAAGACAAGAAAGGGCCAGTTCTTAAAAGGTTCATCTTCAAGATGAGTCAAAACATCCCTGGCCAATTCTGGTGCGTCTTTAAACGATTGGGACTCTAATATTAAACAGCCGGCACAAAATGGTCTAATGCGGGAAACGCCAGGCAGCTTTCCGGCGTCAAATTGTCGGGGCAAATCTCGTTTTGCACTTCCTAAGCCAAGCAAAATTGCTTTGCTGCCATGGTTTAGTCTACGCCCTGTATAGTCTAAAGTATCCATGGAAGTTTCGCTTAATATCATAAGATCAGATTCCGGTTCAAAGCGGGCGAGGACAGTTTCAAATAAGAGTTTAAAATTCTGCAGATCCAGTTGTACATCCGTTAGAATCAGGAATTTTGTTAAGGTTAGCTGCCCTTCCCCAAGAATTCTAAAGGCGTGAGCCAACGCTTCCCGGCGATAACTTTCTCGAACAATAGCGGCAGCCAAAGCATGAAAACCAGTCTCTGCATAAGTCCAGAGTGCCTTTACTCCAGTCATGACCATCGGAAACATTGGAGACAAGAGGGACTGTAAATATTCGCCGATAAAATAATCTTCTTGACGAGGTTTACCAACAACCGTTGCAGGATAAATGGCATCTCGTCTATGGTAGATTGCCTGAACGTTGAAAACGGGAAAATCGTGTGTTAATGAATAATAACCATAATGATCTCCAAAAGGGCCCTCAGGCCTGCGGACAAAGGGAGAAACCTTACCGCAAATGGCAAACTCAGCCTCTGCAATGAGCGGGTGAGGATGAGAAGGAATATCAACTCGAGAGAGCTTTTCTCCCATCAAAAAAGAGGCAAAAATTAACTCAGGCAGCATTTCAGGAAGCGGCGCTATAGCAGCAAGGATCAAAGCCGGCGGGCCTCCCAAAAAAAGAGTTGTAGGAAGGTCTTGTTCGAGCTGTTCTGCTTCAAAATAATGAAACCCTCCCCCTTTATGTATTTGCCAGTGGATTCCTGTCTCTTGCTGATTGTAGATCTGGATTCGATACATGCCAAGATTATGTTCTTTCGTCACAGGATGCTCAGTGTATACCAAAGGCAAGGTCACAAAAGGACCGCCATCTTCGGGCCAACTCGTCAATACAGGAAGACGAGTTAAATCAACGGACTTCTCCTGAATTTCAAGAACAGGAGCTTTTCCCGATTTCATAGAACGCAGACCGCTTTTGGCCAGAGAGATAATCCACTCCTTTTCCTGCCAAAGCAGCGACGGTTTTGGCGGAAGCAGGCGATTTAGAGCAGCTACCGCTCTTTGAACAATTTCTTCCGGCTTTGGCCCAACAGCTAAATCAACTCTTTGCCGTGTACCAAATAAATTAGTCACAACTGGAAATTTACTGCCTTTTACTCGTTTGAATAATAGGGCAGGCCCTTCTGCTTGAATAACTCGGCGGTGAATTTCAGCGAGCTCCAGGTATGGGTCAACTTCTGCCTCAATTTCTATGATTTGCTTTTCCTGTTTAAGAGTCGTGATAAACTGACGTAAATTGGAATGCATAAAACACCTTCTTCAATAGTATCATTGGAGCTATGGTTTAGTTTCAGTGAGAAGTCTCTGAAACCCCATCTGATTCCAGGAAATTCAATACAGTTCGAGTAAGATTGTTACAATTCTGTATAATTTGACCTAATTCCTGCGAATTCAAGAGATCCGAATGGATACCTGCAGTGATGGTCACAGGAAACAAAATTGCCTGTGCAAGTGCTTCGGCCATAGTTCGGGCAACTTCTACATCTTTATGCCCCGGAACCGGTGTAATATAGACATCTGAACTCCACCCCTCTCCTTGCAAACTTTGACGGGGCAGAGCAAGAACAACCCCACCAACATGAGGCTTTTCTCCTCCTGTTAAAAGACCTTGCAGTCCATTGCCTGTATCGATAAGAGTTAGCAGTACTTGACAGCGTCCCACTCCTTCTTGCCACTGATATGACATTAATTCTGAATGTTTATCAAGCATTATTGAACCTCCCCACCTCTCTGTTTAACATCTATTCCGCTTTATTATACAATTTGGTCTTAATTATAGACAAGTTTTTGCTGCATTGTTAACCATGTTTGGAGGTTATAAAGAAACCTTCGGCTCCGCCTTTCTTTGTCAAAGCGGAAGCCAAAGGTTTTTATCAATATCTGAATAGACCAACTATGGTTTTAAGTTGATAAAGCTCTAAATATATAGTCCCCTGCAGCATCAATTTCAACTACTATTTTTTGCCCATCTTTTATCTCAGCCTGTAATAATTTAAGTGCCAAGGGGTTCTGGAGATGTTGTTGAATAACACGTTTCAGCGGCCTTGCTCCATAAACAGGATCATAACCTTCGTTGGCCAGTTGCTGCAAGGCCTGATCTGTTATCTCTAAGGATATATTACGTTCATGCAAACGTTTGCGTAAATGGCCCAGTTGAATCTCAACAATTTGTCCAATGTGTGCCCGATCAAGAGGATGAAAGACGATGACTTCGTCAAGACGATTAAGGAATTCAGGGCGAAAATGCTGCCGTAATTCTTCGTTGATGGCTGAACGAACTTCTTCCTGGGGAGCATTTCTGCGGGATAGTTCCTGAATTATAGGACTGCCAATATTACTCGTTAAAATAACTACGGTATTTTTAAAGTTGACAATTCTTCCCTGACCATCGGTAAGCCGTCCGTCATCCAAGAGTTGTAACAATACATTGGTTACATCACTATGGGCCTTCTCCGTTTCATCAAATAAAATAACACTATAGGGCTTACGACGTACGGCTTCCGTTAATTGACCACCTTCCTCATAACCAACATAGCCGGGAGGAGCTCCGATCAGACGAGCTACCGTGTGCTTCTCCATATACTCCGACATGTCGATCCGCACTAATGCTTGATCATCATCAAAGAGGAACTCCGCTAGGGCTCGTGCCAATTCTGTTTTGCCCACTCCGGTAGGCCCCAAGAAAAGGAAAGAACCTAAGGGGCGATTAGGGTCCTGCAGACCGGCACGGGCTCGTCGAACGGCATCTGAAACGGCGCGTACAGCCTCATCCTGTCCAATCACTCGTTGATGAATTCGTTCCTCCATCTGGACAAGTTTCTCCATCTCGCTTTCCATCAATTTGGAAACAGGAACATGGGTCCAAGTAGCTACAATTTCGGCAATATCTTGCTCTACTACTTCTTGCTTTAACAGAGAATCTTGTTTACTCTGGAGCTTTTCTTCTTCATCCTTTAAGTTTTTCTCCAGGCTGGGAATTATCCCGTATTGTAATTCTGCTGCTTTATTATAGTCTAATTGTTGTTGAGCTTGTTCCATAAGATTTCGAGAACGATCCACTTCTTCTTTAAGCTGTTGAATCTTCGTCAGGATTTCCCGTTCGCCCTGCAGTTGAGCCTCTAGAGCTGACCGTTCCTCTTTAAGATTAGCAAGTTCTTTTTCGATTTTGCCTAAACGCTCTTTGCTTGCTTCATCTTTCTCCTTCTTGAGGGCTTCCCGTTCAATTTCCAGCTGCATAATTCGGCGTTTAATTTGGTCTAACTCATAAGGATCACTCGTTATTTCCATCCGCATCCGTGCAGCGGCCTCATCAATTAAATCAATGGCCTTGTCAGGCAGAAAACGATCACTGATATAGCGATCCGACAGTACTGCAGCCGCAATAATCGCTCCATCGGTTATGCGAACCCCGTGATGCGTTTCATAACGTTCCTTTAAACCTCTTAGAATTGAAATAGTATCTTCCACACTAGGAGCATCAACAATAATCGGCTGAAAACGACGCTCCAGAGCAGCATCTTTCTCGATATGCTTACGATATTCTGCCAGAGTAGTAGCTCCAAGCATGCTTAGTTCTCCGCGAGCTAACATAGGCTTCAGCATATTACTGGCATCCATGGCTCCTTCAGCTGCCCCCGCACCCACGACCGTGTGCAATTCATCAATAAACAAAATTACATCGTCACGATTGTGAATTTCTTTCAGGACTGCTTTTAAGCGTTCTTCAAATTCCCCGCGATATTTAGCCCCAGCAATCATCGTTCCAAGATCAAGGGCGATGACTTGTTTATCTTTAATTGCCTTGGGGACGTCACCGCGAACAATTCTTTGAGCTAGCCCCTCAACAATCGCGGTCTTTCCGACTCCTGGTTCTCCAATCAACACCGGATTGTTTTTAGTTCGTCGAGATAGAGTTTGGATCACCCGACGAATTACCTCATCCCGTCCGATGACAGGATCTAAACGTCCGCGTTTAGCCTGCTCAACTAAATTCAAACCGTATTGTTCCAAAGCAGCATAGGTCCCTTCTGGGTTTGGGCTTGTTACCCGCTGTGTTCCTCTCACTTCCCGCAAGGCTTGAAGTAGATTTTCCCGAGTTAATCCAACTTGTTTAAGAACCTTTTCGGCGGCTCCTCCGGCCTTTTCCAGAATGGATAACAGGATATGCTCAGTGCTTACATATTCATCGCCAAAGGTTGACATTTCGTCATGAGCCGCAACCAAGACTGTCCGTAAGCGGGGAGATATTGTAATTTGAAGGTTCCCGCCGCTTATGCGCGAAAATTGGTTTATTTCTTGACGCAGGGATTGAACAAGAACCCCAACTGCCAGATTCAGTTTTGCTAAGACTTGGGGAACCACGCCGTCTCCCTGTTCCAGAAGTGAAAGCAGTAAATGTTCCGGTTCAACCTGACTGTTTCCGTTCCGTTCTGTCAATGCTTGCGCCTGAGCAATTGCTTCTTGGGATTTTTGAGTAAATCGATTTGTATCAAATGCCATGGTTACACTCTCCTCTCTAAATTAAAGTTAAATAAGAATGTTTACTCGGTTATACCCCGTTTTTGAGCTAATTCACGAAGGGCATCAAGTTCTTGTGGATTCAAATTTTCCGGAAGTACGATTGATAATTCCGCTAACAGGGCTCCGTATTGGTGGGGTTGTTCTAATTTTGGCATTCCTTTTCCCTTCAAGCGAAACTTTTTCCCACTTTGAGATAAAGGTGGAATTTTAAGAAGGACTTCCCCGCCAAAGGTCGGAACGCGAACTTCCCCCCCAAGGATTGCCTTATAAAAATCGACCGGCAAAATAATTTTTAAGTCATCACCATCTCTGCTGAAACGTGGATCGTCGCTGACCGTAATATTTAGATAAAGGTTTCCTGCAGGACCCCCAGCAATCCCAGGACCGCCTTGTCCGGCCAAGCGAACCTTTGACCCCATCCTTACACCTTTGGGAATCTTAGCCTCAATTTGCTTTTCTCCAGTTCTAATAACCCTTTTAGTGCCATTGTACGCTTCCTCCAAGGTCACTTGGACATCAACGTCAAGATCTTGACCGGCACGCGATCTAACCCCTGTCGAACTGCCACCAAAGCCAAAGGATTGTCCCCCTCCGAAAAGAGTCGAGAAGAAATCCGAAAAACCATCTGCTCCATAAAAGCCCCCAGAACGAGCTGAACCCCCGAACATTTCTGCAAACTCTTCGGGAGACATGGTATAAGTCTGATGTCCGCCATCACCGGGATGTGCCTGCCATCGGCCCCAATCGAAATCACCGCGTCCGCCGCGCTTCTGCCATTGTTGATAATCCTGCTTCAATTCGTCATACTTTCGCCGTTTCTCAGGATCACTAATTGCTTGATAAGCCTCACTGACCTCTTTAAATTTAGCTTCAGCCGATTTGTCTCCCGGATTTACGTCGGGATGATACTTCTTAGCAAGCTTTTGGTAAGCTTTTTTAATCGTTTTATCATCCGCATCAGGAGAGACCCCCAGAATTTCGTAATAATCTTTAAAATCCATAGTACCACCTCAAATGATCAAACTTTCCACGTCATGATTTATGAGAACTTCCCCTATATTGTCTAAACTTAAAATGCTGCGCTTGGGATATATTGGTTTTATTTTTCCTTGACACTTAGATTATATTCTCTTTTTTGGCGAAGGTCAATAATGGTCAGATATTATCATAAGAATTATTCTTTAATAGCCAACATTATTAATAGAAAAAAGTATGCCTTGAGTAATTACCCAAAACATACCATAATTAACAAACTATTATCTTTAACGAAAACTTCTTTACCATTTAACTGATTTGATCATCCTCAGCAGACGATAATTCTGAGTGAACTCGTTCAGCTAAAGCTGAACATCGGGGCTTCAGATACAATAATGTCCAGTGGACATTATTGCCAAGCCGCCTTTCCCAATAGGAATTCTTAGCGGCGAAGGAGGACTCTACCCCACCTGAAGTTAACGAAGGTCCCACCCCCCTTATAGAAGTGGAGGTCTTAAACACTGGATAAATTGAGCCCAATCTATTTTGAGCGTATTAGAGCGATGCGGTTCATGACGTTGTCTTTGACCAAGCGCAGTAACTCCTCTGCAGACGATTGTGAATCTGCTTTTACGGAGAAATAGAACTTGATCTTAGGTTCTGTTCCAGATGGCCGAACCATAACAAACCCGCCTCCTGCAAAGGAAAATCTCAAAACATTGGAACGCGGAAGTGTTAGGGGATAGGATTGACCTGAAACAAGGTTCTTACCAATTTGTTGCTCATAATCATCGATTTTTTCAATCTGATTACCGCATATTTCACGGATTTCCTCCTGACGAAGTGAGTCCATAATCCGTACCATTTCTTCTTGGCCCCGATGGCCTTCTAAGGTCAAAGATTCCTGAGAATCAAGGTAATACCCATACATTTGGTAAATGGTTTCCAAAACTTCAAAAAGGCTGCGATGTTCCATATTTCTATAATAGAGAGCGGCTTCCGCTAAAAGGACTGAAGCGATAATTCCATCCTTGTCTCGAACGAAGTCTCCCGCAAGATAGCCATAGCTCTCTTCGAAACCGAATTGGAATTTTCCCCAACCACCATCTTCCATTTCTTTTTCCTTTTCAGCAATGAATTTAAAGCCGGTTAGCACATTTTCCACCGCGACCTTAAAATATCGCGCAACCTCATCTGCCAAATCTGTCGAAGCAATTGTTTTGATAATAGCCGCCTTTTCAGGAAGAATGCCTAAATTCTTTTTCTGTGACAGCACATAATAGGTTAACAAGACTCCGATCTGATTGCCTGAAAGCTGACGATAATCACCATTTGGGACCCTTAATACCACACCTAGGCGATCAGAATCAGGATCAGTTGCTAACAACAATTCTGCCTTAACCTTCTTCCCATACTCTCGAGCTAAATCAAAGGTCGTGGGGATTTCCGGATTAGGATAAGGAACCGTCGTGAAATTGGGATCGGGTTGTTCTTGCTCTTTTACAACAGTCACAGAACTAAACCCCAGCTCGGCTAAAGCGCTTCGCACTAGTTTATTTCCTGCTCCATTAAAAGGTGTGTAGACAATTGAAAGCTCCTTACCTCGGTGGACATCCAGCTCAGGGTGAAGGGCGAGTTCTTTCACACGAGAGAGGTAAACGTTGTCAATTTCGGCGCCGATCATCTGAAGAAGGCCTTCTCTTTTAGCTGCTTCTATGGGCATAGGCTCGATTCCCAGCCAACTTTCACGAGCTTCGATTCGAGCGAGAATTTCATCCGCTTTGGCAGGCGGTACTTGCCCGCCATCTTCCCAATAGACTTTGTACCCGTTATATACTTTGGGGTTGTGACTCGCCGTAACAACGATCCCGGCAATCGCTTGAAGTTCTCGAACCGCGAAGGAAAGCTCAGGGGTTGGCCGCAATTCGTCAAACAGGTAAGCTTTAACACCATTTTGAGCCAGGATCAAAGCAGCTTCAAGGGCAAAGTCCGCAGAAAACCAGCGCGAATCATAGGCTATGACGACACCACGTTTCTTTCCCTCAGGTCCGTGATCACAAATGTATTCCGCCAGGCCTTGAGTAACCTTCCTGATAACATACTTGTTCATTCGATTTGTACCTGCGGCCATAATTCCTCTTAAACCACCTGTACCGAATTCTAAGTCCTTATAAAAACGATCCTCAATTTCTTGCTGATCGGTAAGCTGCTTTAATTCTTGTCTTGTTTCTTCATCAAAATAGGGATTTTCTGACCATATTTGGTATCGATCTCGGAAGCTCATCTCGATAATTCCTCCTTATTGCCTTCAGACTTGGAATATGTTCCCTTTTCAGTGAGTATAACATACTCTAATCCGTTAGAACAGCTTGAACGAAACAACTCAAGTGTAAAAGCGAGCTCCTTATATCAATTAGATAATATAAGAAACTCGCTTTTAGATTCGGGTTTGGAATGTTTCAAGGCTTATTAGGTTACAATTTAGGATTAGAATCCGGGTCAAAATACCGCTCCCTTTCGTAACTGCTTATCCCTCTTTATGAACTGGCCTGCGAGTCTGCCCGGACTTAAGGGATTCTAGTCCTATTGACTCTAAGATAGCATTGATCATTAACTGCTCTTTTTGCGTCATAGAAATCTCCTTTCTAATAGAATATTAGATATTTTTTTATTATATACCAATCTCTGTAAATTTTCAAGAGACCATAGGTATAATACTATACTGTAATTTTTGGTAATGACCCCAATTCGCACCAGACCTTACTACTATATGCTTCTTTTCTCCGCATTATTCCAATCTCAAACACATTTCAATCTGCCGTGAATGAGCATATACTCCATTTATTTGAAGAAAAGCAACAATCCAATCTTCCGGTTGGTTTAATAAAGAAAATCCACGCTTACGAAATTTTAGGATCATTGAGGTTATTTCCTCTGCTCCTGCCGTATTTGAACTCCAGACATCGAGTATAGGGCCATTATTCTGTCTGAGGGTTATAATTCCTGCACTACCGTTAGCATTCATTAAAGCTTGAATATTCCGATAGCGTTTTAAATATCCTTGCCGACGCTGCCATGGTGGAATAAAATTGGCCTGCAGACGTTTCTCCAAATATTGCTCTAAGGGAATTTCTTTAAAAGGTTTTATAGTTATAGCAGATAAAGGAGCATTCTCCAGGGAAGCAGTTCGATAAACATAAAGTTGACGAATCCCCGAAAAGCCGATAGAACGATAAACTTTTTGGGCATGATTTTGAACAAGAACTTCTAAATAGACCCTTGCAAGGCCAAGACGTTGGGCCAATTCAATCTGTGCTTTCATCAACGGTTTAAAAAGGCCCTTGCCTCGATATCTTGGATCAATGCTTGTTCCCGCAACCCAGCCATCTGAATCCTTTACGGCTAACAAAGAAAACCCCACGATCTGATTATGTACCCATATGGCGATAGA
This sequence comes from Desulfosporosinus sp. SYSU MS00001, assembly GCF_049943955.1. NCBI lineage: Bacteria > Bacillati > Bacillota > Clostridia > Eubacteriales > Desulfitobacteriaceae > Desulfosporosinus > Desulfosporosinus sp. SYSU MS00001. The sequence goes on from NZ_JBNFTW010000006.1 coordinate 70,576, forward strand.
GTTCGCTAACTCAACTTGCCCAAGTTCCAGCCAAAATTTCATATGCTCCGGAGTATAAGCCATATTATAATAATAACCCTGCCAGCAACGATTCCATAGTTCCACCATTTCAGGCAGCCGAATCCGTTCTAGTGTGGTCACTCTCATAGATTCCATAATGTAAAACTCACTTTGTTTTGTTATTAAAACGACTTTTTCAATGTTTCCAGCTACCACTAGATTGGTTATAAATAGTAAAATAAGAATGTATTATAATTGATAGTAATCGTTTTTCGAAAAAATATCAACGAAAAATATTATCAACTCTTTTATGAAGTAAGAAAGGCGGTCCCAGTAATGCAAGTGTCAAAGATTAGTAACGAAGAACTTCAATTTGCTCATGGTCTTCTTCAATTTATTAAAGAAAGTCCCTCTTCCTTTCATGCAGTGGAAAGCGTTAAACAGCTGTTAATGCCTCATGGCTTTAGCAGCTTAAATCTCGCGGACAAGTGGGAAATCGTACCTGGAGGCAAATATTTTGTCACACGTAACGATTCGGCAATTATTGCTTTTGTAGTCGGTGAAGGAGATCTGGAATCGACAGGTTTTCATTTAATCGGAACTCATACAGATAGTCCTAGTTTTCGTATAAAACCTATGCCTGAAATCCCAACTGAAGGATACCTTAAACTTAATGTTGAAACTTATGGCGGACCAATTCTGAATACGTGGTTAGACCGCCCTCTTTCTTTAGCAGGACGGGTAATCCTGCGCGGAACCTCTAATTTTCACCCTCAAAGCAACCTATTTCGCAGTGAACACCCCTTACTTGTTATTCCCAATATTGCTATTCATTTAAATAGAAAAGCTAACGAAGGTTTTGAATTAAATAAGCAAAAAGATTTGCTTCCGCTGCTCGCTCAAATTAAAGAAAAATTGCAGCAAGAAGGAGTACTTATTGAACATCTGGCAAATACCTTTAATTGCTCCAAAACCGATATTTTAGATTTTGATCTTTTCCTTCATGATCTTCAAGAGGGATGTTTTGTTGGTTTACAACAGGAGTTTATTTCCAGCGGGCGATTAGACGATTTAGCAATGGTACATGCGGCTGCTTCAGCCCTAACTAAGGCCAAAACAGGTTTACCAACTCAGGTTTTAGCCTGTTTTGATCATGAGGAATGTGGAAGCACGTCAAAACAAGGTGCGGCTTCACCTTTTTTAGCACATGTTCTTGAGCGAATTCTTTTAGCACAGAAAAAAGACCGGGAGGCTTTTTTCCGAGCCTTAGAACATTCCTTTTATCTCTCAGCGGACATGACTCACGCTCTTCATCCCAACGCAGGAGAACGACATGACCCTATACACCATCCGCTTCTCAATAACGGACCTGTGATAAAATATAGCGCTAACCAAAGCTACGCTACGGATGCTGAATCGGCGGCGATCTTTTCTTCACTTTGCCATAGTATCAATGTTCCCGTCCAAAAATTCGTCAATCGGTCTGATGAACGAGGCGGATCAACGATTGGTCCTATTACCAGCACTCACCTCGACATTCGATCAGTAGATATTGGGAACCCAATCTTAGCCATGCATTCAGTGCGAGAGCTTGGAGGGACAAAGGACCACTTAGCAATCAAAAATGTCTTTATTCAATTTTATGAGACTTGTTAATTTCCTTTAACAAGAATGTAAAAACGAGAGGTAACTCTGTAAAAACTCGACCGCATAGTCCCGCTGAACAACCATCACTTGATCCTTCGTGGTGCTTAGAGGAATAAAAACAGCAGTGACCTGCTCAAAATCATAAATTTTATTTCCAGTTGCTTGACATATCAAATACCCTTTGTGATTAAATAAATCCTCCAGTCGTTGTACCCCAAGAATACGCTCTGGTATTAACTCAGGATCATGGTCTTCCACATAAATCCCTCCTCAGCACCTAATATATGATAGACTAAATTCTATGCAGGGCAGTTAAATTTTAGGACATAAACAAGAAATAAAACGACCTTAGTTTTTGGATATTATACCGTATATATCCATTTTTTCCTAACTTGAATAATTTGCGGCTAATTCTGGTTGATTATTGTAAGTCTTTTAGATATAATAGAGGTGCTCGAAGTACTTGTGGATTTACACAGACCTTCTCGATTGCCTCAGGCTATGGGAAGACCTTTCTGAACTTCCCATGTCGCGGGTAATAAAAATTAATGGGGGTCTATTATGTTTAACGACAAAATCCTAACTTGTAAAGACTGTGGCCGTGACTTCGAATTTACTGCATCTGAACAAGAGTTTTATGCTGAGAAGGGATTTACAAACGAGCCTGGTCGTTGTCCAGAATGCCGTGCTGCTCGTAAAAACCAAAACAGGAACAATGGAGGATTCTCTCGACAACCTCGCGAAATGTTTCCTGCTATTTGTTCAGCATGTGGTAAAGAAACTACGGTTCCATTTCAACCGTCAGGTGATAAACCAGTTTATTGCCGAGATTGCTACCAATCACGTTCACGTAACAATTGGTAATTATTAATTCTGACGAAAAAACCTTTCTAAGCATATGCTTAGAAAGGTTTTTTGATTTATTCATACCCCGACGGTTTCTCTGTGATTTCAGAGTCAACGACAATTATGTTAACGTTGAACATCCAGTTCAAGAAGTTCATGATAAAGTTCTTTACGTCTGTCCGCAAGGAAAAAGCTATCTCTCATTGAAGCTCGGTCAAAACGACGAATTTTATTAATTCGCTCTGCAGAAAGAGTGGAGATAAATATACGTTCTTCTAATACTTCTGTGTAAGAAATCACTTCACCCTTAGGACCGATCGTTAACGTTCCGCCGCTGAACTCTTTGCCTTTACCGTTACTCCCGATCAAATTACAGGCTCCCAGATATACTGAATTATCGTAGGCTCTTGTTCCCAGGTAACGCAGCCAGATTTCCTTTCGATCACCAGCAATGACAGGAGAAGCATGAGGAGCAAAAATAACCTCTGCGCCTTTCAAAGAATAAATGGCAGTCACCTCCGGAAAATGCCAATCCCAGCATATTCCAACGGCAAACGTTGTTCCCTGTGTGTAGAATACTGGAAATTGGTTACCAGGAGTAAAATAGTCCAGCTCACTTCTCCCTAAATGAACTTTGCGATAAACCATATCCTCGTTATCCGGAGACAAAATAACATGTGAAATATAGGGCTTTTCGGCCTGATTATCTTGCTCAACCAGTCCAACCAGCAAGGTAATACCCAAATCTTCTGCGCATTCTTTCAAGCGGTTTATTACTGAACAACGAATCGTATCACCAAGCTCCGATGCATACTGCGGCGAATATCCGTCCAAGGCACATTCAGGGAAACACAAGAAGGAAACCTTCTTCTTACTTGCCACTTCAGCAAGATGTGTGATGCTCATAAAATTAGCTTCTCTTTCGCCGATATGAGATTCCATTTGAACTAAGCCTATTTGACAGTCATGTTGCATAGTTTCCTCGCTCTTCCACTCGTGACATTAGAGTATTTGATAAACACTTAAACTTGCTCTTTTATTCTATGCTGTCCAATTCATTATAATCTTTACTAAGGATTTCCGATAACAATCTATGATCATGAAGCAAATCAATTAATAGACGCTCATCTTTTGACTGAGTCGCTTGGGTATTTTGATGTGCATTTGTAAGAATGCTTAAAGGACGGTAGACCGGAGCATCCTGAATTTTTAAGGACTTAAAAATCTTTTGATCACATTCCCGACGAACAGTAAGGGAAGAAATAATCGTTATCCCTAAACCTGCTGCAACGACTTCTTTGATTGCCTGAGTGCTTCCTAACTCCATACTGATGTTTAACTGTTCTGGTTCAAGGCCTCTCTCTTTGAGAGCCATTTCCATAACCTTACGTGTTCCAGAACCATCCTCACGAGTTACCAGACGCTCATGAGGCAATTCCGCAAGAGTAATGCTCTCTCTCGCTGCCCAGGGATGAAAATAAGGAAGTACGACAACCAATTCGTCTTCCCAAAACTTTTCGACGTTAAGATCCTTATGCCGTGGAACAGGTCCTTCAATTAAACCAATATGGATCTTTTTCTCTAAAACATCCTGCGATATGGAATCTGTGTTCGCAATTTTGACCTTAAAATCAACATCAGGATGATTTCTATATAAATAAGCCAGAATATTAGGAAGAATATACTCCCCTATTGTCAATGTCGCTCCTAAATAAATAAGGCCTCTCCGCCCTTTTGATAATGCACTGATCTGTTCTTTAGCATTCATAAGAATATCCAGTACACTTCGAACATGAGTATAAAATATTTCTCCCTCTTTTGTTAGGGTTACTCCTTTATTCGTTCTATCGAAAAAACGAGCACCGTATTGATTCTCCAAGTTCTGAATCTGCAAACTAATACTAGGTTGGCTCATATGGAGTTTTTTCGCAGAGAGCGTAATGTTTTTAGTTTCTGCCACTTCTTTAAAAACAAGAAAGTGTTGTTCCATGATGGTAAATCTCCCTCCTAGATTTATATCCATAAAATATTTCGCCAATTGCTTTGGTTAGCGTCAGTCATAAAAAAACAGGTTTGGTATCGTATATATTTATAATACCATTAGAAGAAAGATTATTCCAGATGAGCAAACGTTCTTTTTCTTAAATAAAGGAAATTTAAGAACTCCGCATTAGATTATGGTTCTGCGGAGTTCTTTTTTCAGCATATCCGGGTTTCAACTATACAAGATCATAAACGTTGAAATTATATCTAATTTTGGCCGGCAGCTTTCTCAAGTAACAGCCATTTTCTTTGCTTATATTGTATGGCGAGATCAACCATACGTTCAGCCCAAACTGGACACCCTACGGCATGAAGATGATTATAAGAAGCAAATACATTCTTATAATATATTCCATCATGCTGTCCGTCAATTCCATGACCACGTTTTACTTCAAAACCAAATTTTACATCAGAAGATAAATTAATAATACGAGAATTATGAAATTCGTGTCCTTTAACTTCTATATCATCATCAAACCAAGGTTGCCCCTGGTTAACTTTCATAAGTGTATACCCATGCCCTTGGGGTTTTCGCTCCATTTGAGTATCAAAGGGGAGCAATCCTACCATATTATAACTTTTATTCGAGATACTTATGGATCGCCCTAAAAACATTAATCCCCCACATTCAGCATAGATAGGTAGACCTTTTTCGGCATAGAATTTAATATCTTCCCGGATTGATTTGTTCTTTTCAAGTTCTGCAGCGAAAATCTCCGGAAATCCTCCCCCAATATATAAACCATCGAGGTCATTAGGAAGTTTACTATCAATTAGCGATTTAATAGGAATCAGATTAGCTCCAAGTCGCTGTAAGGCCTCGATATTCTCAGGATAATAAAAACTAAAAGCAGCATCCTTAATTATTCCAATATTAGGCGAACTATTCCTTGCTTTCAGATTATCGTCTGAATTATTTAAAGTTATTCCCTGGATATTTGGAACTTTCGGGGCACTTCGAGCTAACTCCAACACTAGTTCTAAATCAACATGTTGAGAAATAACCTCTGCAAAATAATCCAATAATTGATTTGTTTCATTGAATTCATCACTCGTTACTAAGCCAAGGTGGCGATCAGGAATGGTTAAATTAAGATCTTTAGGAATTGCCCCAACGACAGGAATTTTGCAAAATTCCTCAATAGACTCACGTGCAACCTTCTCATGCCGATTACGAGCAACTTTGTTAAGAACAACACCAAGTATTCGTACTTCCGGGTCAAAATGCTGATACCCCATAACCATTGCTGCAATGCTTCGAGTCATACGGGTCGCATCAACAACCAAAAGTACTGGTGTTCGTGTTATCTTAGCTATTTCAGCTGTTGAACTGCTTCCTCGCAGGTCAGATCCATCATATAATCCCATAGCGCCTTCAATAATTGTAACATCTTTGTCGCTTGAATGATTATATACGGACTCACAAAGTTCTTGATGTGTCATAAAATAAGCATCTAAATTGCGGCTTGTTGTACGAGCAGCTACAGTATGCCAACTGGTATCAATATAATCAGGGCCCTTTTTAAAAGGTTGAACCCTAACACCCTGCCGCACAAAAGCCCTTAATAATCCTAAGGTAAAAGTGGTTTTGCCACTTCTCCCTTGAGGTGCTCCAATGACGATGCGTGGGACGCTTAGGTTACTTTGATCAAGATTCACAGTCATATTTTCTGATATAGGCAACACATCATCCACACCTTTCTTGGAGCTTTTGCTTATGACTTACGCACCTCATAACAAAATTGACCACCCAACTTCCGATCCCGGGTAATGCTTGATCGAATAATCAGCAGAAACAGGATCAGAGAAGTCGGGATGGTCAACGATTTAAAACTGATGATTAAGAGTGATCGCGTCGATCAATAATTATGAATTTGGTGTTTTTACTTTACCTTTTAGGCAAATATAAGTTGTCGTAATATAGAGGTATTCAACAAGGTCCTCAGCAGTAAGTTCTTTTACGGCATCATCAACATCGCTTTTCTTCTCGCCGATGGCAACCGCAACGTCTCTACTTTTAGCTTTTTCAACCTTAGCCAAGTACTCAAGAACTTTCTTCTTGACTTCTGGGTTCGCTGGTCCTCTACCCATTTGTCTATACCCCCTAAATTTTTAATTAGTATTTAAATCCAGCAGCTGTACGGAAAGTATCCCGTGCAAAGATATAATCGTCAATAAGCATTTCCGAGAACGGCAATCCGCTGAGGCTAAAGAATTTTTCCCAGCCAATACGCTCAATCCATTCACCAAGACGTTCACCTTTTTGTGCATTCGCAATCCAGAGTTCAATAATACTTCGGATAGCTTCTGTAACTTCAGGCCAACGCGGCGGATTGTTCGGCAGGAACGGAATTACCATGCGAGAAAAGCTCGGTGCAGTACGGGCATTGGAAACTTTACCTCCGATGAGAATGGCAATACCGTCATTTCTCGGATCATAAATTTCCATAGCCGGAGACATGGTGTAGCAGTTTCCGCAGTACATGCATTTGTCTTCATTTACGACAACACTCTTGTTCTTCGGATCTGGACGAATTGCACCAGTCGGGCAGCTTGCTACCAGTGTCGGGATTTCAGTTGTCTTACGGAGTTTTTCATGGTCGATACGAGGAGGAGTACGGTGTACACCGACAATGCCGATGTCACTGCAGTGTGTTGATCCACACATATTTAAGCAGCAGGCTAAGCCCATTTTCAATTTAGCCGGGAGCTTCATGGAATTAAAATACTCATACAGGTCATCCATAACAGCCTTAACGACACCTGAAGCATCTGTTGCAGGTGTATGGCAGTGAACCCATCCTTGAGTGTGGATGATGTTACTAATGGATGCTCCTGTACCGCCAACAGCATATCCTTGAGCAGATAATGTCTCAAGAAGGGCCTTGAGTTTTGCTTCATCGGACACTAAGAATTCTACGTTGTTACGTGTGGTGAAACGCAGATGTCCATCGCAATATTGGTCAGCAAGGTTGCAAATATCACGAATGAAATCAATACTTACTAAACGAGGAGAACCTACACGCACACTATAAAGAGCAGCACCGCTCTCAGCAACGTGTTTGAGTACACCCGGTTGTGGGATCTCATGATATTGCCATTTGCCATAGTTTTCCGTAATTATTGGAGGAAGCATCTCCTTATAATTAGGAGGTCCTTGGTCTAATTTTGCCATGATTATCCACCTCTCGTTAAACTATCTATTTTATTAGAGTTTCGAACCATCAAGAGCAGTACCTGACTTGTCAAGGTCATCTTGCTGCCAGAATACATATGGGTTAGCACGCGGACGGAAGACTTGCTGTGGTACAGCCGGAATTTCACATTCACGGAGGAATTTACCCATTCCTACGCGATAAATTAATTCTCCAAGACGCTCACGAGACTTACCGTTCTCATCCCACCAATCCCAAATGCGTCTTACGAGATCTTTAAATTCTTCAAAGTCGTTTTCCGCTTCCATCTTCATGAAAGGTACAACCACTGAAGACATAAACGCGGATTGAACGATTGTTGATTTACCACCGATCAAAATGGAAGCGCCTTTTTCCTTACCAGCTTTAATTGCTTTAGGCATCATGTTGATGCAGTGCATACAACGTGTGCAATCTTCTGCAACTATGGAAAGTTCTTGAGCTTGGCTATTATAAGTCAGGCACTTAGTCGGACATTTGTCACAAACCAGACCTTGAATATCAAAGTTTTTCGCTGCATATTCTTTAACAGCTGCTTGATCAAATTGGATGGAATCACGCCAAGTACCAATGACGGAGATATCTGAGCGGGCAATTGCACCGGTGCAGTCATTAGCACAGCCTGAGAACTTAATTTTGCTCTTATAAGGCCACATTGGACGGTGAAGCTCATCCATAAATTCATTGGTAATATTATAGCATGCTTCAAGAGTATCGTAGCAGGCAAACTCACAACGGCCAGGTCCTACGCAGCAGTTGGTTGTTCTAAGGCAGGATCCAGATCCGCCCAAGTCAAAACCAGCTTCGCTATACTCATCAAATATAGGTTGGATATCCTCTGTTTTACAGCCTAGCAAAATGACGTCCCCAGTAGAGCCATGCATGTTTGTTAAGCCGCTGCCATATTTCTCCCAAATATCACAAATTGTGCGGAGTGTTTTCGTGTTGTAGAAGAATCCTGATGGTTGATTAATACGGACTGTATGGAATTCAGCAACATTTGGATAGGTTTCAGGCTCATCAACATAACGGCCGATAACACCACCGCCGTAACCTCTAACTCCAACAATTCCACCATGTTTCCAGTGTCCTCTGTGCTCAACATAAGATCTCTCCAAAACTTGGAGCAACTCGCCAGCAGATTCACTCTTAACCGCAGCGCGTTTCATTTCCGTCACAAAACTGGGCCATTTTCCTTTTTCCAGTTCGTCCAGTAGCGGCGTTTTCTTTTCCGTCATTGCACACCCTCCATCTATTATTTTATGGGGTTTCTACATTTCAGTAATAGTGACAGCACCAGTCGGGCAAACAGAAATGCAGCTTTCGCAACCCATACATTCTGATTCGTCGCCGATTACATGTGCTTTGTCATCACTAAAGCCAAGCAGGTGAGCTGGGCATCCTTCAGTACATGAATTGCAGCCAGAGCACTGATCCTCGTCAATTGATACGATAAACACTAATTACACCTCCTTAACCTTAAAAGAGAGTATTAAAAAATGAACATTGTGAGAAATAGGAGAAATCTTCTTGTGTAAATTAACACTAGTTCATATTCTTAATTTAACACCTTGTATTCTATACGTACAATATATAATTACGATTGTACAATATGCAAAATTAATTATTATACTTATCGTTAAATATGCAGCGATACGTACGTTTTCGTTTAGTGTAAACTTCAATAGTTCTCAATTTTTAAGTCCACCATAAAAAATGCGTCTCAAATTTATAGATTCATATCAATTTTAATATGTCTATACATCCAGCTGCAAAGGCGAGTTAATCCATTTTTATGAAGGTTATAGCACCATAGCCTTGAAAACATGAATGCTCTTACCATAACATGAAATAAGCAAACAGCCGAGGAACACCTGTTCCCAAATGTTTGCTTAGATGATGGACCATTCCAGATCACTGAAATGGTCCATCAGCAAATTATATGGCTAAAACTATTCTAGGAATTCAAAGAAAGGCTTTTTCATGCTTACAAGGGCATTGACCATAAGTTCAACGAGGCCGCCATACTGCAGGTTAAACTTTTCCGTGGCTTCATAGTGCTCAAGAATTGCCCGCATAGCTCCCTTACAGTTTGAACATGGGGCACAGATATACTTAACTTGAGTGGCATCTTCCATTTTGCCTTGAAATGCGCCAAGAATTTGGTTGAACTTCATCCGGGAAGCAACGTTATCTCTAAATGACGGGAAATTTTGCGAATTCATAATGGCAAACCCGCTGCCGCCGCCACAGCAATAATTATCAACACCGTGCGGTGTCATTTCTCTAAACTGTGGGCAGATTTCCCTTAAGACATTTCTCTGGGGCTCAACAATTCCCATCTGACGAACAACATTACAAGGGTCATGGAGAGTCACTGGAAAATTATTACGGCTAGGATCCATTTTCAAGCGCTTACTCTGCACCAAATCCCAGAGAAGAGGCAAGCAGCTTTCAACATTTACTTTCGCATCTCCGTAGGCCATACGATCTCCTGCAACGATAGATGCTTTATGAGCATGACCGCATTCTCCAACGATAATACGATTAACGCCGAGTGCCTTGGCTGCCTTCATCTGTGCTAAAGCAATTTGCTTAGCTTGAAAGTCATCATACCACAATCCGTAGTTAACACTGTCATAACCCATTATTTCACTGCTTAGTGTCCAATTAAGGCCTGCTTCGTTCATTAAAATTGCAAAGGCTACTGGATTTTCCGGCCAGGCAATGAATTCTCCGGCGTTATGCAAAACGAGAATATCTGCACCTTTTTTGTCAACAGGGAACTTCAATTTGATACCAAATTTCTCTTCTGTATCTTCTTCCAGAAATTCCAAGGTATCTAAGAAAGCAGGTTTTGTTAAACCTGTGGAGGAACCCGTTTTGAGTTGCAGCATAGATCCTTTATTGTGCAGAGGGGTTGGGGCAATTCCCATTTCCTGGCTAAAGATTTTACGAATTTCTTTGGAAAGAATTGAATTATCTAAGCCCAACGGGCAAGTTTGAGCACATCGCCGGCAGAGATTACAACGGTAAGCCAACTCGCCTAAACGTGCAATCGTTTCCCAATTGACATCAATGTCCGCACCTACAAAGCCGCCTAATAGTTTACCGCTCTTCGTAAAATACTTTTTCACAATTTTACGCAGGACTTCCGAGCGGAAAATTGGACGATAGAGTTCATTGTTTCCGGCTGCCTTATAGATATGGCAAGCTTCGGAACACGTGTTGCATTTTGCGCAATATTCAAAAGACAGTAACAGAGGTTCCAATATACCATTATTGGCATCCGAGAAAATTTTCTCTAAACCACTGAGAAACTTACGAACAAATTCATCTTCCTCTTCTTTCGTTTGAGGACGGGTCAGAGTATCGAGTCCAATAAAGCCGTCTAAAGATGCACAGTATTTTTCTCTCCACGCAGGCTTGGGCTCGGAAATTGGGGGCTGCATACCCGGTTTATCATAGGGAGGCAATAATGGCATAAGATTATAGGTTTCGAGTTTAATCAACTGTTCATCCGAACGTCCCAAATCTTTCGGGCGCAAATCTTTTTGATCTAACATATATTTAGTTCTCCTCTTCTCAAAAAGTTCACTTAAGAATTTTAATCCTATTTCTTCGTGGAGCTAGGTGCCTGAATATGAGGAGCTGACCAAGTGGTAGTTGGACGATAAGAAGTAGCCGCCTTCACTTTTTGCTCAATAGCGCTTCCTCTAAGATTAGGGCTGTTGTCCCACAGAACTGTATGGAAGGTAAAGTACTTTCCTACATAATGACTCATTTTGCTGAGGGGAATATAGATTAACATAATTCCGACCAGAATAACATGTAATACCAAGAGGCCATTGGCAGCAAAAGGTGTAAAGGTAATAATGCTCGCCGTAACTTCTCGAGCAGCACCAAACGTAAAATCGCTGCTCCAGGTAATGATTCCAGTAACGACTGCCGCAAAGATAAGCAAAAGATTAAAGTATTCCTGAGGTGTCGTATATTTTTTCAAAGTAGTGTCAAACATACGACGAAGAACTAACAACCCGGAACCTAACGCAACTAAGACAAGACCAATAATCCCCGTGATATAAGTTAAATAAAATAATAAAAGTCCCCAAATGCTCGTTGTATTCGCTGCAACCACAATTCCATTAAGCATTGAAATAGCCCCGGCAACTAACAGGAATGTCCAAACAAAAATAAAATAAATTCCTAAATGAAGTGCGTAAGAAAGCCACCAAAAAGGGCGCTGATTTTCGAATAACGTTTTAATGAAGACTATTTCCTTAAACATTTCGACAATTTCCCGAACATGCGAAACTTCTCGAGGTTTTTTCCACCAAGAAATCTCCTCGTAGAATGAGCCTCCGTGCTCAAATCCTTTTTCTTTCGGTACGGGATATAGTTCCATTCGCCCGTGTAATGGTAATTTTGAAAACTGATAGGCCTTATAAGCGGACAAACCAAGAAAAAGGAGTATGGCCGCATAAGCAATTAAACTTAGAAACAAAACCCTCTACCTCCTTTGTTATTATTATCACGTTTAGTGTATTTGAGTTATTTAAGCTTGTAAAATTATCATTTTTTATCCTACCATATCATTATCTAATTGTATCTTTATGGTGCACACATCTAATTTTTTATTCAAAAAAGGCTTAATGATCTGATATTTCTTAATTATAATTACTGTTTGACAAAATATTTACATTTTTTTTAGACTCTAACCAAAAACGTAATATTTAGCTTTTATTAATTATTGTTTTCGTATAACATAAATACATCATTATTAAAAAACTGCAAGGAGGTTATTGTATGAAAGCATTAATAACGTTAACTGCCAGCGAATCTAAACGTCTTATTGCCAGAGGGGTTAAGGGAATGTCTTGTGTTCAGAATGCTTTAAACAACCATGCTGTTATCATCGCAGGAGGTACAACAAATGCTTTTGTAGCTGAAGAATTGCTAGGGGTAACCATTGAAGATAAGACAGGCTACACAATGGGCATTGTTACCAAAGGAGAGTTAGGAATCAGCCGCTCTACAAAGAAAACTGCTCCTTATGTCATTGTTGAGGGAAAGGTTATTGAGACCCCTTGGAAAGAATATCTTCCTAAGTTAAAATCCGGCGATATCTTTATCAAAGGTGGAAATGCTGTCGATCACACCGGTTTAACGGCTGTGATGGTTTCAGATGCTTCGGGCGGAACCATTGGGGCAGCACAGGGATTACTCTATGCCCGCGGAGTAAAGCTGATCGTTCCTATCGGCCTTGAAAAAATGGTGCCTGATGTGCGTCAGGCTGTAGAGTTTATGACCAAATCCAGCGTAGATGAGTCGATTGGGCATAAGGTTGGTCTTATCCCAATGTTGGGGGCAACTCCAGTCACTGAGTTAACCGCACTGGAAACTTTATATGATGTGGAAGCTCGCTGCATTGCTGCCGGAGGTGTCGATGGTTCGGAAGGATCCGTCATCATAGCCATTGAAGGCCTCGACGAGGAGGTTCAACGAGCTTTGCGAGATCTTCAAACCGTAAAAGGAGAGCCTCCCGTTTCTGTGCGTTAGATGTCCGGAAAACCGTACTTGATAAACTTAAGATATAATATTAAAAGAGGATTATTCTCCCGGCGACAAGGGAATAATCCTCTTTTGCATTTCTTGTTTACGTTCGACTAGTTTCTCGGCGGACGTGGTCCAAAAAATTGATAATAATGACATTCTAGTCGTCCATTATAAAGTTTTCTGCTTTTATCCCAGCGCCTCCCCATCAAGCGTTCGGGATATTGTTGATTCGTAATAACATGGAGAGACCAGTTTTCTAAACGGTTAAAGGTCTCACCAAGTTCAAGATAAAGCTGTTCAATTTCGTCCTTTTGACCTAATCGCTCCCCATAGGGTGGATTCGTAATAATATGACCATAATTATATCTTGATCCGACCTCCGCCACCGGCAAACGCTGAAAATGAATCAGATCACTGAGGCCGGCCTCCTGAGCATGTATCCTTGCTAAAGACAGAGCCTTAGGGTCAATATCTGAACCATAAATATGTAGGTCTTTACTGTGTTCTTGAAGATCAAGGGCCTCTTGAAAAGCTTCCTGCCAAAACTCTTTGGAAATACATTGCCACTTTTCGGCATCAAAGCTTCGCTTGAGGCCAGGCGCCTGATTAAGGGCAATCATGGCTGCTTCAATTAGGATCGTTCCCGTCCCGCAGAAAGGGTCTAATAAAGCTCGTTCTTTATGCCAATGACTCAATTGAACCATTGCTGCAGCTAGAGTCTCTTTTAGAGGTGCTTGACCCGCAAGTTTACGGTAACCGCGTTTATGCAGACCAAGTCCGGAAGTATCGATTGTCAAAGTAGCCTCGTTATTCAGAAGGGCAACCTCAATTTGATAGCGGGGCCCCGTTTCTTCGAACCAACTACGGCCATATTTCTCCTTTAACCGTTCCACAATTGCTTTTTTAACTATGGCCTGGCAGTCAGAAACACTGAATAGCTTTGATTTAATTGATTTTCCTTGGACAGGAAAGTTCGCATCTTCGGGAAGCCATTCTTCCCAAGGTAATTTTTTCGTCTCTTGAAAGAGCTCTTCAAAGGTCATAGCCTTGAAAGAACCGATTTTTAACAGGACGCGATCAGAACTTCGCAGCCAAATGTTTGAGCGGCAAATTCCCAGCTCATCAGCGACATAAGTAACCTTTCCATTTTCGACGACTTGATCGAAATACCCCAGTTCCTTCAACTCTCGGGCGACAATAGATTCTAAACCAAAGGCAGCCGTTGCTATTAACTGTAATTTAGCCATTTTGAATTCAACCCCTCAAATATTTACGACTAACCTCTTCAACTTCGGAAAAGGTCCTTGTCTACTATACGTTTAAGAGATAATAATAGCAAGTATGGAACCGTCGCAATTTTCTGTATCAAACAGAATAATCGCGAACATGCGTTCTTAATAGAGAAATCTTAACCAAATTCTGTATTATTATTGAATCATGAGGTCTGAGAAAAGATTATCATGTTTTTAATAGCTATCATTTCGCGGTGTAAATCTCAACGATCTTTATAATAACATCGACCGCTTTTTCCAGAGCAAACGTGGGAATAAATTCAAATTTTCCATGAAAATTATGTCCGCCGGTAAAAATATTTGGCGTAGGTAACCCCATAAATGATAGTCTCGCACCATCAGTTCCGCCTCTAATCGGACGGATATCCGGCACCACGCCAACTTCATTCATGGCCTTTTCCGCATTCTCAAGAATATGCTTTACAGGTTCGATCTTTTCTTTCATATTGAAGTATTGATCCTTAATCTCAATGGAAAACCTTCCAGCTCCATGTTTTTCATTAAGATCATTGATAATCTGCTGTAAATCATCTTTTCTTCGCTTGAAGGAGTTTATATCGAAATCACGTACTATATAATTAAGGATTGTCTCTTCTACGTTTCCTTGAATATCAGTCAAGTGATAAAATCCTTCATATCCTTCGGTATTGGCAGGAGTTTCATCCGTTGGCAGCTTCATAATAAATTCTTGAGCCAGCAAAATAGCATTAATCATTTTACCCTTAGCCGATCCTGGGTGAACATTTCTGCCCTGGACTTTAACCTTTGCCCCGGCCGCATTAAAATTTTCATATTCTAATTCACCGATTGCACCACCATCAACGGTATAAGCAAACTCTGCACCAAATCTCTGAACATCGAAATAGTCCGCTCCCCTGCCTACTTCCTCGTTAGGGGTAAAAGCAATGCAAATCATCCCATGTGAAATTTCCTTATGACTCTGCAGATAATCAATGGCTGTCATCACCTCCGCGATTCCTGCCTTGTCATCTGCTCCAAGTAAGGTTGTTCCGTCGGTGGTAATTAGATTTTTCCCGCGGTAATTTAATAATTCCGGAAAGTCCTTAGGTGATAAAACAATATTATTATCTCCGTTGAGGACAATATCACCGCCATCATAATTTTCAATAAGCTGAGGTTTTACATCCTTACCAGGCATATCGGGGCTTGTATCCAGATGGGCGATAAAACCAATTGGCGGAATATGTTTGGTGGTATTTGCCGGCAAATGAGCAAGGACATATCCCTTTTCATCGACGGAAGCATCGTCTAACCCCAGAGCTTTAAGTTCTTCTACGAGAGTATCAGCCAATTTAAATTGCCCTGGAGTTGTGAGGACATTGGTTTCTTCACTGGATTGTGTATCAAATTTTACATAATGTAAGAATCGTTCAATTACAGTTGTCATCTTTAAACCTCCATCTTTAGCAAAACTATTTTTACAATACATAGGTTTTTAAGCTCGGTTAACGATTAATTATACCATCAACTTACCATAAACCGCATTTACTGAATTCAAGCCTCAGCCCTAGGCTGAGGCTTGAAAACTAGAGCTCGCTATTAGGGTTTTCTTTAAGATCCTTACCTTTTTTCTGATGCTGTTTGAATTCTGCTCGCCGAGAATCATACTTGGCGCTGGCAAGACCTTTTGGGTGTTTTTGGATTTCACCTGACTTTTTCATAGTTACCTCCATACTTTTGCAAGTGAATTTCAATGTTAGTATGTTACACAGGAGAATATATCATGTAGTCAAATTCTTTAGTCACCTTTTGATTAAATAATAATATGATGCTGAAGAAACATATTTTTAACCGAAAGAGATGATTACATGAACTATAAACTTTCAGAATCAATTTATAGACATCTTGTTATGGGGACAGACATGAAGATTCCCTTATACAACGGGGAATGGGTAACGGGTATTAATTTTGATAATGCTGCGTCAACCCCCCCTTTAGTTTCTGTCATGGAGGAAATAAATCGCTTCGCACCAATGTATTCTTCAGTTCATCGCGGTACAGGGTACAAATCGCAATATTCTTCCCAGATCTACGAAGAAGCGAGATCGATCGTTCTTAATTTCGTCAATGCTGACCCCGATAACGATACGGCGATTTTTGTTAAAAATACGACGGAAGCCATTAATAAATTGTCTTATCGCCTTTGCGAAGACAATAAGAAAAGTGTAGTTTTATCCACATGGATGGAGCATCATTCCAACGATTTGCCGTGGAGAAACAAATTTCAAGTAGATTATGTAGAGGTAAACTCTCAGGGAAAACTAAACATAACGGACTTGGAAAACAAGCTAATACGCTATAAGGGGAAAGTAAAATTAGTTACAGTTACCGGAGCATCAAACGTAACCGGCTATATTAATCCCATACATAAAATAGCCGAATTAGCTCATCGTTATCGAGCTAAAATCCTTGTGGATGGTGCTCAAATGGTACCCCATACCGTTGTCAATATGAGGCCGGAAAACCCGCTTCAGCGTATCGATTATCTGGCATTTTCGGCTCACAAAATGTACGCACCCTTTGGCAGCGGAGTCCTGATCGGACCTCGTGAAACCTTCCAAAAAGGGGTCTCAGAAATGGTAGGGGGTGGAACCGCAGAGATCGTGACCCACAATTGGGTTTTTTGGAACGACTCTCCAATGAAGGATGAAGCCGGCTCTCCAAATGTTATCGGGGTTGTCGCTCTTGTCGCTGCCATAAAAACGTTGTGTGCTTTAGACCTAAAAAAAATTGATCACTATGAATATCAGCTTACCGAATATGCTTATTCGGGACTAAGATCAATTCCGGGCATTACACTGTATACTCAACTCAGCCCGGGGGAACCCCATATAGGCGTCATTCCCTTCAATATTAAAGGCATGCACCACGAACGGGTTGGTTCAATCCTCTCTCAGGAAGCCGGTATCGCCGTTCGGACGGGTTGCTTCTGTACTCAACCCTATATCCAGAAATTACTATCAATTTCTCCGAAACAAATGGAGTATTACAAAAAGAGCCGAAATTCTTCTCGCCCAGGTGTCGTCCGTATAAGTTTTGGCCTCTATAATAATTTTAACGAAATAAATATTCTCCTGCAAACCCTGGAGCAAATTGTCAGGCACCCCACAATGAGCATCTCCTAGGTTATACAATTCTAATTTTTACTTATACTAGCTTTAGAAAACAAATTCTAAGGGGTGTAAGTATTGGAGAAAAAGATGAATATTCTCATGTTCAGCGGTGACTATGATAAAGCCTTAGCAGCACTCATACTCGCCAATACTGCAAAAGAATTAGGGGTTAATGTGAGCATGTTTTTTGCTTTTTGGGGATTATTTTTGGTAAGAGATCCATCTAAGTTATCAGCAGACGATAAAACTGCCTTTGAAAAAATCTTCGGTTTGATGACACCCAAAGGACCGGAAGAACTGCCCCTTTCTCGCATGAATATGGCAGGCTTAGGAAAACAAATGCTCCTTGAGATGATGAATGATGACGAGACCCCCACACTCACCGATTTCCTTAATGGGGCCCGAAAAAAAGGAGTAACCTTTTTTGGCTGTAAGCTCTCTGTTGAGGTCATGGGCTTCAAAGAGGATGAATTACTGCCGGAGGTCCAAATTATTACTGCTAAGGAATACTTAAAAGATGCCTTAGAGTCAGATATGCAGCTCTTTATCTAATCACTTACTGCTAATTCCCAATGCCTCCTTCGCAAGCCGGTCCACGTAATCGTTAAACCGATTACCACTGTGACCGGCTACCTTTTCGAAAGTGTAGAGGCCTTGGTACTCTTTCATAAATGTTACATAGGCTTGTGTAAATTTATTCTTGGCTTTCCAGGCCCCAGTTACCCAATTGGCAATTCCTGAATAGTCGTGATAAATTCTTATCTTGGCATTCAGACTCTTAGCCTTTTTCACAGCATGTATTACCGCCGCAATTTCTCCGGCAACATTCCTCATAATGGCAGCTTCATGATTTTCTCCATCTCCATTCGCTTCAAAAATAACTTGTCCCTCTTTGACAAAAACATAGCCAAAGGAATACTTCCCATTGCGATAACTGCCATCAGTATAAACGTCATAGTCATACTCCCAATTCGCATCACATACTTTATCTTTAGAGGAGTTTGTCTTGATCTCACCCTTTTGATTTTCTCCATCATCTTTCCAGGCAAGGGCTTCAGCTTTCGTTTCGAACCCTTTAAAAACCGCTCCTTTATACCCTTTAACTGCTGCCTGACAATCAGGCCAATTATTGAAAAGCCCCTTCTTATAGCCCTCTTTTACAACATAAAAATTCTTTTTTCCCAAAGCTGCAAAACCCCTTTTGACTAAATTTGGAGCTTTTTTCTCACATACAATATTATAGTATAAGTCTTGTTATCTCGAAACAAGACTGAATAACATATTTGTTTTATGCAGAATAGTCTAAATATTATTTATAAACAGGAAGGATTAACCAATTATCCGTCGAATTCATAAGGATAACTACAGTATATACCCGTACAACCTAAGTTCAAGCCAAAAAGACATGAACTAAAAGGGGGAAAAACAATGGAAACTTACCGGGTGAAGGTCGGCGCAGAAGGAGAAATCTCATTACCCTTGGAATTGAGAAACCTCTTTGGATTAGCTCCAGGAGACACTTTAGATTTATGTGTTGATTCTGAAGGCAAAGTTTTCGTAAGAACTGCCGAGCGTTCAGTCGAACCTCTTTCCGATTTTTTTGAAGACCTGATTATCGGTGATTTACATAGCGCCGGATTTACAGGCGACGAGCTTAAGAATAGATTACTGGAACAAAAATTAAAGTTAAGCACAGTCCTTGATCGTATGGCAGAAGAAGGTTACCGGGCTCACAAAAATTTCCAATCCGTGAAATGGCGCGCCGTCCAAAGCATAAAACCATTGGAGGAGAGCATAAAATCATCTTCAACGCCTTATCAAGTTATCATAACCACCCGGGGAATTCATGACTTAGCGGTCCTCCAACCGGCAGAGCTTAAGGAAATACCCGCAGTGTTAAGCCGACTCGAAGAAGATCCCTTGGGATTCAAAAGGCTAAAAGGGCCCTATTATGAAACATACCGTGTTTCTTTCCGCTGCGGTCACAAGGAATACCGAGTCGTTTACACCGTATTTGCCCCTGAAAATCTAGTCGTCGTGTTAACCATCGGGAAAAGAAAAGCAATCTTTGAAAAACTGAACGGCATTGCCTAAAGGAGCAAGTTTTGTGATCGAAGGTTACAACTCCAGCTATTTTAAAGACTCCCCAAAATACCGATGGTTTATTTTAGCAACAGTTTCCATTGGGACTTTTATGTCAACGTTGGACAGCAGTATTGTCAGTGTAGCTTTACCGACAATCTCAGGAAAACTACAAGCAAACCTATCAACGCTGCAATGGGTAGTTACTGCCTATTTATTAACCATCTCCAGTCTGCTCCCTGTTTTTGGGCGCTTAGCTGATCTTATTGGGAGAAAACGAGTATACTCTTTTGGATTTATTATTTTCACTCTTGGTTCTGCACTTTGCGGCATGGCGACAAATATCTGGTTTCTCATCGGTATGCGTGTCTTCCAGGCAATTGGGGCATCGATCCTCATGGCAAATAGCCCTGCCATTATTACTGCAAATTTCCCTCCAAAAGAACGGGGAAAAGCTTTGGGGCTAACCGGAACTGTTGTTGCTTTGGGAAGTCTTACCGGTCCCGCCCTCGGCGGTTTATTAGTTGGGTTGTTAAACTGGCGTACTATATTTTACATCAATTTACCTATTGGAATTGTAGGATACATAGCCGCCCTCCTAATTCTTCCGTTAGACACACCCCCGCAAATCAATGAGACTTTCGACTTCATAGGTGCCTTTCTTTTTATCGGCGGCATGCTGTGCCTTTTATTTTCCCTTAGTAATGGTCAAGATTGGGGATGGAAATCTTATCCGATTAGAGGTGGCTTAATCATCGGTCTCCTCTTATTGATAGCATTTTTCTTGGCCGAAATTCGCGTTTCAAGCCCTATGATTGATCTGTCCCTATTCCGAATCCGGCCTTTTTTAGTGGGAAATATGACTGGATTTCTTTCTTTTGTTGCAATGTTTGCCAATACCATGCTGATGCCTTTTTACCTACAGCATGTTTTAAATTATGATCCCACCCAAGTTGGGTTAATAATGACCTCTTTTCCCCTGATGTTGGCAATTTCTGCACCAATCAGCGGACACATCTCGGATATAATCGGCCCACACATCCTGACCACAAGCGGTTTAATCGTCTTCGCCTCAGGCTTTTTATACTTGTCCAGTCTAACCACCTGCTCACTATCTTGGCAAATCGTACCAGGCCTTTTGCTGATAGGTTTGGGTTGTGGCCTTTTCCAATCTCCCAATAACAGCAGTGTCATGAGTTCAGTTCCAGCTATAAAATTAGGTATTGCCGGTGGAATTAACGCCCTGCTCCGAAATGTTGGCATGGTTATTGGAATCTCTTATTCAGTATCCTTATTCGAAAACAGACAGGCAATCCTGCTGAAAGGTATCGCCTCTCCGACAGCGGAACAACAAGCAAATGCTTTTGTCGGGGCTTATCAGATTGTCATGTTAACCTCAATGGGAATTGCAATTGTCGCTGGTTTACTCTCTCTTAACCGCAAAGGCTATTATCAGCCTGAAGCTTAAAATTTTATACAAAACCCCAAAAATCAATTTCTTAATATTATGATCAAATCTAAAAGCCAAACAATACCGTACCTAACCTTCAAGAAGTAAAAAATGCCTTCTGTCGTAGGATCATAACTACGATAGAAGGCTTTTAGTGTCTGAAAAATTGCAAGTCCTCGGGAAATACTGCTTCACCTTAAATTCAAGAGAGAATGTGTGGTATGGGGTCTCTCAAGCCATTATTACTAAGGTAAAGGATAAGGTTATTACATCGTTAAGTATACAGTATGAACCTGACTGTCATCCCTGAGTAGAATGACCGGTTCCTCTAAAAGCACATCGTCACAGGTAATCCGTTCAGCCCCGGTCATCTTCCCTTGAGGATTCTCAACGACAATTTCATATCGTGATGAACAGTACGTGTAGGTTAAACGGAAGCCTTTCCAATGGCTGGGTATACACGGTTTAAGAATTAACCTGTCCCCTAGTCGCTTAAAACCCAATATCCCTTCAAGCCCAGCCTGATATAACCACCCTGCCGCTCCAGTATACCAGCTCCAGCCGCCGCGGCCGACATGGGGGTGAATGGCATAAACATCCGCAGCGACAACATATGGCTCAACTTTATAGCGATTGGCCTCATGTTCCGTTCGGGCATGATTGACGGGGTTTAACATGTGAAACAATTCCATGGCTTTATCCCCTTCCCCCAGAGTTGTGTAGGCCAATACGGCCCAAATCGCCCCATGAGTATATTGTCCGCCATTTTCCCGAACTCCCGGCACATAGCCTTTAATATAACCAGGATCAGGCAAAGACTTGTCAAAAGGCGGTGTCAACAGCAGAAGAATTCCTTCGTCTTTACGCCACAAATAATGTTCCAACGCCAACATCGCATCTAAAGCACGACTAGGTTTAGCTGCACCTGAAATTACCGACCAAGACTGAGCTATAGCATCAATCTGACATTCTGTATTTCGAGTTGACCCCAAGGGAGTGCCATCATCAAAATAAGCACGACGATACCAGCCGCCATCCCAACCATGTTTTTCTAAAGATTGTTGAAGCTCTTCGGCAATCCTGCGATAGTCCTCTCCCCGTTCCTTATCTTGACGCACCAAACAAATATTTAAGAAACTCTGTAAGGTTAAATACAAAAACCATCCTAACCAAACACTTTCTCCGCTACCCTTGGGACCGATTTGACTAAATCCATCATTCCAGTCTCCGGAACCAATCAGCGGCAAGCCATGTTCACCAAAACGCATGCCCCGTTCAAGGGCTCGCAGACAATGTTCGTAGACAGTCCCAGTCTCAGCGGAAACGTTAGGAACTGAATAACGTTCATCTTCCCCTTCTTTCAACGGTTCATCCTCAAGAAAAGACGTGACTTCTTCCAGCACCCCGATATCTCCGGTACGTTCAATATAATGAGCAGTCACGAAAGGAAGCCACAGCAAATCATCCGCAAACCTTGTTCGTATACCCTTACTTTTTCCTTCATGCCACCAATGCTGCACATCACCTTCTCGAAATTGGTGGGCACAATGAAGAATAATTTGCCGCCGAGTTATCTCGGGGGACGTGTAAACCAGCGCCATAACATCCTGAAGTTGATCTCTAAAGCCATAGGCTCCTCCAGACTGATAAAATGCCGATCTCGCCCATATCCGACAAACCATGGTTTGATAAAGCAGCCAGCGATTTAAGAGCAAATTCATGGATGTATCAGGTGTTTCAACTTGAATTTTACCCAGTAAGCCATCCCAAAAGCTTTTGACATGTTCCAGTTCTTCGTTCACCTGATTTGGGTTTCTATACTTCTCGCGAATTTCTTCGGCCTCTTCTCGATTCTGAGTATCCCCTAATAAAAAGGTCACTGTTTTTTCTTCTCCCGGCGCAAGCGATAGGTTAATTTGCATTGCTGTACAAGGGTCAAGACCTGCACCTACAGAATCCGAGAATCTTTCCGTCTTTAAGCCCATGGGATCTGCCAGGCTTCCGTTTCGCCCGATAAATTCCGATCGATCCCCTGTATAACTATCAATGTCTCCGCCAATTGCTGTCAGAAACCCTTGCCTTCCGGCAAATTCTTCTTGATAGGTGTTCCGAACTAAGAAAAGCTGTTTCTCCTTATCAAATTCCGACACCAAATAAGGGGCAGTCTGTTCCCGGGCTACTCCCAAGACCCATTCAGCATAATAGACCAGACTTAAATGTATCGTCTGTTCCGACATGTTGCTCAGCATTAATTCAGTGATTTTTACAGGTTCCTCAACAGGCACGAAGAGTCTCAATGTTTGTTTTACGCCATGACTGCAGTGTTCAAAGACAGAATATCCCTGTCCATGGCGAATTGTATAAGCTCCTTTCTCCCGCCTCGGTCTGGCAGTCACGGACCAGAATTCACCTGTCTCCACATTCTTTAAGTAAAGCACTTCCCCGGGAGGATCAAGAACCGGGTCATTGGACCAAGGAGTCAGTTTATACTCTCTGCTGTTCATTGACCAGGAATAACCCGCACCTGCCTCGGAGACTTGAAAGCCAAACCTTGAGTTGGCAATAACGTTAATCCAAGGAAGCGGGGTATTCCTGCCTTCCTGAAGTTGGATTATATATTCTTTTCCATCGTCACTAAAGCCTCCATATCCATTCGGGAATGTTAAGGAACTTAAGATCTCGTCAATAGATTCAGAGGGTTTATTTTCTGGAGAAGCTTCCAAGTAGACCTTATCTGCTGCGCTGGGACTATGAGTATCGGCATCGATCCCTTCCTCAGTAATTAGTTTGCTCTTCTTACGAACTTGAAGTGTGCAAGACCCACCTTCTCCATTAAACATTATTCTTGCTACGGTATAAAGCAATCTTAAATCATCAGAGTGAACATGGCCTTTTTGTAGGATAAAAACACCACCCGGTTGATTTAAACGATCCCGAGCATGTCCCATCGAAACTAAATCCCGCAAATTATCCTGAAAAGCCTGGACATAACCGCTCTCGTCCTCGTTGAGAATTACTAAATCAGCATATAACCCTTTTAGACTCCAGTATTCATGGATCGTGAGCAAGCGGCGGACTAAATCCAGATGTTCTTCGCAATCGACTCGAACGAGTACAATTGGCAAATCGCCGGAAATGGCATAGGACCATAAAGCGGACTGCCCTTTACAATTCTTTTCAATGTATTCCGCCACATCTCTGCGACACGGGCTGAGATAGAACAGGTGCCCTCCAAGACTGAGTGCCTCATTGGCCTGCCCGGCCGTCAAATTCAGATGACGAAGTTCCATATTGCAATGCGTCCAAGCCAATTCAAAAGCTCTATTCACCGAGAGCGGATCGCGGTATTTTTCAGAAATGCGAACTATTTCCTCTTGATTATCAGCATAACCCACTGAAAAAGAGACCTTAGCTGTCTGCCCCGGACCAATTCTGACTCGCTGACGCAGGCTCATAATCGGATCAAGAACTGCACCAACGGTGTTCGACAAGGGATGATTGGCATCTACGGCTTGCGGCTTGGCAAGGCTTCTCCCCCTTCCGACAAATCGTGCTCGGTCTGTCTCATATTGCAGGGTTCCTACCTTGTCCCCTTCTGTCGCCACAGTATGCATCAACCATAAACGCCGCTGATTTTCTTTACGAGGACGCCGTGACGCAAAAAGCACTTCATTCTGATAATCCGTTTGGATAAATAAATTACCAAAGGCAGGATGGGCTAAATCATCATTTGCCCTTGCTAAAACGACTTCAAAATAACTGGTGATCTCCACAACACGCTCAAATTTGCTATGATTCGTAAGGGAAATACGTCTTATTTCCGTTTGGTCCTCAGGCGAAACAACGATTTCCGTTTTAGTCGTAAGGTTGCCGTCCTGGCGACGAAATTCTACGCGGTCCGGAGCAAAAGTTACTTTGTAGTCCTCCCCGCCAAAACCACAAGGCTGAAAAGCCGCTGACCAAACATCGCCGGAATTTAAATTTTGAATATAAAAATACATACCCCAAGCATCACGGGTTACATCTTCACGCCAACGTGAAATGCTGATTTCACGGAATCGGCTGAATCCAGCTCCTGAATTTGTTAACATCACTGAATATTGTCCATTTGAAATACAATGAGTAACGGGAATGGGGCTCATGGCAGTATTCAGGAAAATAGAATGGTTTTTTTCCGGAAGGGTATTTTTGCTGTATCGTTCCGCAACAACCTGTTCACTCTCCGGCTGAGATACCAGAGATACTGCTGAAGGCAGCCTTTCTTGAAGAAGAAGCTCCGAGGCTTGAATAAAAGGCTCCTTATGCAATCGATTTTGCATCCTGTTATCAAACAAAACATTATCTAGAGCCAGAAAGCTCATTCCCTGATGGTGAGCCATGAAACTCTTAATTAACTTATGAGATCCTCCCACAGGAATGCGATCCGCTGTATAATCAGCAGCTTCATAAAGACCGTATCGGCCGCTGAAACCCTGATGATCCATACTGGAGATATTAGATAATGCTTCCCGCGGAGCAACCATAAGTGCCAAAAAACTGGCATAAGGTGCAATTACTAAATCTTGAATTAATCCTCGTTTCAGACCCAATCCCGGAACCCCGAAGGCTTTATATTGATAGTTTAGCTGGGGATCGAAGGCGTAGAAGCCCGATTCAGAAATTCCCCAAGGCAAATTATGTTCAGCAGCATACTTGCGTTGAACTTCAACTACTGAATTATAGGTTTCATCCAATAACGTCCCTTCATAATTCCTCATGACCAATAGAGGCATTAAAAACTCAAACATTGTACCGCTCCAAGAAACGAGGCTGCGTTTTCTCTGAGCCAAAGTTAAGGTACGGCCAAGTCTAAACCAATGACTATGAGACACATCCCCTTTGGCGATGGCAATAAAACTTGCCTGGCGAGCCTCAGAGGCCAATAAATCATAATAGGACTTATCAAGCATACTGTCCCCAACCCGATAGCCAATGGAGAAAAGTTGACGTTTCTCATCGAATAAGGGACGAAAATCTGTAGCCAAAACCATCTCTTCGAGCTCATGCTGTAATTCTCTGGACTTAAGTAACAATTGCTGAGCTTTCTTTAAGGCAGGTTTGATCTTTTCTCCAAATTCTGCAGAAAACGTTCCCTGTTCTAAGCCCTGGGAATAGTACAATGCAAGACGCTCTAAAGGAGCAAACTGAAGTTCATCGGCAACCTGTTGATCAATTTGGTTTTTGAGTGCTGGATCTTTGGCCCAAGGGAAAAAGTCTTGAATCTCCTGCTCAAAGGAACCAATCATTTTCTGTAGTTGTTTATACCAATATCTTCCTTCCTCAGACCATTCCTGATCCGAGGGAACATTAGGCCAAGACAATAACAGCTGTCGCCAGCTTTCCAGACTCCAGCTCTGATCAGAGGTCTCCAGAAACTTATTAAGACTCCTTTCAAATTCGGAAAAATCGTTAAATACCTCTTCGCTGACTGCCTGCTTAAAAAGGATTAACGTATCTTGCAAGGCAGAAAGATAACCCAAATTGAGAAGTGGACTTTCCAGCGATTCGCTAATTCCAGATTTCAACGTCACCAAATACATTGCAAAATTACCGCTATCCACAGTGGATATATATCGTGGCTCCAAAGGTTCCAAACTTAACGTATCATACCAATTGTAAAGATGCCCTTGCCAATGTCCGAGCTCCTTAATCGTCTGCAGTGTACTTTCAATTCTGTTAATGGCCGTCGATAAGGAAATATAACCAAAGTCTCTTGCTGCCAAATTTGCTAGCAAGGCTAAACCAATATTCGTAGGCGATGTTCGATGAGCAATTCCATTGGGCGGATCAATTTGGACATTGTCAGGAGGCAGCCAATGCTCAGCATCACTCACAAACTCATCAAAAAAGGCCCAAATTTTCCTGGCCCAGAGACGTAACGACTGCTGTTCGGAAGCAGAAAGCAATGCCTCCTTATGTCGTTTCGGCAGGCTCACCCGATAGGAACACCAAATGGAAAGAAGCCATAAAATCACTAAGGGAGTAACCCCAATCAGCTTAGCCGGAAACAGAAACCCTATCAGAAAAAAAACAAGGACACAATAGACGATGACAGGCCGCATTGCTCCTAAATTCGCTTTAAAACTCAGGTCGATTCGTTTTTCCGTATCAGCTGCCGTCTCCCATTCCAGCATATTGCGGTGAGAAATAAGCTGCCGGTATAAGCTTCTGAAAATGGCATCAAGCATGATGTAGGATTGATAGGGCAGAAGCAAAAATTGTAGAGCAAATTGTTCGGCAAGGGTTAAGAAATCCTGAGCAACGTTAGTTTCTTCTCTTCCCTGGCATAAAAGCATATTGAAGATGCACAAGATCATGGGCCAGAGAATACCTAGTGCGGCCAGTCCGGCCCATACCCAAGGACTCCCGGGAAGAATCATGAATCCTAAGGTCAATAGCAATAATTGGGCTGTACTTTCCAAACTTCTTCTTAAGTTATCAAAGATCTTCCATTTAGAGATAAAGGGCAGAGGTTTAAAAAGCCAAGGAATAAGCTGCCAGTCTCCTCTCACCCAGCGATGTTGACGGCGCAGAAAAGCCCGATAGGTCGAAGGATAACCATCAATTAATTCAACATCTGTGACAAGGCCCGCTCGGGCATAAATCCCTTCGATGAGATCGTGACTGAGAATAGTGTTTTCTGGAAAGGTCTTTTGGGTTACTTGTTGAAATACATCAACATCGTAAATTCCTTTTCCCGTAAATATCCCTTCGTTAAATAGATCCTGATAAAGATCCGAGATGGCGTTTGTATACGGATCTACTCCAACTCTACCCGAATAGATGCGGGAAAATTCGGTGGCACCGGCACTCAAAATGGAAACTCCTACCCGGGGCTGTAGTATTCCGTAACCTTGGACGACTCTGGTTTTATCCTCATTTAACTGTGGAGAATGCAGCGGATGGGCAAGAGTTCCAATTAGCTTTTTAGCTGTTCCTTGAGGTAATTGAGTATCGGCATCAAGGGTAATTACATAGCGGATACTCGGAAGGGTCGCTAAGTTTCCAATCTGGATATCATAGCTTGTCTCCCCAGCTTGACGCAGCAAAGCATTAAACTCTAAAAGCTTTCCACGTTTGCGCTCCCAACCCATCCAGACTCCTTCAGCAGAATTGTATAAACGGTGCCGATGTAATAAATAAAATCGGTCTTGTTGATACTTTTGATTGAGATTTTCTATTTCCTCTTTCGCAGCGACGATAATTTCCTCATCATCCGGGATCGTCTGGGAGGGGGCATCTGCAAAATCTCCCAGCAAGGCAAAATATAAGTTATCATCTCTGTTGGCCAGAAAATAGACTTCCATTTCAGCGATGAGTTCCTTGACTCGGTCCACACTCGTTAGTAGAGTGGGAACGACAACCATTGTCCTAAATTCATCGGGAATCCCCTCTCGCAGCTCCAATTTCGGTAAAAAAGTAGGTGTAAACAGTTTGCAGACTAACCAGTTAAGGGTAGGTATAATTAAACCGCTGGCCCAGATAAGGAGCGTTAAAATTAAGACGATATAGCCAAGAGAGGGTGGCATGCTGCGGGCGTACGATAAAACCCAAAGTGTCAGCAAACAAATCCCAAGAATCAGGCCGCCAAAGTAATATGTTAAAGGCTTTTTTTCAACAGCTTGACGAAATTTAGAGAGAGCGCTGAAATTCGAGCCAAAGTCCTGTTTTAGCTCCT
Source organism: Desulfosporosinus sp. SYSU MS00001 (assembly GCF_049943955.1). Lineage (NCBI taxonomy): Bacteria > Bacillati > Bacillota > Clostridia > Eubacteriales > Desulfitobacteriaceae > Desulfosporosinus > Desulfosporosinus sp. SYSU MS00001. The sequence continues at coordinate 99,537 of NZ_JBNFTW010000006.1, forward strand.
GTTCTAAACTGCTTCGGCCCAGGCCCAGCAAATCAAACCCTATATGGGAGGCCTGTGTATCCCCTTCGGCTTGTGCCTTTTCTGCCCTGGCAAGCACCTTTCGTGCTACAACAAGTTCCGAGGTTTTAAAATTTTTAGCGATCATTTCCACTTCATGACGATAGGCATCCCGAGAGTCGAAATCCATTTGTCCATAAATATGGCTAGGATCTTTTTCAAAAACACTCTCGACTAGACTGACTTCTTCGAAAAACCGTGGCCAATTTTCCGCGGCAATAAAATGCATACTCGTAATGGCATGCCCCATTGATACTTGATACATTGTCTGTCGTTGACGTTCAAGTTTTGCTAATTCCTCAATGGTCGTATCCTGTTTGGCAACGGCCCGATCAATCCAGTGCAGTAAAGGGGCTCCATCCACACCGTGTTCGCGCATCCGTCTTAAAATTTGTTCGGCATAAGCTGAAGAATATTCTTCCTCCATACTTAAAGTTTTCAGCACTTCATCCCAGTTTGTTTTATCATGTTCGGTTTCTAAAAGAGGCAGAAGCCATTGGTCAGCCCGTTCCCTTTCAGTTTGGGTGAATATAATAAGCTCCGCTAATCTCCTAATATTCTCGAGAATTACAATTCTTAGCATTGTGGGGATTGCCCATAATTCACCGCTTGTTAAAGGGATTTGAACCTGATAAGCATTGATAAACGCTTTTAAAGTGTCGCGTTGTAATTGACTGTCTGTATGCTCGATTAGTTCGACTAGCAAAGCATACACTCTGGGATATCCCATAAAGTCACCGCTGGAAATCCGGGGCAACTGCCGTTCAAATTTCAAAGGAAGACTTTTAGGGATCTCCTCTTTCAATCCTCTGAGACTATAATAATTGTCTAATAACCATTCCGTTGCCGGGATGGTATCTTTTGTTCGAGTAGCATAATCCGTAATTTCATGATAAGCCCGTTCTAAGAACTTAATATTTTGTCTGACCCTTGGCAAGAGAGTTCGCTTCGGATAATGAGCACTCTGATTCGCGGTGAAACGGGCAATTTCTTCCGCATGCTTCAACAAATCTTCTCCGTGAAGGGCAATGTCCTTATATGGTTTTTCTTTAATCATTGACCGTGCGAAAAACTTCATTGTTCGTCTCCGTTTGTCATTTTTTGAGCATCATTATTGCATTATTCCCAATCTCTCCCACTTCATTCATAAAAACAAACACCCTAGCCATTTTTCACAGCTAGGGTGCCGAAATTATTTATTAACTTAACTGTTAAGTATTAACCGAACCGCTCTAGAAATTCATCCATAGTAATAAGTACCTGTCTGGGTTTACTTCCTTCATAAGCTCCCACAACTCCCTGATCTTCAAGCATATCCATCAAGCGCGCGGCCCTGGTATATCCGAGTTTTAAGCGTCGTTGTAAGAAAGAGGTCGATGCGATACCGCTTTTAAGACAAAGTTTTCCTGCTTCAAAAAATAGCGCATCATCAGGACCATTACCTTCATCATTCTTTTCCGGAGTTTCTGCAAACAACCGTTCCGGATCAAGATATTCGGGTTTGCCAAGGTTCTTCCAATGGGCAATGATCTTTTGCACTTCTTCATCGGTCACTAAACAGCCTTGTACGCGCAACGCCTTATTAACCCCTAAGGGAGAATAAAGCATATCCCCTTTGCCCAAAAGCTTTTCGGCTCCAGTAGCATCAAGAATCGTGCGTGAATCGATTTGAGACGATACCGCGAAGGAAATTCGGCTGGGAATATTGGCCTTAATGACCCCTGTTATCACGTCAACAGATGGCCGCTGAGTTGCAATTACAAGATGAATACCTGCTGCCCTTGCCATTTGGGCTAAACGGCAGATGGCCTCCTCAACTTCACCGGGAGCTACCAGCATGAGATCTGCCAATTCATCAATGATTACCACGATGTAAGGCAGCTTTATGGACGAATCAACTTCGGACTTAAGTTTATTATAGCGGACAACGTCTCGAACTCCCGCAGCAGCAAAAAGTTCATACCTATTCTCCATTTCTTTAACGATCCATTTAAGAGCACTAGCTGCCTTCTTAGGATCAACAACTACGGGGGCAAGAAGATGAGGAATACCATTATATTGACTCAGCTCAACCATTTTAGGATCAACGAGTAAGAATTTCACTTCGGCCGGCGTTGCATTAAATAAGATTGAATTTATGATTGAAGTAATACAAACACTCTTCCCAGAACCAGTAGCTCCAGCCACCAAAAGATGGGGCATTTTAATTAAATCTGCGACGATGGGCTGATCTGCTATATCTTTTCCTAAGGCTACTTTAAGTTTCGAAGAATAGTCACGAAAACTGGGGGTCTCCAGCACTTCTCGAAAAGGGACCGAACGCGCCTGTTTATTGGGAACTTCGATGCCAATAGCAGCCTTTCCTGGAATAGGAGCCTCAATACGCACATCACGAGCCGCCAGCCCCAAAGCAATATCATCTGCCAGATTGACAATCTTACTAATTTTCACTCCCGGAGCTGGTGCTAATTCGTAACGAGTGATCACAGGTCCACTGGTAACACGAATTACTTTTGCTTTAACTCCGAAATCCAAAAGCACTTTTTCTAACAACCTGGAAGTCTCGGGGTCTTGGACAGGAGAATGCAAGGCAACGGGGTCAAGCAAGGAAAAGTCAGGAGATTCCCAAAGAGGGTGATTTTGAGGTTTATCCTCGAGATTATGTTCATGAACGTCTTCATGAATGTCTTCATGAATATTTTCTGGAACATTTTCTGGAATGTCATCAAAAGTAATGGGAACATGAGTTATAGGAGAAGGTTCCAAAGCAGATTCTAGAATTTGATCTGTCGTTATTTCTGATACTGATCTTGGATCCGATATAGGTTCCTGGATTAATTCAGCAACAAATTTCATTTTAGATTCTGTATTAAATCCCGGCTTCTTCTCCCCTCCATCAGAATCAAGAACTATGTGCGGATCACTGATCCTTTCGTCTTTTAAACTGCATTCCTTTACAGCCGTAACAGTATTAATCGTATGGTTGATCTGCAAATCAGGCTTATTCTCAGGTTTAAGGTCTACATCTTGAGGATCTGTACAACATTGTTGATCTGATGATACCTTAAAGTTCTCTTCCAAATCCCTTTGAGTTGGATTGTTATCGATTTTAAACTGCGCTAAAAACTCTGCTTGATCTGCTTGAGATTTAAAGATAGATTTAGCCTGACAGGGGTTCTCCTTCAAATTTTCCTGTACCACTGGCCGATTACTCTCTGACTTAGGAAGTGCGTTCTTCGGGGTCTCTTCATGGTCTACGTCTTCAAAATACGTTTCGATTCCCCTTAATAGAGTCAATTTCGGCGTCTTTTTCAGCAGAAATGACTCACCGGCTGCAAAATATGATGGAAAGTCTTCGCCCAATTCATTCATTTCCAGCGCTTGTTCCTGATCAACATCTTTAATTTCGACCCATTCCGGCGAGGAAAAGTAATGATTAAAGCCATGCAAATTAACAAGTTTTCCACCGGGCAAAGGTATTCCCTCTTCATTCGGTTTGGGACTTGTTAACCAAGACTTCGTGGGCTTCACCTCAGTTTGCCTTTTGCGCTGTGCTTTGGCGACTGCTTTAGAATGAACATTCCTTGTGGTCGTTTGAGATTGAGATTTGAATTGAGACCGCGATCGAAACGACTGGACTTTATCCGAATAAATCCATAAAACAATAGCAATAACCAAAAATAGGAAAAGTCCAATCCAAGCAAAATGAGCTCCAAAAATTGCTGAAATCCCCGAAAAAATCGGTCGTCCCATGAAAAATCCCCGACCGCCCATAAGACCCAATAGAGAAAACAGGAACAATAAAATACTTATTATTTTTAAAGAAATTATTTTTAAATCATACATATCTAAATTCTTTCTACTACCTCGCACCTCTTCACCCCCATGCTATACTCATTATGGTTGATAAGCTATGGGAATGTCAAAAGGTTTTTTTCGTTCTATCTCATTAGTAACTTAAAAGTACGCCTTCTTGATTAGGAAAATGATTAAAAATCTCATAGGATATTTCACCGTTTTCATTCAGGTAAACATTGCCGGTATAGAGAAAATCACCTTTCGTCCAATACCGCAGATCGACAAATTCCACCAGACATTCTCCTGAATCCGAGTCATGAGCCATCACATGATAATAAGGGGTAAATTGACAAAACATTTCCGCTAGATTTCCCTCAAGAGCATTAGAAACTGAAGGATTGTCTTTATCAAATTTCGGTAAAACTCTGCAAATTGAAGGAATCTGATTCCGAACAATACCAAACCGCACCGAATCTCCCTGGAAAAGAATAAAATTCCAGGCAAAAGGATGATACATGGCCGGAAGGACTTTAACTTCAGCACGAGATTTAATTGAATACACTTCCATAAGTTTATTACGTGTTTTCAAACGGCCAATTTGACGGTAGCCTAAATATAATAAACTGAAAAATATAGCAATTGAAGCAGAAGGTCTGGAAAAATCAGCAGAACGCAGCGAGACCATAAAAGATCCCAGAAACAAGCATGATATGATGGGATCGGTAAGCATTATCATATCGACTGTGATTTTCTTACGCGAAAACGGCCATAACAATTCTGCTCCAAAAGAATTTAATAAGTCCAAAATACTATGTGATAATGTTCCGATAAGTGTCCATAAAACCACAGTCCACCAAGACGTTGTAGGATAAATTAAATATAAGGTTGTTCCGAGTCCCAAAGACATACCGGTTAAGGCCATTAAAGAATGACTAGCACCCCGATGGTTCATCAAATAGTTTAAACGACCTTTGAGATGAGCTAAAATATCGAGATCAGGAAGCATAGCGCCCAGAGTACAGCCCAAAAATACTGGATCATTTAATTGCATCGTATGACCTGAGAAAGCACTTAAGGCAATTCCGACGAGTCCATGAGTTATAGGATCCATTATTGCCCTCCTTCACATTTTTGTCACGACCCTAACAGTTTTTATTATAGCATAAAGTTGTTGAAGCAACCCGAATTTCATACTCTGAAATGCATTTCCTGATTTTTCATCTTATTACATATAACTAGAAAACTCCGCATAACCATGCGGAGTAATCCATGACACCGATAGCAAGGGATCTAAACCTTAGTCAATTACCCTTTGCTGGAATGTGCGGCAACTTTTATTGAATTATTGACAGTATGAATCTCGGGGATGCTTTTAATCATTTCTTCAGGCAGATCACGTTCCTCTTCGGTGTAAACTTCTCCAGTCAGAAAAGCAATACCATTCTGTACAAAAGCTCGAACTTGGCCTGAATTTAAACCATGCTGTCCCAACTTTGATACCAGCTGCTCCGTCAGCCACAAGTCATCACCCTGCGACCGATGGCGAGTCATTATCTCACTGACAACAGCCTTCACACCGGGAACTTGATATGCAGTTTCAACGGCCCATTCCATCTCTTCCTGTGTATCTACAAGACCGCTTAACGTTATCAAGCCATTACGCGCACCCGTTTGAATTTCATGTGCATTAACCCAAGGTGATGCAACCAAAGCATTTTCCACGCGATTTACTAAAGTCGCGTCGTCAACGGCTTTCTCCAAAAATTGAATTTCGCTGCGAATTTCTTTTACTCCGCGTACCTGAGAGGCAAGGCGCTTGGCTAACCGTTCAGTGCTTTGGGTCTCAACATGTCCGAGCAAGGTAACAATTCCGCGACTAACCCGACACCCCAAATGAGTTATATCCTCAAAATTAGAGTTCTTAAACCGTTCAACAATTCCCTCTTCTATATCCTTATCCAGGATAATTCCGTCATTAGAAACGGTCAGAGAGTTATCTAATTCACGAACACCATCGATGCGGCCCACACGACTCCCGAAAAAATCCTTTTCCGCTAAACTATCAACCATTCCCCAGATTATTGCCCTGTCTCCTTTGACCTCTACGTGAATCCCCTGCCCGCTTTCTCCGAAATGTGTATGAATAAGTTTTTTGATATCCCGAAGAATATCTTTTTCGGATCGTGAATTATGCATAAAATCTCCCTCCAACATGAAGCTGTGTTTTCATACTCAGAGGGTATTTTATCCCAAGACTTCCTCTTTTAATCTACCCTATTTCAGCAGGCTTTAATTTTGTCAGATTCGCTGCCACTTCTTCCAAAAGATGCAATTGTTCTCTTAAACCCAACACTATGAGAAGATCACCTTCTATGATTTCCTCTTGAGCACTAGGATTACTGATAACACGATCATTACGCAAAATTGCTAAGATCATAGCACCAGTTTGCTGCTTAATCCCGCTTGTAGACAAGGTTCTTCCGATCAGGCAAGACCCTTGATCAACTTTAAGTTCCATAATTTCCATCCCAATATTTTGATCATGAATACAGGTTTCAAGATACTCAATACTAACAGGTTTCAAAATTGACATAGCCATTCTCCAGCCGCCTAATATGGCTGGAGAAATCACCTTGTCAGCTCCGGCACGCAACAATTTATTCTCGGATTCTAACCGATCCATGCGGGCAACCACCTGAATATTCGGGTTTAGCCCTTTTGCTGTCAGGGTTACAAACACGTTTAGGGAATCTTCAGGAAGTGCCGTAATTAACCCCTTTGCTCGCTCAATTCCAGCCTTTTTTAATACCTCATCTTCAGTCGCATCATTATTAAGGACTAGATATCCTTCCCCAATATACTCATGGGCCAAGTCCTCTTGTTGTTCAATGACGACACAAGGATGGCCTTCTTTCCGGAGACGGTAAAGCACTTGTTTTCCAACGCGTCCACCTCCACAGACAATAATGTGGTTTTGAAGTTCAGCGATTTTCTTATTCATCTTTCTTCTCCCATACGCCCCTGCTAATTGACCTTCGATTAAAAACGCCATCATTATTCCAACAAAATAGAGCATTACTCCGGCTCCGCCAATCATGAGGATAATGATAAAAACATGGCCGGAATCCGATTTAACTTCAATATCCCCATAACCCACCGTCGTAATGGTCTCGACCGTAAAATAAAAGGCTTGGGCCAAAGTGAGGTGTTCCGTCGTCATTAACCCAATTGTTCCGAAAAACAGCGTAAACAAAAGGGCTAAAAAGGCTAGTCCAATGCGCCTGCCCAACAAATCACTTCTTTCTTTACAAACCTCTGACTTTAAGTCAGTAGGTTTCGCAGCTTATAAACTCCTTCAAGGGGAACATCCATCTGACCCATTTGGATCCGACTAAAAGGCCCATGATAGTCGCTTCCACCCGTGGCCAAAAGGGCAAATTGAGCAGCAACCTTAGTGTAATACGAGATTAAGCTCTGTTGTTGTTCCCAATAGCCATAATACACTTCAAGCCCAATCGGTCGATAGGCCAGGAGATCAAAGACCATATCCGGTTCATGCAATAAACCGGGATGGGCCACAACAGGGAAACCTCCGGAATTAAAAATCAAATCAACAGCATCTTCAAATCTATGTTTTAGATAGGGAAGATAGGCGATTCCACCGGGGCGAAAATATGTGGCGATATCTTGCCAGCTTTTTGGATTTGAACTGCTATATCGATGATGTATGGCCCTCATAATATGGCCCTTACTTACGGCTCCAACCGAACCAACCTGGCGCTCAACATCCTTCCACTCAATGGAAAGCCCCCCTTTCTGAAGACATTTAACCATATCGTAGGCCAGAGATGTGCGCTGTTTTCGAATCTCAGTTAAACGTGTTTGCAATAATGAATTGTGAATATCTTTAAAGTAGCCTAGTAGATGAACTTCCTCCCCCTGAAAATTTGTTAATAACTCAACGCCGGGAATAATTTCAATATTTAGGTATTTGGCCAATTCTTCTGCTCTTGTGATACCTTCAGTGCTTTCATGATCTGTGATAGCAAGTATTTTAACATCATTTGAATGGGCGAGATTTAAGACCTCCTCGACAGTCTGCGAACCGTCTGATTCTTGAGTATGAACGTGTAAATCAATCCTCAAGATACCCACTCCCTCCCATTGACTTATTTTATAATGCCTATTCTGGTTTTTCTTGAAAAATCCTGCCGCCTTTATTATATTTCATTTAATTTAGTTCCATAATCATAGTTGACACATATCTTATTTTAAGCTATAATTCAATTCGTCGCCAAACCTAAAGGGGATTAGTTTAATGGTAGAACAGCGGTCTCCAAAACCGTCAGTGCGAGTTCGACTCTTGCATCCCCTGCCAATCACGTTTAAAACGCAGACTGCATAAGGGTTTCGTACATTCTTCGTGAATGTTACGAGACTCTTTTTGATTTGTCTGATTATTTAAGACCGTTGATGTGGTTTGCTCCTAATCTAAATATTAGAAAGTAAGGAATACCAATGGTTAGACAACGATTAACAGTTAATTTGATCTTTCGATGTCACGCTCATGTGTTTTTCGCCTCATTTTCGCTAAATATTTACAGGAATATTCCTTTTTTGCGTCGAAGTTGGTAGTTGTTTAGACATACCAATCAATACAGGAAAGGAGATGAAATCAATGAGTAATCCTTTGATAGGCGGCAATCTGTCCGATCCAATCGAGCAAGATAAAAAAGGAAAACATGTTTATAAACAGGATTGTCATAATATCAATATCTGCAAATCCTATGGGGAAATCAGCTTTGCATGTTTAGCAGGGGCTAACGCGAATACTAGGTGCTCATTAGGGGAAAAGATGCGGATAAGAGTATTGAATGACTCTAACCCAAACGCTACTTACAAACCCGAGAAACCAGATTAAGCCGTAAATCTAGACTGCATGATAATAAGTTCAGCACTTTTCAATAGCGAGATTGCTTCGTTGACGGTAAGTTGTTCTTGGCAGAGAACGCTTACAAATTTGAAGTGATCTCTTCTTTTATCTTGTTTATATCCTGCAGAATCCTCATACGGTTTTCATAAACTATCATGGAGTCTAGCTCTCAAAAAACCGAAATGCCTTCGAAAAATCAGACCTTTTCAGATCCCAGTAGCTCAGTACGCCGAATTGACGCTTTAAGGCCGAATAGATTTTGGAAAATAATGAGCGAATCGAGGCCAAGTTGTTGACTCCGTTAGTAATTTGTTGTCTCCCCAGTGAATCGGTGACCTCGATTAAATCTAGCTCATCCTCTTCAAGTCGTTTTATGGCATCAGTAGGATTTGAAATTTCAAGTATGTTGCAAACATCAGCTGCGCAAAAATATAGTTCGCCATTTTTAATAAACATTCTGAGTTGTTTACTCTCGTAAGAAAATTGAGTTGGTAACATATACCCCCCAAATATCTTTTTTACAATATTTAGCTAATATAATTTAGCTAACCCTTTTCCCTGTGTTTTTACCAAACCTCCTTACATACCCGACATTAATTTGCTTGGGTTTATTCTTCGGACCAGTCCCAATTTTATCTTAAGCTCTCTTTACTTTTGCCCATCAACCCTTGATTTCAAAACTTTGTAGTATTCATTCAAAACAACATCAAGCATCTGGCTTGCCGTAACAACTTCCTGATCGGTAAGTCCTTTCCCTTCTTTAAGTTTTACCATGCTACGCCGCAGTTCTTCGATCTGCTTCATAATTTCTTCAAGTTCGCGCAAACTTTTACCTCCCATTTATATTTTTATGGGAATAGTATGTACAAAAACAAAAAAATCCACCTCGCCACGGATGAGTAATTCATGCTGGGATATAGCATACGAATAACTAAGATATTCTAATGCAGTGTTCTCTAGATCTGTTACATCTTTCGCCAAAACTCCTTAAAATCACACTTTAGGGCCAACCTTCATAGTATAGATTAGAAAACAACATTATCAATATCTCTCTTTATTAATTCTTATAGGCCTTAATGGCCAAATATTTTAAGAGGAGAGATTAATTTATGGCTGGACTTGGTTTTCCCGGTGTACCATTTGGAGTGCCGCCTTTTGGACGCCCACCTATTGCAAGAATACTTTTTGACACTCTTCCAATTGGAGCACGTGTTGTCCTTGGAACTGACTCAAGCGAATGGGTTGGAAACTTTGGTGGAGTAATTGATGGTGTTGTATTTTTGACTAATGCTCGTTTATTCTCAAATATAGGAAACCCTATCGATGGCATACAGCCTGTAGTTCGAATCCCCATAATAAATGTTACTTTTGTTAGCTATTAAACAAGTTGGCCCTCGATAGACTCGAGGGCCTTTACATCTTCCACAGCATCCAATTGTCGAGCATAATCTCACCCACCACAGACATGTTTGTGGTGTATAGGATTCATCGACCTTTTGAAAGCTAGTCCCTTCTTATTGAGCATAATGAATCAAATGTGCAAGAAAAGACCTGCTTGATTTTTATATCAAGTACAGGTCTTTTACCGAATATAATCTAATAATGGTCTTTTCCAGTATAATTTTGAACGATAATTTTAAATACAGAAACGCTATTAACTGTTCCATCATCAAATGAAAAATCCTGTCCAGTCTGGTGTTTCATTAACAGCGATAGCGCTGTTTTCTTTTCTTCAATGGCATCTATAAAGACAACCCTACCCTTTCCAATAATGCTTTTAAAGTAATATCCATATTTACAGGCTATATCCGCTGTAATAAGTCTATGTTCACAATCCATTTCAAAACATACATCGCTGTTCTCTCTCAATGCACAAATTTTTCTTCCTTCCTTTGCACTATGGAAAAATAACACCAATTGACTATTTTCATACGTATAGCCGAAATTCATTGGCACAATATAAAGCCCTGCTTTATCGTGCATAGCAATTCTACAAATTTTACACTGGTCAATAATCTGCAATAATTCCTTTAGTTCTGTTACCTCCCTATCTTTTCTTCTCAAATTCATCATACTCCTTTAAATATTATTGCTACACATTTTGCGTCTTTAGCGTACCAAAGTTATTTAGCTTGTCTAATGTTAAATCCGATAATCAGATTATGTTAAAGAATCTGACGGATAATATCAGTAAATAAGCCGATATTATCCGTCATTGATTTGTACAAGTAAGCCATGTTTCCCATTAGAAACACCCTCAACAGAAAGTGCTTGTAATATAGCTAAAGTTACATGTTTTCTACAAACTGTATACTGACGCCATTGGGGTCCTCAACATAGAAAAATTTAATATGGGGATTAGGTTGAAAAGGTCCACTGTCTACTTCCAGTCCTTTTTCTTTTATAAATTTAATCTTTTCATCAACTGATTTAACTTCAAAACCTAAAGAAATACCCTCAATATTATCATTCTTTACTTTATAGCCTGGACCGCAAATAAGCTCAACTTTTGTTTCTCCGTCACCTAAAAAAGAAATCTCGACTCCTGGCTCTACAGTAAATCGTCTGCTAATCGAAAGCTCTACAATTTCTTGATAAAACTTCAACGATTCTTCCATATTCTGAACCGCAATTGTGCACCAGCAAAATTTCATAATTCCACTCCTTACCGCTTATCTCATTTAATTTAACTGCTATATTCCATTTCCAGTGCTATAAAAATTCTTAAAAAAACAAACTCTGGGCTAACGATGACGGAAACAGCCTTTAGTTTGTTGTAAGACCTCCGTCAACTGGAAAAATCCCTCCCGTAATCCATTTTGCCTGTTCTGATGCAAGAAAAACTGCCATATATGCTATGTCTTTCGGCTCCCCGATTGTTTGCAACGGATAAATGGAGGTAATCATTGCGTTGAAACGGTCTTTTGCTTCATTATCAAGCCGTTCCATATTACTCTCAACTTGAGGCGTAGCAACAGTACCGGGTGCAATCGCATTAACCCGAACGCCCTGCGGGCCTAATTCATATGCAAGGGCTTTGGTGAAAGATTCGATAGCCCCTTTTGTCATGGAATATGCTGTCGATGGTCTATCCGGCAGCATCCTTTTGGAAAAATAAGATGAAATATTAATCACATTTCCCTGAGAATCAATTAGATCATGTAGGAAAGCTTGCGTCAGTAAATAAGGAGCTTTCACATTCAAATTTAGGTGATAATCCAATGCCTGGATATCCGTATTCGAAAAAGGGATAAACCGTGCGATACCAGCATTATTTACAATAATGTTAATTTTAATGTTTTTTGAACGAACCTGTTCGACAATCTCAGAGATAGTGTCTTTGTTACTAATATCCGCCGCAAGAGTGTGAACAGTTACATCATATTGTTTTAATAACTTTTCCTTATGACCCAATTTTTCTTTATCTCTTCCAATAAGAATTAGATTTGCTCCTTGCTCGGCAAAAGCTGTAGCAGTTGCAAAACCAATTCCATCACTTCCTCCTGTTATAATAGCTGTTTTGTTGCTTAACAAATTCATACTATACTACCTCCTAAAATTATCATAAATTTCTTCTCTAGTAGGTAGTATAAAATACGGATAAATAGCTCTCATTAACATAGGTTAAAATCAATGGATTTTTTTATTCTTGATAGGGTAACATTGGTAACGCCAAGATACGAAGCCAGATGGTAATCAGGTATTCTTCCGACAAGGTCGGAATATTCAGTGCAGAAATGTCTAAACCTCTCTGTCGCCGAATTTGTAAGAAATTCATATTCTCTACGGAACTTATCCTCTACAAATAATTCAACATAAGGTAACGCAAACCTTTCCCAATAACCATGACGAGTTAACCAAGAATAAAAAGATGAAAAATTGCAAACTGAAACTGTAACAGTTTCTAAAGCAGATATGTTGAAGAGACTATTATTCTTACGGGCTGAAGGAGCAATCGGCCATAACAATTGGTTCTCCCAGAAGAAACCCTTATTATAATCCTGCCCTTCTAAATTCGTATAAAAAAGTCGAATAATACCTTTATGGATAAAGAAAACTTTATCCCATTTCTCTCCGGCTTTGACGAGCATTTCGTTGTGACTATATTCCTTTTCAACAAATAAAGTCGAAAGTTCGATCAAATCCTTTTTATCAATACTGATAATATTATAAAAAATTTTTTCTTTTAATAATTCTCCCAAAGATTTTTTTTCATAATCTATCAAATTATTCTCCCCAGTCTTAAATAGTGATAATCTTACATTACATTTTTTAAATTCAGGTAAACACTATCGAGGTCATCTTGCATCTACGCATATTCAAAGGGCTGAATAATTGAAAAGCTTTTGAATTGCCTCAATTGAAACTCCAGATTCTATGGTTCGTGCAATAATATCTTTGTCAAGGTCCATTGACTATACCAACTATTTCAAGGAAATTTACCTTAAGTTTACTCCTTGGTCCTATAACCAACATTTAGCTAAGTTCACCAAAATCTAATTCTCCATATTCACCCTAATATCCTTCTGTCAGATAATCTACCCAAGGACACACACAATAATTTTCACCAGAATATGTCTTTGTCATATTAGCATAAACTACCTTTTATATTGGATATATCTCGCAAACAAATAAACCGATCATTCCTTCATTTTTGATGCCCCTTATTTGGACGCTTTAAATATTATTCGCTTCGTTAAACTCCAACTACAGAACAGCAGTGCAAAACAAAGAACGCCCTTCAGTTAAGGCGTTCTTTGCGCATAATTCGTCTACTGTACATAAAAGACCTGCTTGATTTATATATCAAGTACAGGTCTTTTACTGAATATAATCAGAAAAATGCATTGTAACAACATTTCCCAATCAATCTTTAGATTAGTTACTTTTTTCGGCTTTGCTGCCTGCATCTTATAATGTCAAGGATGTAACTTATAGACTAACCACTTACTTTTTTACAAACCTTTAATATTTTACTTTTTGTTCGACTTTTTCTTGATTTTAAGCATATTTTTAATATCCTCTAATGGGTTATCGTCCAAAACGTTAACCATTATCCATTTGCCGTCATGGTAGGTTTGTGCTTTATCGTACAAAGATTGAATATTATCAGAGAAATTTTGTCTTTCTGTTTCAAACTTTTCTCTTTCATTTTTTCCGTAAATAACCATAAAACCAAAACTTTTCTCTTTAGCATAAAGAGTACAAAGGGTTTTACTACTTTTACGGAATTTATATTCATAAAGCCCCCCCTTACCGCCATTATTCCATTGAGAATTCATATCATAGTTTTCATTGACAAAATCGCATATTTTCTGCCAAACTTCATAAACATCCGAACCTAAAAGGACAACCAATTCTTCTTGTGTTGGTATTCTCTCTAACATTTTATCACTCCCTATATAAATTTAATTTTTCTTGGTTTTCCTCTTGTTTTCATAGAATTGCTAATTCACCAAAAGAACTTATCAAGGATAGAACTTGCATAGAATACTTAATTCAGAGAAATTGAGTATGGCAAAGCCAATGTCTGTGTTTTGAATATATTTATCAAGCGGCCCTATAATTGAGATTATTATAATAGTAGCCCCGGTGCTATCCAAAGACGGGGCACATAAACTCGTAAAGTAAATATCTTATCTAATGATAATCATTTCAGCTATATGGCATGTGATTAAACAATTTCTTTCCCAAGCATATAGTAATCAACCCCGACAGAACCAAAGTCTAACATTCGTGCTTCGAACTTGTAACGCTGTGTTATCCAAAAACAATTAGAAGCTATGTTTTCGGAGTTTGTTTTTATGTATACTTTTCGAATACCTTTGTTTATAGCGAGCTGCTCTATCTCCTTAACAAGGGACGCGCCTATTCCTTGTCTTCTCTCCTGCCGATGTACTCCTAGCCAGACTATCTCGGCAACACCATTAGCCCCTTCATAAGGTTCGAACTGTAATGTACCAAACCCCTGAATGCCTTTGTTTACGTAGACTAATGAGATATATCTTGGTAAAGTCAGGATTTCTCGGACAACTTTCTGAGCCACTTCTTTAGCTTCAGATTCGCTAATCATATTCATCAAAATATTTGTAATACCAATATCGTCCTCCTGATAAGCCAATCTTACGTTCATTTAGTCTTACTCCCAACAACTTCTTTTTGAGTTCTATAAAGACATTTTGACAAGTTTATAGAACCTAATTCCATATTTTGCGGTAAATTCCTCCCTACTCGGTTCAAAAACTCCCAACTACAGAAAAACTCGCAAAGCAAAGAACGCCCTTCGGTTAAGGCGTTCTTTGCACATAATGGGTCCAACCACAATCAAATCTCCGGCATCATCGAATACACCTGCTTTGCGAACAAAAAAAACTCCATCAGAGGTGGGGAATTTACAAATACAAAATTACATATAAATCTTGCGAAGTAAGTGGAAATTTGTCCTGAAACCGTATAAAAATCCCTCCTTTCATTAAATTATACGTATAATACGTACGTCAATAGTTTAACCCCAGATGCCTCGGCTAAAGAATGCCTTATCCTCGTCACTAATGGGTTCCCAGGGTTTGTAGTTGGTCTTCAGCTATAAGAATTCTCAAAGAAAGTACAACCCGAATCGTGTGCCAATCGGAATGTCCGGCGGAGCAGCTATGGTGTACCATTCTATTGTGTAAACGTTGTGGTTTGTTACCATCAGTTCGTAAAGGTACAGTATACCGTCAATCCTTATCTCTGTGGCTATGAGTATGTCTACGTTCAGGTGGTTTCTTGTAATAGTCGTGGTGTGAAGAAAGTACTATAAAATGAAATGAATTAATAAAATGATTATTGAAGATACAAATTAAATTAAGGAGGTGGAAAAAATGACGCAGCTTTTACAAACGATCCAACACACGACACCATTGACGCAGAGTTTTATAGGGATGGTTATAATTTTTGTTGTAATGAGTACAGCAATGGTACTTGCGTATAAGTTCAAGATACTAAGGGGAATAGGCGAATGAGAACTTAGGATCATTCACACATATTACTACACGGACTGATAGCGGATAAATTCACCCTGGGGCTTGTACATTTTACAACATAAACAAATGGCTGTTGTTACGATTACCAAGTTAATAAGATCTTCTGTATTACAAATCGTACATACTTTCTCGCCTTCCTTCGGTTCCTCCACCTCATATACCTCTGATAATGATTAAGGACGCTTTCTTGATATAACCCAAAAACTCAAAAACGGAAATTTTAATTTCATAATTCTCTATCTATTAACTCAATTCATTTTTCTTCTAAAGTCTTGGAGGGCCTATCATCGGGCTCGTCAATCGGATATTGAACATTGATAGACGTCTGGGGTATTTCATACGTATTAAATCTATTCTTTATTAAAATTTATGTATATCATTTTATCTCCGTGCTTATACTAACCCAAAGAGGAGATGATCTGGTATGAAACTGAATATAAGAAAGATGAAACAAATAAAACGGCAATCCAGAACAATAGTAAAAGCCTTAAGAAGAATAGTTTCTTTACCTTAAAAGTAACGCAAAAAAGCCCACCTCTAATTACGTGGGCTTTTTCTTCTTCTTTGGGAAAGTTTATTAACAACCCCCATAAAAATCCATGTTTAAAACGTAGAAGTATATAGATATACTCTTTAGACTTTGCGAAGCCTCCGGACGCGGAGGCTCCTTTATGGCCATGGGTACTTTGACCATAATCCGAGTTCTGATCGTTCTCATTCCTATTCCCATGTAGATTCAGGATCTTGCGACTTAGGCGACTTTGAGGAAGGATACATTGGCGGCGAGGTAGATAAAAAAAGGCCCCTCTTTAGGAGGGGGATATAGAGGTATATGGTAAATGGGTAAATGGGTAAATGGGTAAATGGGTATATGGCCGTATTGACATTTGTAATAATAATACTTACTGATTGAAAAGACAAATCACATCTTTTAAAGTTTAGTATAAGAAATACTTATACAAGAAAGCCCACTCCGATCAAGGAAGTGGGCTTTCGTCATGTGCAGCGTCCGGCAACGCTATTTATTTTATTGTGCTAGTGCTTGGGATTTTTTATGGTTTTTGCCAATAGTCAACCTTAATTGTGTTATACTAACAAATAACTAATTTCACTTAGGAGGTAATATACGTGTCTGGCATAAAGTTTAAAAGAAATCTATTAGCTGCGATTACTGTCCTATTTTGGTTTGCTCAATATGTCTACATACCATTCCTTACACCCTACCTACTATCTCTTTCGATATCGGCAACCATTGTGGGAGTTATTGTCGGGGCATACGGAGTCACCCAACTGCTTTTAAGGATTCCGTTAGGAATTATTACTGATATTGTCGGGAATCACAAAATTTTTATCATTATAGGTGCCTTCTTAGCCGGTACTTCTTCTATCATGATAATACTTTTTGGTTCACCTATTATGCTGTTTGTGGCTAATGCCCTATCGGGAGTTGCTTCGTCAACATGGATTTCTTTTACCTTGCTTTATTCTTCATACTATGACAAATCAGAAGGTACGAAAGCAATCGGCCTTATCACTTCCCTTATGAACGTCGGTATTTTAGCCGCGTTTTTACTCGGTGGAGTTTTTGAACAATTGGGCATACGCTCACTGTTTATCTTAAGTTTTGTATTCGGAATGACCGGCTTCATTCTCTCATTCTTTATCAAATCTGAGACTGCAGGCCGAACAAATGTCACTGCCGCCAGTCTTATCAAAGTAATGAAGAATAAGAAACTCTTAATAGTCTCTCTTTTAGGCGGTTTTGTTTGGTTTTTAATGTTTGGAACTGTGTACTCCTTTACAACGAGTACTGCAAAAGAGCTCGGTGCAACAGGCCTCCAACTTGGTGCTATTTATGTTTTATTTAGTATTATGAATATTATCGGCGCCTACTTCGTCAGTACAAAGGCTTCGAGTATGCTTGGCGAAAAAAGCAATATAACGTTAGGCTTTGTTTTACTTGCTGCATATTGTGCCGGAATAGCCGTCGCACCTGAGCCTATCTGGTTCTTCCCGCTCCAAATGATCGGCGGGTTTGGCGCGGGCATGCTTACGGCGATTCTTATGGCCATAGCTGTAAGAGGCTTTGATGCAGATAAGAAATCCACAGCCATGGGTTTTTATCAATCGATATATTCACTCGGTATTACCTTTGGACCAATAGTCATGGGTATTTTGATCGATCATTCGTCCAAAGCCTTCTCATTTTCTGTCATGGCTATAATTGCCTTAGCCTGTTCAGTTTTCGTGTTGACGATGTATAAGCTTAGTCCTCTATTTAAAGAAGCCTAACGGAGAGTTCCACCTATCCCCCAGCCATATCGAACTTAAGTGCCGTAAGCGTTAACGGCGCTTTTTTTATTTAATCCAATTTAATTAATTTTATAAATTATTTCATCAGTACTTTTTGTAATTAGTTTTGAGGTAATCATTGGGTCAGTTTGTAATTAAACGACTATCTAATTAAAATGATTAACTATTTAATTATTCGATTATGAATATTAGAACAATTAAAGAGGTTCTATTATATTTTTGTCGAATATAGTATTATATTTAGATTTTATATCAGTAAATATCAATCTTAGTCGTTTAATGATTGTTTTCAATATAATAGGACGGAGGTGTTTTCATGTGAAGTGTCAGTGTGATTTATGCAGAGGGCAAGAATGCTATTGTAAACATTGCTTAGATAAGAAACAATGTGGATATGCTAAAATCGACGAATGCCGCTGGGAAAAAATAAAGAACGATAAAAGAGACAAGGTAAAGCTGATTTCAAATAGAAAATAACCAATACTGCCAAACTCGAAAATCGAATTTCAGCAATTTACAGTAATGCCGCAGATGCATTTTTGGACTTCACTCATGATAGTGAAAAATAAACATCCACAAGTTAATACTTAATAATACTATAAAAAGAACTCCCATTGGTTAGTATGGGAGTCTAGTGAGGTTAAAGTGAATGCCAATACACCTTAACTAATAAAAGGCTATCATCTTTCAAGTGTCTTGTCGATAGAAAATATATATGTTCACGATAAATTTTATTTATTAAAATACCTTTTTTTAAGGGCGCTTCTCATTTTCATGATAAGCGCCCCTATGAATTCAGGAATCACCCTTTCCAGAATCCACATAAAGATTTTAACTTAGAGCATGTAAGAATTTTGCCGAATAAGGTCGTCTGAATTAAAAGACTTCTTGAAAAGATAATTTTCAACCTTTGGCGTCTCTCATCGAACAGCCTGAAATTTAGTTCTACACTTGGGACATTCCGTCATCTCACTGAAATAATCCCAGATTGAGTGACACATTTTACACTCTTTTATAAAAGGAACAAATGGAGCGATGTTCTCCGTTATGTTATTCTCGATTTGATCTGGTTCTCCAGAATATTGTTTCCTGGAATTTTCAACTTCAGACTTGCCAACAGCAATAGACACAAGACAACGTCCTTTCCTCCATAATCGAATATTATTATATATAATTATAAGAAAATGTCGACAACTCCGTCAATTAAGAAACCCCCTCGCAATTCGCACTATATTTCACTTATTTGAAGGAAATTATCTGTTTTCGGGAAGAAATTGCTCCCCTTCATTCAAAAGGTAGTTCAGACTCGATTTAAGACTATAAGAAGTTAATTATTGTAAAATAAATAGTTTATGTTCTTCGAGAACAGATTCTAATTCAAGCATATACATACTTGTAACATCTCTATTATCAGTACTCATTTCCGCTAGTTCATTGAAGCTTATTTCATTCTGGCACTTTAATAACGTACGCAGTATTCCCCGGCTGGCTAAGGGGATCATCCAAAAGGTATTGGGATGTTGTAGCGTTTCAAACCAAGATTCAATTTTGATTCTATTGGCAAATATTTTGGCAAGAATTCCATTTTCCCTCGAATCAGACATTTTTCAAACCTCCTCCTTATTGATTATATTGCAAGTAATGATTTTCACAAAAAATACATATAAACGATATATTCAACATAAAAACACATAAACCTTCTAAACTTTGAAATTAGCTTCCGATAAATCACCTTGATATAACTATAATATGAATTTTATAGTTACAAAAAGACTCTCATCATTTAATGACGAGAGTTGACGGAGGGTAAATCAAACGCCAATAAACATTATGCCCAAGGGCTTGGGCAAATACCTTCAAATGTTTGCCAAATACCACTCTATCCTGACGTTTATTACGTCATAAGGAATATCAAAAGGAACCCTAAACAAAAAACAAACCTCCGCGTCCGGAGGTTAAAGCGCAATGCCCCATTGTATATCCCGCTAAAAGATTCTGAGGGACACGGTTTTGAGAAATCTTCTTCATTCTAAAAAAATCGTGAAACTAAGGAACTAAGAGACATAAATATTTTTCTTACGACATATTATACTATAAATTTACATATTTGCGTCAAAAAGCATCCTGGTAATTTATTACATCAAATGTTTTATAAAGCGTTATGGTATGTTGGAAGACCTAAGTGCTATGTCTGTTCCGTAAGAAAAAATAATTAATTACTTTTTTGTTCCGTTTTTAGCAAATCAGTCATATTAAATGAATTAGTCGCGTTAACTCCCGGTATTTGAATTTCTATTGGAGAGTTTATTCCGGAAATATCAGAATTATAATTAAGGATCATTTCCAAACTACCTTTTGGAGTATCTGAAGCGGATGATTCTTTGCTCATGAATTGATTCAATTGATTTAAGTCAATTTTAAGGTCGATAGTTCCACTCTCTTTTATTATATAACCATTATAAATATAATATTTTAGATCGATCCCTTTATCTCCCAAAAGAGTAACATTCTTCAACCGATCCATTTGAGTATTAAACATCGTCAAAAAATCCGCTTTATTAGCATTGAATTGTTCAAAAGCCTGATTGAAGTCACTAATGCTTTTTTCCTTGTCCGGTGCTTGACTCATTTGCAACGTGGAATTAACCAAATCTTTCACAAAATCCATAGCTTCTTTATCTTGTGTAAAATTATTAACGGTATAACGTATTAAATCTTTAAATTGCTTATCATTAAGTCTAAATTCATAGCCTCGGACTAACTTATAGCCCTCATCAGTGGATATAGTTTCGGTTGAGTTAGCGACAGTGTCAAAATCCGGGTTAAATCGACTTGCATAACTTTTCAAAAAGTTAATTTCTTTTTCTTGAAAGGTTTTACTAAATTCTAAAAGTTGCTTTAGGCTATCATTATTCAAACCAGAATCTTTCGAATCCAAAGGGTTAATGACTAAGTAATCTTTACTAGCAAACTGTTGAGGCAATGAACTTTTGGCAACTAAAGGAAGTCCTATAATTTCCTTAATTGATGGGGTATCCCCCGTCAAATCCGAGTCTACCCAAACGGGGACATTAATTTTCATTCCCGGAGTAACTACGTCCATAATAACTTTGCTCTTACCGACTGTTTTCTGATCATTATATGTAGATTCTACATCAAAATTGAGCGAAGCATTATTTAACAACGTAGCAACAGAATCGATTTGTTGTTGATCCTGTGGATCAAACCCCTGGCCACTGACGTGAAAATTCATCGTTGTTTGACTATGTGATGAATTAATTGTTTGCATGTTCAAGGCAGCGTTAAAAATTTCCTGTTCATTACTGCTGCAGCCTGTTAAGACCAGAAGCAACATCATAGCCAAAGCAAACCAGATCACTATTTTTTTCCTCTTCATTCATTTCCTCCCTCTCTACTATCTTAATAGGAACTATACTATATTATAATATACTTCATCCTACATTGTATATCGGAAAATTAGAGATTAATTTTCAGGTTTAAATTATTTTGCTTTTTTAGGTAAAAATAAGCAGGGAATATTGCTTTGCGAACCTTCGTTGTTCTAGCATCCCCTGCTGCATTTTCTCACTTTATCGATTTATAGGTTATGTTTATACAATGTAAGACTCAGTCCATCCTTCAGCGCAATAGCATTTGTTATGGGCTAGGCGCTTTCGGTGAAAGTGTCCACAGGACACTTTTGTCACCGAAGATCTGATGTTCAGCTTTAGCTGAACGAGTTCACTCCGTAACCGAAAAACTTCTCAAGATTGTAAATAAAAAGCCACATGTAAGCAAGGTAATAATTAATTTCATAATCAGCATCTCTTTCAATTAGTTGATATAGGTCAGTCACCCTTGCTTATAAGATTAAACTAAAATTCTTATGATTCCATGAACATTATATTAATAAAGTATTAAATTTACAGACATTTAATTTCTTGATGAGTCATCCCTAAAAAAAGAAGTCATGGTGTTTGAATAACTTGATTAAACAATGAAACACAAAATAATCAACATTTATTATGCCAACTCAGGAAATACTGTATAGGGAATCAGCAAACTACAAGGAGGGTTCATAATGAGTAAAGATAAAGCCAGAAGAGAAGAATTAGCCGCAAAATATCCCGAAGTGGAACAACATTTTCAAAACATCAAGCAAGAAATGTATGAGCCTCAAATCGAGAGATTAGGAGAAACAAAAAAGGAACAAAAGCAACGTACTGAGGGGAATTAAGGTATTTCCTTTAAGCACCTTGAGAAGGACTGATATTCAGAGAGGTATCAGTCCTTCTTTCCCGTTCTATTTTTTAGAAGTACTAATGGTTATTGGCCACCTTAAGCTGATTTATGATGGTTTCGCTAATTCTATCCGGAACCTCTTCATACTGTAGAAATTTAAGAGTAAATGACCCTCTTCCTTGAGTAAGAGCCCTTAAATCAATGGCATAACGCATCATTTCAGCCTGAGGCACGTGTGCCTTAATGACTTGATATTTTCCGCAGGCCTCCATCCCTAATACTTTTCCCCGTTTCGTATTAAGATCTCCGATGACATCACCCATGAAGATTTCAGGTACTTTAACTTCAACTTCCACCACCGGCTCAAGCAACGTTGGTTTTGCCAATTCCACTCCCTTGCGAAAGGCAATTATGGCAGCCAGTTTAAAGGCCATTTCCGACGAATCAACGGAGTGATAAGAACCATCACAGAGAGTGACCTTGATATCGGTCACAGGATATCCAACCATAGCCCCTTCGGTCATGGCTTCCCGAATTCCTTTTTCCACTGCTGGAATATACTGTTTAGGGACCGACCCTCCGAATATTTCCTCCGAAAATTCAAAATCTTTACCATCTAAGGGTTCCAGATTAATCCAGACGTGACCATATTGTCCATGCCCGCCAGTTTGTTTTTTATGCTTTCCTTCAACTTTCACAGCTTTACGAATCGTTTCACGATATGGAACTCGCGGGACTTTGATAGCCACAGCAACTCCAAACTTGCGAGCTAATTTTTCCTGAAGAATATCAAGGTGCATTTCACCTAAACCAATTAACAATAACTCTTTTGTTTCTATGTTTTTGCTAAGTTTGATGGTAGGGTCTTCTTCGGCTAATCTTGCTAAAGAATTGCCTAGTTTATCTTCGTCGCCCTTGCTCTTTGGCTCAATGGCCATCGATAAGGTTGGAATCGGAAAATCTATATCTTCTAATTGGAGCGGATGTTCTTTAGTGCATAAGGTATCCCCTGTTTTTACACTTTGCAATTTGGCGGCAACTGCTATATCTCCCGCTGGAACAGATGCAATGGGTTCCTGGGTTTTGCCTCTCAAATATAAGGGTTGACCAATTTTTACTTCAACATCTCGATTAACATTATAGACTATGGATTCTGAGGAAAAAGTACCTCCATATACTCGAAAAAAAGACATCTTTCCAACATAAGGATCAGCAAGGGTTTTAAAAACTAAAGCAGCTTTTTGTGGTAAAACCTCGGGTGAAGGAACTAAATCGACAAAGAAATTGAGAAGATTTTTTACGCCGATATTTTTAAACGCTGAGCCGCAAAGTACAGGGATCACGAGATTTTGCTTCAATGCTAAACGTAAAGCCGTTTGCAAATCCTGACACGTTAACGATTCTCCATCGAGATATTTCATCAGGATTTCATCATCAGCTTCGGCAACCGCTTCTGTCAGCTGTTCTTGTAGCAGGTTTAATTCATCTTGATAGTCTTCAGGAACTTCCTGCACCACATACTTGCCGCTTCCGTTTGTCTCAAAATTGTACATCTTATTTTCGATAATATCGATTACTCCATGAAAATCCGCTTCCAGTCCAACCGGAATTTGTAAAGGAGCAAAGCGGGCATCTGGATATACGTCTTTCAGTTGTTCAATAATCTTATTAAAATTGGCATTCTCACGATCCAGTTTGTTAATAAATATAACTTTCGGCAGCTTCTTTTCTTCCATAAGTTCCATAGTAATTTCAGCCTGTACTTCCAGACCTGATACACCATTGAGAACAATAACCCCGCACTCTGCAACTCTCAGAGCACTTATGACTTCCCCAAAGAAATCCGAATATCCTGGAGTATCGAGAACATTGACCTTAACTCCTTGCCATTCAATAGGAATAAGACTCGTACTAATCGACACTTTGTGTTTAATTTCTTCTGGCAAAAAATCCGAGACTGTGTTTCCTTCAGTGATTTTGCCGATTCGGTTGATCACACCCGAGTTGAAGAGAAAAGCTTCCGACAGAGAAGTCTTTCCTACTCCACCATGGCCGACCAGACAGATATTGCGAAGATTTTTCGTGTCATAGTTCTTCAAGACGATCCCTCCTAGTATGTTATTAAGAAAAGGTCTTAGCCTTTTACTTGCAACAGTAATTGGGAGCTTTGATTAAAGTCTGAAGATAATAGTTTTGATTAGTTTATTGAGCCGAGCAGGTCAAGTATTCTCATTATAAAATTATTTCTTTTCGTAAGTTCCTTTTAAGATGGGTTTTTTATTCCTTACCATGTAGTTTCCTTTGGCCCAGACATCTCGAACTTGTAAAGACTCATCGAGGACTACCAGGTCAGCATCATAACCTACTCGTATCATGCCTTTATTTTTGAGAGACAGGACTCCGGCCACGTTAGATGTTATGGTACTTAAAGCCTTTTCTAAGGCTACTCCATGGTGATGTACGGCTTCTCGAACATCACGCCATAAAACTTCGACAGAGCCAACACCCATGCCAACTAAAACACCCTCTTCGTTATATTCTGGCATGCTTCCATTTCCGTCCGAAGTTACAGTAATTCGTTCATTGAGAAGATCGCGTTGTTCTAACATTGAAAGGACAGCCGGCACCTGAAGTTCAGCGGGAAAATCATCACACCCTGCTGTTAAATCAATGTGTCCTCCTGCCTGCAAGAACTGAATTCCCTGTTCTATCAAGGAATGAGTACGATTAATATGAGTTGGCATAAATTGAGTAATAGGAATCTCGGTTTGTTCAAGAATCTTCCATATATAATCGAGTCCACGCTTCCCCTCCCCAAGATGGAGATGAACGACGCCGGCTTTTCCTCCGAGCATTCCACCGACTCGGGCTTCTGAAGCTAAACGTTCAAGCTCGGCAATTTGAGGTTGAGCAGAACGGTGATCTGAAATTGCGATTTCTCCTGCACCGATTACTTTTTCAATCAGGGCCAAGTCTTGCTGAAGCGTTGGCAGAAGTGTTCTTACTGGTACTTGATAGGCACCGCTGTAGATAAAGGTGCTAATTCCCTCATCTTCAAGAGCATAGGCCTTCGTGAGAAGCTCTGGAATTGAGCGAGAAACCGAATCTGTCCCTAAGCAGCCGACAACGGTGGTTGTTCCGCTTAGAGTGAGCTGTGACAGTTGAATTTCTGGGGTTCTGGAAGCCGGGCCAGCTTCCCCGCCGCCGCCGCAGATATGTACATGAGCATCTATAAAACCAGGAGTTAGGATCAAGCCATTAAGATCAATCTCTTCTCCCTTGACAAAGTCAGGTAAATGCAGATTCCTCCCGATAACTGCAATACTCGAACCAACAATGAGAACATCTGTTTCTTCAATATATTTCGGACTATATATCTTTGCGTTCTTAAGCAGTTGCCACATTATGATTCCTCCCTTGAGGTAGAATGCCCCATTTTAAGAACCATATTCCTCCATGGAAAACTTTTCTCTATACAACAGTAAAATCCTTTTGATTTTCACAGTTCGGTAAAAAATTTCTTAAGCATTTCCTTATTTCCCTGCGCATATGGTTAGAAGTAACAATATTGCCATAGTTGTGGAGGATAAAAATGCCAAGAAGGACCTTTGTCTACGGAGCGACGATTCTCTTAGGCGCTAATTTATTGAACCGCGTATTAGGCTTTACTTACCAATATTTAATCATGGCCCATATAGGTGGAGAAGCCTACGGACTCTTTAATATGGTCTTTCCCCTATATATGCTGGCTCTGGTTTTTACGACAGCCGGAATTCCCCTTGCCGTTGCCAAAATGGTCGCCGAAGAGGTTTCCTTAGGAAGAGCTCATCAAGCTCGTTCTATCTTTCGCCTTGCCTTTTGGCTTCTTACAGTTTCGGGGGCATTAGTTTCATCAGGCCTCTATTTCCTGACACCCTACATCGCGCACAGGCTTTTTCCTGACCCTAGAGTCCTGACGATTTTTCAGATTTGTACACCCGCTATCTTCATAGTTTCTATCTCCTCAGTCTTTAGAGGTTATTTTCAAGGCTTACAAAACATGGTTCCTACAGCAGTAAGCCAAATTTGTGAACAAATTGTCCGCGTTGGTGTAGGCTATACAACAGCCATTTACCTTCTCAAAGCCGGTGTTGAATGGGCCGCGGCGGGATTAGCCTTCGGAATGCTGGCCGGAGAAGCTGTCGGTCTTTTTGTAATTATCATCCATTACCATAGGTCTCGAATACCCTTAGAAAAAGGCTCGGCCTCCCACCCTTCTACGGGCAATATTTTAAGGCAATTATGGCATCTCGCTTCTCCGGTCACCGTCGGAAGATTATTTTCTACCGGACTGTCCGCTTTAGATGCGATGCTCATCCCTCAACGTTTGCACGCTGCCGGTTACAGCGCTCGGGAAGCAACGACTTTGTTCGGACAATTAGGGGGATCTGCCTTTACCTTGCTTACCTTTCCCAGCGTCTTTACCTTTGCCTTAGCAACGTCACTAGTTCCATCTATTTCTGAAGCAGCAGCTCAGCACCAGTTCCATATTGTCCGTGCTCGAAGCGTTGAAGCAATTCGTTTAACAATCTTGATTGGTATTCCCTGTCTGATCACTCTCTTTTATTTTTCCCGCCCACTTACTGCATTTTTTAAAAGTCCTGAAATCTCGCCAATTTTGCGAATCTTAGCATTAGGCGGCATTTTTTCATACATTCAACAAACAACGACAGGGATTCTGCAAGGACTCGGAAAAGTTCAACTTCCGGTTCTTCATTCAATTATTGCAGCCATGCTGCGAATTCCCATTTTGATCTACCTTACCGGCCTTCCTCAGTGGGGTCTGCGGGGAACCGCTTGGGCTTATGTCATTGGTTTTATTATTATGGCTGGTTTGAACCTTCTAGCTATCTCACGAAGCAGCGGCATGCCTATTGACCTTCAGCGTTTTCTCCTCCAACCCTTTAGCGGAGGAATCGCCATGATTCTTGCTTTTAGCCTCTTAGACCCCATCCTAGGTGGAAATTTAGTAGGCTATAGTTTGGAATTTTCCTGCGGAGTTTTGCTTTACGGTATAGTTCTGGTTCTCAATGGTGGCATAACCTTCTCTGATTTAAGACGACTGCCTTGGCTCGGGAAATTTTTATAGCCTTAAAAAATCATCTCCACCAACGTCTAAATTGTTCTCCCCATTGCCAATAGGATAACAAAAGTAAAATACCGACAAAAAGAATAATCAGAAACTTATATATAAAGTACACTTTTATTACTTTTAATATCACTAACAATGCGCCTAAAAAAATAGGGACAACTAATAGTTTAATTACAGAGCTTGAACGTTCTTTATTTCTGAAACTTGGAAATGATAGAAGCAAAGCAAAAATAATAACGTAAACTATAAACGATCCAAATATCATGAAACTTCCTTCCTTAACAAAAAGAAATAAGATATCCAATTTTTTATCACTATAAAGCTTGAAAAAATGTAAATACTATCATTGTACGGATAAAGATAAGAGGGAGGAGATTTATATATGAGTCGTCGTAATAGAAACGCCGGTATTTTACCGCAGCCGGTTTTAGAACAATTCAAATGGGAAGTCGCGGAGGAATTAGGTCTTAGTTCTAAGATCCAAACCCAAGGCTGGGAAAACATGACCTCCCGAGAATGTGGGCATGTTGGCGGCAGAATCGGCGGAAGTATGGTAAAGACAATGATCCGACGAGCAAAAGAATCTCTGAACACCCCCGTCTAAACCGTATTCCGCAATAAAGGAGTACAGAAATTTCTGTACTCCTTTATTGCTTAGCCAATACTTCAGTCCAAAGCGGCAAACTCGCATAATCCGTCAAATCACTATGGACCGGAGTAATGGAAATGAAATCCTCCTCAATTGCCCGTAAATCCGTATCGTTTTCATTATCTGGAGTCATAGTACCACTTTGCCAATAATAAAGCCTTCCTCTGGGATCGGTTCGTTGTTCAAAAATATTTTCATAAACTGCTTTACCTAATCTTGTTACTCTCAGCCCCTGCCACTCATGGCGAGGTTTTCCGGGAAGATTTAAATTAATCAATCCCTTATGATTCAACTTGAGAAAAAGATTCAAATTCTCAGCGATATAGGCTGCCGCGGGTTCAAAATCCTGATATTCAAAGCTGGCTAAAGACACAGCGATAGAGGGAACGCCCAGTAAAACTCCTTCCATAGCTGCGGAAACCGTTCCGGAATAAAAAATATCCGTCCCCAAATTAGGACCTTGATTAATCCCCGAAATCAGAAGATCAGGTTTAGGAATAAGTTCACCTTGAATCGCAAGTTTTACACAATCGGAAGGAGTTCCGCTTATAGCAAATCCTTTAAAGGATTCTTTCAGTAGATGTTCGGCCACAAATAAAGGATTAAATAACGTAATGGAGTGACCCGTTGCTGAGCGCTGACCATCAGGTGCTACAATGCTGACATCATATCCATTATGATTGGCAAGAACCTCGTACAGCGTTTGAATTCCTGGAGCGAAATAGCCGTCATCATTAGTCAACAAAATATGCATATCGTTCCTCCTATTACTCTACTTCATAAATCGACACGACCATTTTATCCTCTTTTTTTGTTAACCCAAACATCAGTCGATAATCTTTCAAGTTTTTATTGAGGAAATCAACCACTTTATAAAGTTCTCGATTAGGGCTAACCTTCTGTGTCGCAATAAGTTCGAGTTTTCCCGGCCGCTCCGGTATAGGAGAAGTAGGTCTCTCATCCATAGGATACCTCTTTCTTAGCTTTTATGACCCTGAATTAAGGAAAAAGCCTCTGATCTCGTTATAGGATTCGTTTTAAAAATTCCCCGGACAGCAGAAGTAAGCGTTCTCGAACCTGCCTTTTTTACCCCCCGCATGGTCATACACATATGCTCTGCTTCAATAACAACAAGCACCCCTAAAGGTGAGAGTTCGGCCATAATTGCATCAGCAACCTGAGATGTCAAGCGTTCCTGAAGTTGAGGTCTGCGGGCAAAGCCCTCTACGACCCGAGCGAATTTCGACAAACCGGTGATTTTCCCTTTCCTGGGAATATAAGCAACATGAGCCTTCCCATAAAAAGGGACAAGATGATGTTCACACATGGAATAGACTGGGATATCCTTAACAATCACCATTTCTTCATGTTCTTCTGAAAACTGTACTTTCAAATGTCTGCTGGGGTCTTCATGCAGACCTGCAAATACCTCGGCGTACATCCTGGCAACACGCTTTGGTGTGTCTTGAAGTCCTTCTCTTTTAGGATCCTCCCCTATTGCTTCTAAAATCATATATACAGCCTGCTCAATTTTTTCTAAATCCATCCCCATAATCATAACTCCTTTACACGATGATCCCTCACTATTTCTATAACTGCCCCATAAAGACATGGGTTTGAGGAATAACTCGGACATTCATAAGCTTTTCTAAAAAGAATCCCTGCCAATCTAAAAGCTGGCCGGGTTTAGGACTCTCGCAACCGTTGACTTTGGTGACGGGCTGTAAAATAGTCAGCAATGACGGTTTGACGCCCGCAATTAAATCCCGTGCCTTTTGAAGATCCTCTAATTTGCTTTTCTCAGTCACAACAATTTTAATAAATACTTCTTTGGCGAGACTTTTACGCAGGAAATCTTCGTGAACATCCCAAAAGACCTCTTCTCCAAAAGGTAACTTTATATCCATACTGATAATATCAACAAGTGACAATATTTTGAGAAGTTGGGACGGTAGTGTTCCGTTGGTTTCCAGATAAATCGGAAGATTCTTCTTCTTGATTATGGGTAGAAACGACGAAAGTTCATCAGCCCAAAGAAGAGGTTCTCCGCCAGTGATGCTTAGGGAATGATGGAGAGAAAAATCGTAAGACTGAAGCAACTCTACTAGTTCGAAAATATCAATAGGATTTTTGAACTCACGAAAACTTCGCGAACCTGGGGTAGGTTCCATGCGAAAATGTTTCGGTACGATAGTCTCTGTATCACAATATGGACATTTTAAATTGCAGCGAGGAAACCTTAAGAAAATTTGACGTGTTCCGACGTACGGTCCTTCTCCTTGAATCGATGAAAAAATTTCAGTTACCGGTATCTTAATCATCACATAACCCCTCGAACTTTACAGCGGGCATGGCGCATGGACAAGACCTCAGCACAATATCGTTTGGCGACGTTTTCACCGAATTCAAAAACATTTTGGACTTGAAGATCATTTAAGCCAATCGTCGGAATAGGAGTATTATGGTTGGAAACGTTTAAGCCGCAGTGGATAAGCGTGGAAACAGGCGAAAGGGTTGCAATACTTACTGAAAGCTTTCGGTCTCCATTATAAAGGTCATCTCCAGTTCGCCTCAGAGTAGTCACCCCTATTTTTCCCAATTCTTCTTTAATAGTTGCTATTAGTAAGCGCTGCCGAATAATCGTTTTTTCTAAATCCATTTCAAAATGTTCAACAATAAAATGCAGCATGTCCTCACTATATATCCAATCTTGTGCTGCTACATCTTCCATGTCCACCATCTCATTTTGTTCAACGCGGCATGCACCTCGAAATACACACAGACTATCCCCCATTAAACCAAAGTTTTTGTAGGTAAACAGGGATTGAAGCTGACTCCCATCATAGTTGAGAGGATTATGATGAATATGATAGTTCAAGACTATTCCCTCTTTTCGCGGCCTTTAATTCTTTTTAAAATTTAAAAATATATTTTGATCCTATTAAGGAGTGTCAAACAGTTTATTTACCAAAGCCTGAGCCTCATTTGCGATTAAAGCTCGTTTCATTCTCAAACAACTTTCGCAATGTCCACAAAGCCGTTGTCCATTTTCATAACAGCTCCATAGCTTTTCAAATGGAATATTGAGTCTTAAGCCTTCTCGGACAATTTCTGATTTTGATAACGCTGCAGTAGGGCTTGCAACCGTCACCGTATTTTGGGTTGAGTATTTAAAGCAATCATTCATTGCGTTCATGAATCCTAAAGAATTATCCGGAAATGTTGCCGCCTCTTCGCGATTGAAACCCGTAATCAGGGTTACCTCTTCACCCATATTTTCAGCAAATACAGCGGCAATATTCATAAACAAACCATTTCGATTAGGTACCCAAACCTGATGAGCACTTTTAAGAGCCTCTTTTTCAATATTATCAAGTTGATCAAACTCAAGTTGGGGCAGATCTGTTGTACGATTAACCAAGGCAGTTCGAGTCTGCTCTTGAAGAAAAGGCAAAGCAATAATTTCATGGTGGATATGATAATGGTCGGCAATCTCACGAGATGCAGATATTTCCTTCTCCTTTGCCCGTTGACCATAATCAAACGTTATGGCTAAATCCAGGGTTGCTTTCTCGAGAAATAGGGCCATAGCCACTGTTGAATCTAAACCGCCCGATAGTAAAACGATACCGGCCAAAGGTCAGTCCTCCTTATAAATTGCCCAGGCATCTGGAGCTTCGAAAACTTTCACCCATACTAAGTGATTTTCACCTAGTACTAAATTCTTCTTAAATTCACAGAATAGAAATTGGGCTATCAGCTCTGCCGTAGGATTGACTCCCTCGGGCCCAAACGCCGGCAAATCATTAAGCAGGCTGTGATCTAACAAATCAAGAGTCTTTCTAATCGCCTGTTTTACGTCACTAAAATCTACCAACATTCCTAAATTGTCTAATTGACTGCCTTCGATGCAAACGACAACATTCCAACGATGCCCATGCAAATTGGAACACTTGCCGTTGTAATTGCGGATAAAATGGGCGGCATCAAAATGCGCCTGAACACATACCTGAAACATAGTTAACTCCTTATTTGAGATAATAATATCTATATTAACATTTTTAGTTACAAAAGAAAAATGAAACTTAGACAAAAGAAGAAGGGGTTTCCCTTCTTCTTAGGCTAATTTTAGTGCTTTATTATAGCAATCAATGGCCGTATCGTACTGATTCATTTGATCGTATACATTTCCCAGTAAAGCCCATCCCGCCGAATGATCGGGGTCTATTTCAATAAGTTTATTTAGAGATTCTATACACTCCTGCCAATTACCTTTACGAGTAAGACATACACTAAGGTTATAAAGAATCAACGGGTGATCGGGGCTTAACTGCAAGGCCTTTTGATAGTAGTCTGCCGCCCTTCTTGATCTTCCTTGCTGAACAAGGGTAAAGGCCAGATTGTTGAGTAAAATTGGATCTTGGGGATAAATTTTTATAGCCCGATCCAGGAGGTTTAATGCTTCCTGAGTTCGCCCCTGATTTTGATAGACTGCAGCGAGATTACTTAAAGAATCATAATGATCCGGTTCGTACTTAAGGGTGAATTTGTAATATTGTATTCCTTTTTTTATCTGACCGGTTTGAATATAACAATAGGCTAATCTTGCCGCTAAATCGGGCGTTCCGCCATAGCGAAGGGCCCGATCAAAACTAAAGCAGGCATCTGCCAATTGCTCCAATTTCAAGTGCATTTCTCCCTTTTCTTCCCAGTATCGGGATTCACGCGGTACCAATTGACAACACCCTTGAAAACAGCGCAAGGCTTCTTGATATTCTTCATGATAAGCATAAATAATCCCCAGACGATAATAGGTTTCTGCATTTTTAGGTTCTGCCCGACAGGAATTATCAAGAGCCTTAACTCCCTCCTGCCAATTTCCTTGTTCCAAATGACAATCTGCAAGGATCTCCCAGAACTTTGAGTTTTGCGGTTTTAATTTAAGCGCTTCCTCAATAGAATTTTTCGCTTGGAGAATGAGACCTTGTCCAAGATAACATTGTGCCAAGAGACCGCATATCATTCCAGACTCATCGTTGTTATTTTGCTGCAAGGATTCCAAATAATCCCTTGCTTCTTGGAATGCCTGAACTTCAATTAAGTGTTCGACTTCGCTGAGTCGAAACTTACCTTTGCATTGTTTCAATAAATCTACCCATTCCTGGGTAGCCACATCCGTTTTCCCCAGCCAAAAGTGCCATTTTGCTTGCAAAGAATTCCATATATATGTTTTCCTGAGAGATGGCCTTTTTTGTTTGACGTTTGAGACCAAAGGTACACCCATTGTCTCAGCCCCTTTTTACTTATTTTTCAATTATTTCATTCTCCTTTTTTTCTTTTAATCCTTCTACCACACCCGAGAATCGAACGCCAAAAGCCTTGGATATATGCGATTATTCATTAAACTAGATATGTTTTTCCTTTACTCTCGTCAGATTATTATAATTACTCCTTAATTTATGTCACAATAAGTATTTATTCCTATAAATCAACAGTGAACTCGGTATAGAACCAATCCCACTTGTCGAATTGGGATTCCTACGATTGGATAGATCAACAAAAAATGATTAACAGTGTCTTAGAAACTTCGTTCTGACAATAAGAAAACTCGGCTAATTGCCGAGTTTTTGTAAACAGAGGTTCTATCTTTGATGTTCCATCAAGGAAGAAGATTGGACTTATAATTTCGATTTTAAACGCAAAGGCGACGCATCATTGCGCCCCTTCGCATTTAGAACAATAGCCATAAAATTTCAAATCGTGGTCGGAAACTTTAAAATGATTACGTTTCATAATAACGGCTTCTAAAGACTCTAATAAATCATCATCAAATTCCGAAACATTTCCACAGCGTAAGCAGATAAGATGATGGTGATGATGATGTTCATCCTTACGACTAAATTCATAACGAGTTCGGCCGTCTCCAAAATCGTTCTTAATAAGAACTCCAATTTCCGCCAATATATCTAGTGTCCGATAAACAGTGGCAAGACCTATCTCCGGATTTTCGTTTTTAACGAGCATATATACTTCTTCGGCGCTTAAATGACGATCCACATGTTCCACAAACATGTGGAGAATCGTCTGTCGTTGAGGAGTTACTTTATAGGAGTGATTACGCAGCAAGTTGCAGATATTCTCAAACGTTCTGAAATTCTCCATCAATGCCCCCCCTCCATATATTTCCTATTATAAGACATTATTTTCACTTTGCAAAGTGATTTTAAGAAATATTAACGAGTGAAGACTTCGTAAATTGCGAACTTCAGATAGTCGGTTTCTTCACTTCCTAAAAGAACCGGATGATCTTTACCGGCACGGCGAAATTCTACTAAGCGCAAGATTTTATGGGCATCTGCTGCAGCTTCCTGCAACATTTTTTGAAAGCGCGCAGCACTCAAGTGGTATGAACAGGATGCTGTTATTAAAACTCCGCCATCTCGAACTAACTTCATCCCTTGAAGATTTATCTCCTTATAGCCCCGCAGCGCTCCTTCCAGAGCTTGACGACTTTTAGCAAAGGCCGGAGGATCTAAGATGACGACATCCCAAGTTTTCTTATCGTTCACTTGTTTTCTTAAAAAATCAAATGCATTTTCGGCAACAAATTGAGTACGATGAAGAAATCCATTAAGCAAAGCATTTCTGTTGGCCATCTCAATAGCTTTCTCCGAGATATCAACACAAGTAACCTTTTTAGCCCCATACAGACAGGCATGCAACATAAATGATCCTGTATGGGAAAAGCAATCTAAGACCTCAGCACCATCCCAAAACGGATTTTTAATTTCTTTTCCCTTTTTATCTCGAGGGCATCCATCAGGATCCTGGTAAATCCCATGACTAGCACCCCATCCAGTCATAATAGGCTTCAGGGAAGCACGATTTTCACGTTGGTCAAAGAAATACCCTGTTTTCTGTCCTTCAGCTACATCAACCATGATCTTTAGCCCATTTTCCTGGAGGATTATTTGGGTATCAAAAGGGGTATCCACGAAGCCAACTCTCTCTTCCAGGCCTTCCAAACGCCGAACAGAAACATCGCTTCGTTCATAAATCCCTCGCGGATTGAAAATTCTCTTTAAGGCCTGAAAAATCCATTGTCGCCGGACTTCCATACCAAGGGCAAGAATTTGAACTACAAGAACATCTTCATATTTATCAATAATTAGACCAGGCAAGAAATCCGCTTCACCATGGACGATCCGGCAGGAGGTTATATTAGATAATAACCATTGCCGACGCTTCCAGGCATTTTGAATTTTATCTAAAAAAAAGTCTTCATCAATGGGTTTTTCCGAATAGGATATCACTCGCAGAGTTAGCTGTGACACGGGGTTAAAAAATCCTTGGGCCAAGAAATGTCCGTCGTGGTTTAAAATATGTACAATATCCCCTCCCGAGGGATTCCCTTCGATTCTGCCAATTTCTCCGGGATAGATCCACGGATGCCCTTGTTCAAGCCTTCTTTTGCGATTTTTTATAAGAAACACTCTTGGTATAGACATAAAAGATCCTCGCTTTCAAAAACGTAAAGATTCATATCTTTAAAATATACCGTGAAATCAAAAGAAAGGAAAGCTTCCATTTCTCTTTCTTTCAAAGTTTCATACAATACCGCTCCATTTCATGTTAAAAAGCCATCCTTGTTCGGATGGCTTTTTAATAAACGGTTGTTCAGCTTTAGCTGAGCGTGTTTACTCTGTTAGGAAAAACGATCCCTCAGAACCTCGACGACTTCTTCAGCGCTCCGGCCAGAGGCATTAATAACCGGCAATTTCACTGGCCAATCCGGTGATAAATTATTAGTTCCATCACCCTTAACAACAACTGCCTGTATATTATACAATGCCTTTCCTTCTAAAGGAGCGGTTTTAAAGCCTGAAGCATGTAATGCTTGCACTACATTGGTGAGTCCATCTTCTACAGCGATCATTTTATACATTTATTTTTCACCCTCTCCTCGAATTAAACTTAGTTTTCCACCGATAAATGATCTTATCCCGAGAGAAATTTCCTTAAAAAGAATAGTTTTCTTTAAATAAACGCAAATAATCCACCGATAATCGTTCATCATTTATTTGCAGCTGGGGCTCCGCACAGGGAAAGATTCCTTGGATTGAACATGTTAGCAATCCCTGAGTTTCTACACTTAAATGAATGCTGTTCCTCTGTGGCGGGGTTCTTTGTAAGAGCAGAGAATACTTTCCCGTTGGCTGATGAAATCCTACCAATTGTATTTGTTTAGGCAATTTAGACATGGGAAGAAATTCATCCGTTTTAACTTCGAAAGGATGATCACTTTCCAATTCTAGTTGTACTAAATAAGGCTCTTGAAGATAATTCAATTTTATGGTTAAATTCAAAATTCTTTCAGGGTTGAGATTTTTTTCCTCAACTGTCGCCGCCACACTTAAAGGAGCTTTCTCATTGAGCAGAGGTACCTCGACGCTTTTTCCTTCTTTGACGCCTAGATCCTTCACTAATTGACTCGGTAAACGTTCATCAGAATATATATGAATTTTTCCCTCCTGCCTCCCGAGCCATTCTTCTTGAACCGTAACTTGCTGCGGGTACTTCTCGTTGAAGGAGGGGACCAAACCTAAACAAAGCACCAGCAGACTAATTCCGATTAAGGCCGGCATTTTTACATAGGCCAAAATTTTCCGAGCAAGAGGGGAGCTCTTCAGGGCAACATGACAACAGGCAAGCAAAAAGGGAACTAAAAGTAAGGCATACGTTACAAGAAAAATGACAGGGTATTTACTGATGGCTTCATTAAAACTCAA
Source organism: Desulfosporosinus sp. SYSU MS00001 (assembly GCF_049943955.1). Taxonomy (NCBI): domain Bacteria; kingdom Bacillati; phylum Bacillota; class Clostridia; order Eubacteriales; family Desulfitobacteriaceae; genus Desulfosporosinus; species Desulfosporosinus sp. SYSU MS00001. The sequence goes on from NZ_JBNFTW010000006.1 coordinate 136,474, forward strand.
CCACTGATCAGAATTCAGAAGCTCATAATGGATTGAATATAGGAAATAGGGACCTATTAGTACGAACAAGATATTGGAAAAAAAGTACTGAATGTCTAGACAAAAGAGCCAGAAAACAAAAGGAAAGGCGAGATCAATACGTATAAGAGCTAAGCTTAGACTCAAAATCAAGAGCGGGAATCCAGCTGTCAGCCAATAGAGGTTTGCATCTCGGGTCATTGGCAGCTTTTTTAGCCAACTGGCAAGAAACACTATCAGGCTGACAGAAATCCCCACACGGGCAATAAGGTATATTTCCGGATGAGCGTAATATACCTTTTGGGTATGTTTTAAGCTCTGCCAAAGGATTTCTCCGATTCCACCAGCTCCCGCGATGATCATACTTATAAGCATAATAATGCCAATACTTATAAAAACATTCTTCCAGGGTATTTTGTCCTTGCGTTTTTTCAGGTAATTAAAATAGATAATAACTGTTAAAAGCAAAACGAGAATAATAAATCCTCTCAACGCAAAACTAGGCAGTACAAAAACATTACCGCCAATCTGAAACGAAAGATACAGCTCATCCCAGATCTGAGGTCCAAGTTTATCTAGTTTCACGTTATTCACTAACAAATAAACAAAGTTGCCAACGGTTTGCATGGTTTCCAAGGAAACATGATCCAGCCGATCTTCTGGTCTATGGAAATATCCTTCCGGCCTTCCGTAGATCCCCAAGCCCAAGGCAGGAATACCCTGATCTAAAAAAGAGCTGAAATCACTTGAACCACCCTGCGAATTATCCCGGGTCATAACGGTAAAATCCCGGCTGAGATGAAAGGAAATATGGCTCTCTTTAGCCAAGGCAGAAACTTGTTTAAGCAGCTCCGGCGGGGCAGATTTATTGCCTGCTACATCAATCTCCAGAGGAGTTCCGACCATATCAACATTGATCATCCATTGTACAGCTGATAGATCAGCTTGTGAGATATAATAATTTGAACCAACAAGCCCGTTTTCTTCCGCACCAAAAAAAACCAGTTGATAGGTTTTTTGATGAGGTTCCTTGCTTAAGACTCGTGCAAGTTCAAGCAATACTCCTACCCCTGAACCATTATCTACAGCTCCGGGTACATTCATTGCTGCCGTATCATAATGAGCTCCGAGAACAACCGTATCTGGAAGTGTCCCAGGCAGCTCAGCGATGATATTTTGACTATTTATCAATTCAACACGTTTTTGAGGGTCGTTGAGGGATGGATTGCGAAGGATTACTTTACTAAATGGCTGTTCACGAACTTTCCAGCCATTTTGACTTAAAACGTAAGCAATATACTGAGCTGCCTTTATCTCACCTTTGCTCCCGGCCGGGCGAGGACCAATCTTATCCGTAAGATATTTGACATGATCAAAAGCTGAGGCTGCAGAGAAGCTTAAACCTGATCCTTGAGCAGGCAAAACAGCTTCAGCCTTACTATTCACACACCCTAGAATTACCAAAACGCTAAAAATCGTCATCACGATAATAGTCCAACGAGTTTTCATCACCCTCATAACCCCATGCCCTTTCAAAGCTTTAAACTCACCCTGCCCAATTCTTATGAAAAACTTCTTGAGGTTATGCCTTTCCAATCTTTCAACCTTTTGGACACATATGTTATAATGTAGACAAATTTTGACCTTGGGAGAAGTAAATATTATGCCTAAGCGACATAACCCCTTAGTTACAATAGTTATTCTTTTATTCTGCCTTCTGTTGTTAAGCGGATGTTCCATGAAGGTTCCTAAAATTTTTGCCAAGAAGGCACCCGTTTCCAATCTTTCTGCCGAAACACTTTTGATTGATCAAGAGGCCATCTATCAACGTACCATTACTCTGATTCAATCAGCACAATCCTCAATTTACGTAGAACAAGCTGAGTTTGACGACCCTCAACTCATCAATCTTTTGCTGTCTAAATCCCGTTCAGGTATCGAAGTTCATATCCTCTTAGATCAATGGCAAAAACAAAATTGGGCTACTCTCGACCAGTTAAAAAATCAAAATGTATCGATTCAGTATTATCCTGCTCAGAAAGGACAAAGTGACCATACTAAGTGGTTAATTGTTGACCAAAACAAAGCTTTAGTATACGGACCATCCTGGACAAGTGAAGGATTCAAAGCACATGATTTGGCCGTGGAGCTTTCTGGAAGTTATGCCTTGAAAATCGCAGCTCTCTTTTCCAAGGATTGGGAATTCACCACAACCTTCCCTTTAGATGTACCAAAAACAACGACTCTTAACAACGATAACATTACATTGGCTGTCAACGCTAACGTCAAGCAACAACTACTAGAGTATATATCCAGCAGTACAAAATCCATCTGGATAGAAAACACAGAAATCACTGAACCAGATATCGTTCAAGCCTTACTTGATGCTGCAGGAAAAGGCCGAGATATCCGCCTTATCTTAGACTCCACTGTTGCCGGCAAAACACCGGTAACTCTGGAAAAATTAAAAGCCGGCGGCATATCCATACGTTATTTTCCTAAGCAGTCACCTCTCGGACTTCATCTGGCAATTTTTGACCAGAACTCCTTTCTGACAAGCGGCTCCGAATGGACACGTTATAACTTTGTTGCAGATCACGAGTTTTCTATTACAGTCCCCTCTCCTACTGCAACCTCAAAATTAGACCAAATGTTTCAAGAGGATTGGAAGAAAAGCTCACCTTAAACAAAGATCCCGGATTCATCTAAAAACCACCCAAAGCATTTTGCCTTGGGTGGTTTTTAGATGAATCCAGGATCTAAGATCTTTGGTCAATTTTTTCTAAGTGCTGACAATCTCCAACCAACTCCGGTTTCCATCCATTACTGTCAACTTCAAAAATATTGAGGGCTGTATTATTCTGCCAAGGTGTTTTGGCCCAATCATGAATCTCAAAACCTAAAGCTCTAGTTACTAATAGTTTCAGGGTTAGACCATGGGTTACCACACAAATAGTCTCTCCTGGATGGTTGGCAAGAATCTTTTGGACATAATCCCAGGAGCGTAATAGTACCATTTCCATATTTTCACCGCCGGGAGTCGTGACTAAATGGGGGGATGTATCCCATATTTTAAATAAATCCGGATATGCTTTCCGTAATTCTCCCCAAATATGCCCTTCCCAATCGCCAAAGGAAAATTCTCGCAAGGCGGGATTGACAATCAGTTGATCCAATCCGATTTCTCGCCGAATCTCTTCAGCAGTTCCGCGCGCCCTGGGAGCGTCACTGGAATATATATATTGAATCCCCTCGTCCTTAAGTCTATTGGCCAAAGATCGAGCCTGAAGCAGCCCAGTTTCGGTAAGCGGGGAATCCAGACGCCCCTGGACACGTCCTTCAGTATTCCACAAGGTTTGGCCATGACGAGTTAAAATTATCCTTGTCATTCGTACACCTCTTATAAAAGAAACTTATTCGGCGACAAAGCATCTGTAGAAAAAGATCGCCCTGTTTCGCGTATATATAACATAAATTAAATCTTCTGATAATACAACAAGGGTAGGAAATTCTCCCTACCCTCCCCAACTTGCCGTAAGATTTCAGGTTTCTGACCCCGCTTTCGCAGGTGGGTACCTAGTCCATGCTTTCCAACTTCCCTGTTTCCACAAAGAAAGGGCATGTTGTAGTCACATGGCATTTAGTTCCCGTGTCATTAATAGGATCAAAACCATGAAAATCTCTACGCACAAGTCAGGCTATGTTTTTATTATATCACCATAATTTAAAAAAATCTCTAGCAAATGCTTGGAAATTATCGTTTTCGCAGTTTATCCTCAATTTCCGCCATTCGATCCTGCAACAAGGCAATGGACATCTCTTGATTACGTACCCGTCGACGAAGATGATCAACTAGCTGAAGAAGCTCCTGAAGATTTTCGTTAATGGTATCATTATTTTGTTGTTCGTCAACAATAGAATTTTCATCGTCCTCTTTTTCACTAGATGAAGGTTCTATACCATCAGCTGTTTGGGCCGCAAGTAGGTAACGAAACCGAGCGTATCTGGAATTTCTCCCTGGCTGAACGTCAAGTACTCCATCCTCTGCCAATGCTTGAATGGCTCGTTTTAAGGTAACACTTGCTGCTCCCGTTTCTCTCTGAATATCTGAATATGCTAATTCAAAATCTTGTCCTTGATACATATTAGAAATCTTCTCAAAAAAATCGACAAATTTCCGATGAGTTTTTTCCTTTAATCTCAAAGCTAGTCCATCCTTCCACAACACTAATTAAAACACTGAAGAATAATTAATATTATAGCAAATTTTAAACAAAAATCCATACTAAGGATTACTTTTAACATGAAGTTTGAAATACAATTTTAAAATAATCTACTTATCTCCATAAAGTTTTTGAATTACTCCATCTGCTAAACTAAAAGTATGTTCTCCGGCTGGTTCCTCGTAAATATATTTTTATCTTTATCGGAAGGTGTTGTCATACTCTTAGAAAAAGAGGCATAGGTAGTTAACAATTAAAGGAGGGATACCATGACAAAATCCTTTCAGTTAACGATGATTTTAAAAGGAATTCTTTTAGCAACCGTGTTAGCCTTATTGTTATCAGTAGTTTCCGGAATCGTACTTTCCTACACATCCGTTCCAGAATCAGACTTGTTCCTCAATATTATCTTTGGCTTTAGTGTTTTTGCGGCATCCTTTATTACTGCACATCAAGCAGGCACTAAAGGTTTATACTACGGACTTGCCATCGGCTTGGGCTTTTCACTCGTCGTTCTTATTCTATCGGCCGTTTTGTGGTCGGATGCGCCTTCATGGCTCAGGATGGGTGAAAAGGCCGTTATTGCTCTTGTATCCGGTGGGATAGGCGGAATTATTGGAGTACTTTTCCCTAACACTTAGAACAATTGAACTAGAACTCATCAAACAACGATAAATTTGAGAGAGGGAAATTCCTAAAGATTTCCCTCTAATTTCTATTTATATTAAAAAATTCCTGCAATAAAATATCACTATATTGATTAATGCGTTCATAACCCTTTTCATTTGATCCCCTAAGTTATACAATATCCTCAAAGCAATCGAAAGGGGAATAATCTATGTGTATTGAAAAAACTCCTTGGGAACAAGTGATCGATTTTCACGGCCATACTTGTCCGGAAATAGCCTTAGGTTACCGGGTTGCCCAAATTGCTATGCGCGAATTAGGTATTAAACCAACACCCAGCGCTGAGCTTATGGTGACAGCCCAGACCCATTCTTGTGCTTTAGACGCCTTTCAAATATTAAATCATGCAACCTTCGGCCGAGGGGCACTAAATGTCGAGGAGAATAAACAGCACAAATACCTCTTTGCATATTCGGGCACCTCTGTTCGTGTGGGCATCACGATACTCCCGGAAATTCTCGAGCATTTGGTCATTCCGGAAAATTTAGCCACCCGCCGCGAAATACAAAATGCAACTTTGGAAGCAATCCAGTTTATTCTCAGTTCTGATGAAACCGTGTTTTGCACAATTCAAAAAGACGAACACCAGTAAAGCATGTTCCTAAGTATTAGAAATTAAGAAGAATGACAGCTCTCCTTAAATAGAATCCTGGGGAGTATCGTTTAAGTCCTTATGGTGACGATCTTTCCAGATTCTCCACGCCAACAAACATAAGGCGATAATGACAGCTACTGCGCTGCTCCATTGTGCCGCTGTCCAATGGAACAAGAACCTTGGGCTGTCACCTCTTAGCCCTTCGAGGAAAAACCTTGAGGTGTTATAGAAAACTAAATAAAGCAGGAAAATCGTCCCTGAGGGCCATTTCTTTAGCTTAAGGATGACGAGGATTGCAAAGATAATAACGTCTGCTTGTCCTTCCCATACTTCGGCTGGCCAAAGAGGTTGGTTGCCAAAAGTATCCCGGGCAATTGTCCCTACCGGATAGAGGATGCCAAAGTTTCCTCCTGTTGGACCCCCAAAAGCATCACCATTCATTAGATTAGCGTCTCTCCCTATTGATTGAGCAAGCATCAAGCCGGGAGCAATTAAATCAGCAAGATCCCAGAAGGGAAGTTTTTTACGCCAGACATATAGTCCTCCTCCTAATAAGGCCCCGACGACTCCGCCTTGGATAGAAAGTCCTCCATGCCAGATAGCAATAATTTCACCAGGATATTGGCTATAGTAAGACCAATCGAAAAAAAACACCTGCCAAATCCTTGCACCCAGCAACCCGCAAAGAAGTAATATAGGCGCCAAATCAAGCATGGTCTCCATATATTCTTCTCGTTTGTCAGCTTTGGCAAAGTATAAAGTGACTCCTACTCCCAGAACAAAGGCTAGCGCAAAAAGCGTACCATAAGCACGTATTGGGAAATTTCCAATAAAAAACCAAAACTGATGCATTAATTTTTCCTCCACTCAAATATATCTGCCTGTTTTTTCAAGTTTTCAGTATTATAGCCAAACTTCCTTTGATTATATCCAACTATATCCAAAATTGCAATTCGGACTACGCCTAGTGCAACCAACTATTGACTTAGATGGCGCTCGAAGACACTGTCTTCGCACGTATTAACTCTTCTTGCAGTATACAACCAAAAGTAATACTTTCTGATAGTACAAAAAATAATGACAGATCCGATGCAATGTCCATCGGATCTGCCATTATTTTTTATAAAGTATTCAGTTTAGAAAAGAAACGATTATGCCGGTCCGAATCAGGAATAGAAGCCTCTCGTTCATTTTTTCCCAAAGGTTTTTGAACTGTTTGGAAATAGGTTGAATGTTTCCTTTTACCAGTTAAAGCATCTGAATAAACAGTAACTACTAAGATAGCGACAGCAATAAGAACTACTAACCATTGAAAGAGCATTATTTACACCTCCATCACCATTTTATGGCCTCTGGAAAGAATGTCAAGTGTTCTTTTGCTCAGTCTTTTTCAGTCGTTACTCGAAACTAGCCGATACGCGATCTCCGGGATGGAGGGCCGTCGTAAATTCGGCCTCCTGCCCGTTGACACGTAATTTTAGTGAAGCCCCTTTCGGCATCTCATCCGGGAACTTAACGTAAGGCAATAGATCTGAAAGAATCGGCATCTTTTTATAACCGTTGACTCTTAAATCCATTCCGTCTTCGAGTAACTCGTTATCTGAGACGGGTTTTCCATGAAATAAGATTTCAACAACTTGGGGAGGGTATTCAAATTCTTGATCATTCATCGTGAAAATCAGCGGCTTTGGTTGGATCCTCAATTCGCCAACCGTTTTCTGTTCCTGCCGAACCTCGATAGAATCTCCATCTCGGATCGGGCAGATTTCTTCAATAAGACAACCATTAACCAGTAACTGCCGTTCCAAAACAATTTTCAGCACTTCCCCATTAACTTTAATGGTTAAGGTTACTGGTGCTAAAATTGGCTCTTTAAACAGAGTTTTCTTTTGCTCTAATAAATTTTGCAGATTATCATTTGAAATATAGGTTAACTTATAGCCGTCTTGAACTTTATCGTCAATATTTAACACCTGATTATTTAAAAAAACCCGGGGCAAAAAGTCTTCTCGCCTGCCATTCCAGAAAATCCATTTCTTTTCATAGGGAGGCAGAATTTCGCCGATGGTCACCTCGGCATCTTTGCCAGGAAGACCGGGAATAAACTCAATATGGTCTCCGCTGTTCAACGTCTGATCAAATCGGCCCGGTCGTAAGTTAACCGTCAATTGGGCCGGCCTCCCCATCGTTCCCTTGATTATCCGTACTTCTTGATTCCATTCAAAGGTTAGGGCCGACCCCGGTTTCCCGACAAAGGAACGAGGAGATATTCCCGCAGCAAGAAGAGCCTCGGCTACCGTTGTCAATTGCACCTCAAAAATTGGTATCGGTATGTTGTTAACAATTACTGTGTAATACTGAAGTCCGGTTCCTTCAAGTGCGGATATACCAATCCCTATAGGAGTTATACTCTCCGGCCCCTTAAGACCTTTTTCCCCTTGAACGTCCTCTAAACGTTCGCGAATTTGAATTCCAACGCGTTTTGGAGAAATCCCTAAAACTTCTGCTAACATTTTGGGGAGCATCGGCGTTAGACTTCCTCCGCCAATAAGAATAATCCCTTGAGGGACCTTTTCATTTAGTTTTGTGATTTCCTTAGCTATATTTTGGGTCAGTTTACTGACGACAGGTTCAATCACCGTTAGTACTTCTTCCTTAGAAACAGTTACCTTGTTACCGAGAAAATCTGCAAATTTTAATCGAGACTTAGTACTTAGCTCCCTCTTGATCTTTTCACCCACTTTAAAATCAAGGAGATAATGCTCACAAATGGCTTCAGTGACCTCGTCCCCAGCCATCGGCACCATGCCATAAGCAAAAAAAGATCCTTCCTGAGTCAAGGCGATATCTGCTGTCCCCGCCCCCACATCAACAAGCGCCAGGTTTAGGCGCCGCATATTCTGAGGGATTGCTGCCTGCCCTGCCGCAATAGGTTCTAAAGTTAAGCTCATCATTTCTAAACCAACTTGGCCCAGAACCGATACTAAACCATCGACAACGGTTCTGGGCAAAAACGTAGCGATCACTTTAACTTTGGCCTTTTTTCCCCGCTGCCCGATGAGATTGGAAATCTCTTCGTCTTCATTCCAGCGGACAATAGTGCTATATCCAACACAATGATATTGATCTGAGTTATTTTCACTGGTTGATATTAATTGATGCAAAGCTTGATGGACTGCTTCTAACTCCAAAGCCAAGATCGTTTCTTGTTCCCACCGCACAGGCAACAATTCCCGTCGTTCGGCGCTGGCAATCTCTGTACGCAGGGCCCTGCCGGCTGCGGCAACAGCAACTTGTTTAAGGCTTACATCCAACGTTTTCTCCAGAGTCTCTTTAACAGCGCTGACAGCTCGTGCCACTTCATTAACATCATGAACTTGCCCATCATACATAGCACGCTGGCGATGTTCAATACAGGCACTTGCCAGAATTTCATACCCTTGATCTTGGGTTTTAGTCATCACTAATCCCATAACCATTCGAGTTCCAATATCCAAGGCAAAAATAGGTTCCATGGTTTCACCTCTTTTGGAATAAATTCGACTTTAATTGGTAAAATCCTTCTAAAAATAGACATAAAGAAACCCCCATATACCTCGAAGAAGCACACGAGAGTTTATCGAGCGTTAAGCGTTAAGATCTGCGTTAAGATTCACCTCAGCATTTACGTTAAGATACACCGTTCGCTGCCATAGGCCTCGATGGCTGATTTTTTAGCTTCATAGCCGGGGCGTCCCATTAAACCATAAGTACCATTTTTGCCTTCCTCTACCCCTGGCTGATCAAAGGCATTGATGTTGAGCAGTTCACCCATATAGGCAGTTTCCCATTCCAGAAATAGAAGTAATTGCCCAATACTATAGGGAGTTAAGGCAGAAAGGATAATTTTCAAATGTTGCCGACCCGCCAAGGTTAAGGCATATTCGGTAGCTTTTTGCTCGGCAAATAAAAGCTCCTCTAAGGTTTTCCCTCCTAAAAATCGAATATCTTCCGGTAAGGATAAATCCATAGGTATTTCTTGAGTTTCTTGGAATTTTTCCAGAGTTAAGAAGGTAATAACCTTATCATCCGGTCCCTCAGTATATAATTGAATCTGAGAGTGTTGATCCGTTACCCCCAGGGCCTTTACCGGTGTCTGCCCCAAAGTAACCTCCTTCCCGAACCGATCATAACGTTTGCCCAAACTTTCCGCCCATAACTGAGCATACCAATCAGCCATTGTTTTCAGGCCGTCCACATAGGGCATAAACACCGAGATGTTTTTTCCCTTTTGCCAGGACAAATATGACAGAGCTGTCTTCAATTGAGCAGGATTAGCAAAAACCCCCTTTGTTTCCCTAATTCGTCGGTCCATCTCTGCAGCCCCTGCTAAGAGTTGTTCGACATCGATTCCGCAGATCGCCGCCGCCAAAAGACCAACTGGGGTCAATTCAGAAAATCTGCCGCCAATACCTGAGGGAATGACAAAACGTTTAAATCCTTCCTTAAGGGCTATGGGCAAAAGATTGCCTTTTTGTTGGTCTGTAGTAACAACGAGATGATCAGCATAGCTTTCTCCGCAGGAATAACGCAAGTAATCTCGAACAATAAGAAATTGAGCCATGGTTTCTGAGGTATTTCCTGATTTGGAAATAACATTGTAGAGAGTCTTTTGCGGATCAAGAATTTGATTCAGCTCTCGGAAGCGAACCGGATCAATATTATCCAGGACATAAAAGCGAGGCCGGCCAGACCGCTTTTCCGGTGTCAATTCGTTATAGTAATAATGATTTAAGGCTTGCTGGACCGCTAAAGGCCCAAGCGCTGACCCTCCTATGCCCAAGACAACGAAGTTCTCGAATCTGGAGGCAGCTTGATCAGCATAATCACAAAGTTCGGGAACTTGGCTAAGCATTAACGGCAAAAGACGAGAAAAATCCAAGTTTCCCGATTCCCTCCGGGCATGCAGGGAATTTTGAGCCTCGTCCAATTTGGCCTGCAATCCTTGTAAATCTTCTTTGGAAAAACCTTTAGGATTTTGAGACGAATACATCATTCCTGTGTAATCGATGCAAAGTTTGGATGTTTCATTAGCCATTGCAAAACCTCATCTCCACAAATAATTTATCCAAGCGAATCATTAACTCCCACTTCTACCCATCCGTCAAATTGACAACTCATTAGCCAGATCATAAAGTTCGCGATTTAGAGGGCGACGAGGGCCATAAGCATCATCAAGCGGCCGGGAAACTACAGCTTGATTAATGTAAGCTGTCATACGATTCGTTTCATTGGCCATAAGAATTTCAACGGCCTTCCCCCCCATTGCTGCAGCAATCACGGCATCAAGAGCACTGGGATTTCCTCCGCGCTGCAAGTGCCCAAGAACTGTAATCCGGGTTTCAAAGCCTGAGCGGGTATGCAATTCTTCTCCGATTTTGTAGGCGCTTCCTACGCCTTCCGAAACAAGGATAATACTATGATTCTTACCCCGTTGATGACCTCTGAGTAATTTGTTGCTGATTTCATCCAAATCATAGGGAATCTCCGGTACCAGAATCGACTCTGCGCCACAAGCCAAACCCGCCTGGAGGGCAATATTCCCGCAGTTTCGTCCCATGACCTCAACAATAAATGTCCTGTCATGAGATGACGCCGTATCACGAATTTTGCTTACAGCATCAACGACTGTATTCACCGCAGTATCAAAGCCAATGGTTAGATCTGTTCCAGCAATATCATTGTCAATGGTGCCCGGAATTCCAACTACCTTGACTCCTTGAGCTACAAGGGTTTGGGCACCTCGAAAAGACCCATCTCCCCCTATTACAACGAGGGCATCAATCTTTCGTTCCTGCAATTGAGCTAAGGCCTTCTGTTGTCCGGCTGGAGTCTTCATTTCCTCCGAGCGGGCAGTTTTCAGGACTGTTCCTCCCCGCAGAACGATATCCGCTACGGAACCGATACTCATTTCCTGGATTTCGCCGTGAATGAGTCCCTCATACCCTCGATGAATACCAAAAATCGTTAGTCCGTGGAAAATACCTTTACGAACAACTGCTCGAACAGCAGCATTCATTCCAGGGGCATCCCCTCCGCTTGTAAGCACCCCAATCCTCTGAATCGACCCTAACATAGGATCACTCCTTTGCAATATCTTTAAACTTATTTTTTATTTCTTGATAGCGGTTAAATAATTCCTGATCCTCAAGCAACTTTTCTTCCATTTTCTTATAGGCCGTAATAATGGTAGAATGCCGCCGCTTAAAATATGAAGCGATGGCCGGATATGAGAGCTTGCAAAGGGTTCTCATCGCATAAATTGCTAATTGCCTGGCTTCGTTGACAGAAGACTTTTGAGTTGAGCTAATAATTTCCTCGAGAGTAAAACCCATGACTTGAGCCGTTGCTCGCAGGATGTTCATTGGGCTTAACTCTTGACTCTGTTTCCTGACCTCCTCTTGCCAATAGGATAGAAAGCATTGCTTACTAAGTTCATCGTTATGATATTCCGCATATTCCAAAAACCCATGAAGGACTTTTTGCGCCTCAGTGAGACTTTCTGTTCGCTGGGCAATCATTTCTGGAATTGCGGGATCCATTGAAAGCAATAAGCGATGTGAGTATTCTTCCACAAAACCTTCCACCTCATAGCCCAGAGGCTTATTGATGGGGATGACAATTCCGCTTAGTAAACGCGACGTCAAACGGTCTCCTAAAAAGTTCAGATTCAGCATATCAGTTTCCAAAACCGCTACCATTTTACCTCCTCTTTGAACGATGTTTTCATAAGTAAAAAGAATTTCTTCAATCGTCTGCTTTTTTCCGGCTAAACATTGCAAATCGTCCAAAAGCAGTAAGGATGCAGCGCGATAGTATTGGCGAAACCGGGGGAGCTTATTTTCCTGTGCAGCAAAAGCATATTGACGGGAAAAGGATGTAGAATCGATTAAAATACTCCCCTCTTTTTTCCTGTTTTGATTAAGGAAATTTAAAAGGGAGGACTTGCCAACACCCGGCGGCCCGTAAATAAGCGTCATGCTTGGCGCGGTTTCGAATTCGTAATGCTTCACGAAACGCCACGCCTTTATATTAAAATCGCTTAAAAACCAGTTCAAGCGATCCTCTCCTTTTTTATCATCGATCTTAAAATATCATTGTTAGCCTATGCTGGAAATTCAAGGTCCATTCCCGCGTTATTTAGAATCTGACCTTTGAAGGGAAAGGTAACGATAACACTCTTCGGCAATATATGATAGTGATTTATTTCGGCGGGTTAAAAGATAAAAACCACGTTCTAGACTCAAATCCTTGACAGATAATTCAACCAAACCTGATTTTTCCCCTTGTTCAATAGCATGCCTTGATAAAAATGAATAGCCCAATCCAGATCGAACAGAGTTTTTAACGCCTTCTGTGCTGCCAACTTCCAGGACGATATTGAAATCATGCAAATCAAAACCGTGTTTAGCAAGAGCCTCTTCAAAAGCACGGCGATGTCCTGATCCATTCTCTCTGATCACCATTGGATAAGATTTGAGTGTTTGAAGATCAGTGCTCTTCTTTGAATGTAACGGATGATCCCTGGAAACAAGTATGACCAGTTCATCTTTAAGCCAATATTCAGACGTTAATTTTTCAGTATCGAAGACCGCGCCTACAACAGCAAAGTCTACCTCGTGGTTTAAAACTTTCTCAGCGATCTCCAGACTATCTCCAATCGTTAATTTAAAGGTTATATCGGGATAGGACCTGCGGAAATTTGCTAAATATGTTGGCAGTAAATATTCACCTGGGACATTAGAAGCTCCGATATGTAGTTTTCCACTCATAATTCGTTCGGAATTTCCAATTTCTTCTATTAATTCTGTCCAAGATTCCAGCATATGTTTTGAATGGCGGTAAAATAGTTCTCCCTCTTGAGTTAGGACAAAGCCTTTCCCTTTGCGATTGATGAGTTTGACACCGCCTAATTTCTCTTCGAGGGCTCGCATTTGATTCGAAACAGCAGGCTGACTAATCTCTAATTTCCGAGCAACAACCGTGAAGCTCTCCTCTTCAACCACTTGAACAAATAAACGCATCAGATCGAACATAACTATCTCCTCTTAGAGGGAAAAAGAGGGCATAGCCCTCCTATTCCGCGTTATTGGTCACTTTTTTCATTCGTTGGTCTTCAAGAGGTTTATCGGCACGGTCTCTTGACACATTAACAATTCGGTCAACTTCCTCGAGGCCCTCAATAACCTTTCCAAAAGAAGCATATTGTCCGTCTAAATGACTTGAGGTCTTGACCACAATGAAGAACTGGGAACTTGCTGAATTAGGATTGGCAGTTCGAGCCATGGAAATAACACCACGTTCATGCTTTAAATCATTCCTAAATCCATTGGCCGTAAACTCCCCTCGAATGGTCTGTTTACTTCCGCCCATGCCTGTGCCATTGGGGTCTCCGCCTTGAATCATAAAACCGGGAATAACCCTATGGAAAATAAGGCCATCATAAAATCCTTGCTCTACAAGAGTTATAAAGTTCTTGACCGTTTCCGGTGCTATTTCCGGATATAGTTCGATCTTAATAGTATTACCGTTTTCCATTTCAATAGTAACCATCGGATTTTTAGTTTGTTCTAAATCTTGTGTACTTTCATTTGCCACGAGAGCAGCCTCCTTTATGTTTATCCTTTAAATTATACCACTTGAGTTAATTTTAGCCTAATCCTCAAAGAAATAACCTCAGGGGAACGATAAAAATTGACATTTCTAAGATCCTATATTACACTCCTTATTGAAACAATATTACATTAAGGAGTGGGTCCCATGTCTCCCAAACCAATCTATGTCTTTTGGACTATCGTACTTGTTTCTTTCTTATTAGTTAGTGGCTGCAGTACACAGGCTCCAACGGTTTCCACCCAGCCTAAAACGGTGGTTACTAGTATCTCTCCTATTGCGGATCTTATCAAACAGGTGGCTGGCGATAAAGTAAACGTCATTAATTTAGTGCCTGCAGGGAGCGATCCTCATGAATTCGAGCCTAAACCCTCAGACGTTCGGCAAGTTGCTGCTTCCAGCATCTTCTTCGCTAATGGTGTAGGTGAAGAAGTGTATTTAAATAAAGTGATTTCCAATGCCGGTAATCCCAACCTCCGTACAGTTGTGCTGTCAAATGGCCTAACCATCTTAGGTAAAGATCAGGGAGGAGAAGGCAATCCCCATCTCTGGCTCGATGTGCAGAATGCCAAACATTATGTTGAAACAATTCGTGATCAATTATCTCAGACTTATCCGGAAGATAAGCAGTATTTTACTCAAAACGCCGCAGCGTATCTTACGAAATTGACGGAGCTTGATCAATGGATTCGCTCTCAAGTTTCCAGTCTTCCGCCAGAATCACGAAAGATGGTCGTCTTGCATGATGCCTGGAGTTATTATGCCAAACAATACGGCTTAACCTTTGTTCAGCCTTTACTGCATACCGGCGAAGCCGAACCCTCGGCTAAAGAGTACGCTGATTTAATCCAACTTATCCATGCACAAAAGATTCATGCCGTATTCAGCGAGGCAGGTTTTAATCCGAAGTTAGCGCAGCAATTAGCCTCAGAAACCGGTGTGAAATTTATCAACAATCTTCATGATGATACATTAGGGGATACCCCGGACTCTAATTCCTATATTGCGATGATGAAAACGAATACCACAGTCATCGTTTCTGCTTTAAAATAACGTAGAGAGTAGGCCTAAAACCATGTCTGATAGTTTTGTCATAGAATTTGATCACTTTAGCCTCAAGTACGGCGATCGTCAAGTCCTTAAGGATATTCATCTGCGCATCCCTAAAGGATCCTGTATCGGAATCATTGGGCCTAATGGATCTGGGAAAACGTCTCTTATCCGCAGTATCGTTGGCCTCAACAAACCTTATCAGGGAGCAGTCCGCGTCTTTGGCGAACGACCTCAGCGCTCCTGGCGCCGCCGGCACCAAATCGGGTATGTACCCCAGCTCAAATCCATCAACAAAGAATTCCCTATTTCAGTCTATGAAGTAGTCATGTTAGGCCGTGTCGGACGTCTCGGACCTTTACACTTTCCCAGAAAAGAAGACCATCAAGTTGTTCAGGAATCCCTAAAACGCGTTAAAATGTTGGAAATTGCTGATCGTCCAATTGGCCAGCTCTCGGGGGGACAACAACAACGAGTATTTATAGCCCGTGCTCTGGCCCAAGAATCAAAACTTTTGCTATTAGACGAACCTGCAACAGGTCTGGATATTCCAACCCAGCAAAGTATTTACGAACTGCTCGAACAGCTTCACGAAGATGGAATAACAACCCTAACTACCACTCATGATCTCTTAGCTTTGGATTTTCACCACTTTGGCCGAATTCTTTGCTTAAATGAGCAAGTTATTGCCTTCGGGCCACCCGAAAAAGTCCTGACACCAGCAATATTAACCCAAACGTTTTCGGGACTTCCTTGGCCCCATCATCTCGTCGATGAGGATTCTCGTCTTTCGATTAAGGAGGATTCTATTTCATGCACTTGCTCTTAGACCCCCTTCATTATGCTTTTATGCAAAACGCTTTCATTGGAACTGTGGCAATTGGTATATTATGTGCAGTTATCGGAAGTTTTGTTGTCTTACTGCGCTTAGCTTTCATTGGCGAAGGGTTAGCCCACGGCTCTCTTGCAGGCTTGGCCATAGGTTACCTTCTGAATTGGGATCTCTACCTAGCTGCCAATTTTTATACGGTTGGCCTGGCGCTGCTCATCGGATTTGTCCATGCTAAAGCTAAGGTTACGTTAGATACAGCCATCGGCATTATTTTCTCGACCTCAATGGCTTTAGGAATTGCTTTAATAAGCAGTATGAAATTTTACACTACGGATCTTACAGGATATCTCTTTGGTTCTGTTTTGGCCATCACGCCTTTTGACTTAAGAATAATATTAGGGGCATCCGTTCTTATCCTGTTAATTATAATTCTTTTCTTTAAAGAATTTGTCTTCTATGCCTTTGACCCAGAAATGGCTGAAGTTGCAGGCTTATCGCGGGTGATCCTTCATTATTCGATGCTCATCATGATCGCAATTACTGTCGTCATTGCCTCCCAGACAGTAGGGATTATATTGGTTACTGCCCTCTTAATCATTCCTGCTGCCTCAGCACAACAATGGACTCACTCCCTAAAAACACTCCTTCTGCTTGCTATTATCTTTGGTCTAACCAGTGCCGTAATTGGCCTTTATATTTCTTACTACTTCAACGTTGCCTCGGGTGCAAGTATTGCCTTAACTGCTGCTGTAGTTTTCTTAATTAGTCTTATTTTTTCAAGGGAACGCCAACCACTTAGGCGAAGCTTTGGGCTAAAAGAAACTATAAAGAAATATTGATACTGTCTTCGCATTTATTGGTCTTTGGCGATAGCGGCAGCTTGGTTGCCCTTATGCTGAGGAAAATGTGGTTATACTTACGACAGTAAAAAAATAAGCGGCCTTAACCGCCCGAAATAGGAGATAACGATATGAACTATGAAGAAATTCTTCAATATATCCAGCAACAAGGATATCGCCTTACATCAGCTCGTAAGCACATTGTAGAAGTTCTTTGTCACAATTCCGATTATCTGGGAGCCTATGACATTCATCACATTCTGGAGCAGAACGGCAATCACATTGCAGTCGTTTCTATCTATCGTGTTTTGGAACTGTTGAACAGTATCGGTTTGCTGGAAAAAGAGGAATTTGGAAGCGGCGGAGAACGGTATTGTCTGAAAAACGCCGCCGAACAACATGGGCATCAGCTTATTTGTACCAAATGCGGCCAAAGTAAAGAGTTAGGTGACTGTCCCATTAGGCATCTTGCTCAAACTATTGAGGCTCAAAGTGGTTACCGTATTCAAAATCACTGGCTGCGCTTTTTCGGTTTATGTCCTCACTGTCAATCTGAAGAAGATATGAAACCGCCGCAATCAATCCTCTAAACTCGCTTTGCCTCGTTTCATACTATAGAGATAGATTACAAAAACTATCAGGGCAAGAACGATTCCACCTCTAACAAGATAACGATGCAAGATGAAGGTAATCTTCTCCCAATGCGCACCTAAGATCCTGCCGAGAGTAATAAAGGTAAGCGCCCAAAGAAAGGCCCCGGCTGCAGCTAACAATGAATAACGACCGTAATGCAGTTTGCTCATACCTGAAAAATATGCTGTAAAGTGCCGAAAACCCGGGAAGAAGTATCCGATAACAATTAAGCGATCACCAAAGCGCCGAAACCAATGTTCGGCGCTTTTAATCTTTTTTTCGTTAAAATGCAAAAAAGGTCCAACTTTCTGCAGAAAAGGGATTCCTAACCTTCGACCAATCCAATAGCTTAAATTCATTCCCATAAAGCTGCCGAAGGCAGCAACCAAAAGCGTCTTGGCAAAGTTCATTCGGCCTAAGATCGTTTGGAATCCACTAAAAGTCATTAAAAACTCATCGGGAACAGGAATACCAATCATACCACCCATAAGCATGATAAATAAGCCGGCATAACGATAATGAAAAATTATGCTCATTACATAGTGTTCTAATTCGTGCATGCCTTGCCCCTTCCCCAGATTATCTTAATTCTTAAGCATTATGATTGATAGCCTGTGCCCGGTCGTATTTTAAAGCTTATCGTTTTTTTAGGTGTTTCCAAACCAGCAAAATAAGGATGACGACGATTGCCCCTCCCACGACAACATCTGCGCGATGAAAATAGGGCTTAAGGGCGTTCCAATTCTCGCCTAATTTTCGACCTACATAGATCAATAAGGTACACCAAAGAAACGCTCCAATTGTCGTATAGGTTGCCATTTTGAAGGGATTCATACGGGCAATTCCCGCCGGTAAAGAAATAAATGTTCGAACGATAGGCAATACACGACCAATAAAGACTGTAATTTCACCGTTGCGTTCAAAGATCCTCTCGGTCCAGGCTAATTCTTTAGCATTGATAAAGAAATATTTGCCATAGCGTTTTAAAAAAGGACGGCCACCCCATACGCCAACATAATAGGCGACTAAGGCTCCAAAAAGATTTCCCAGGGTAGCGGCAATGGTCGCTTGCCAAAAGCTAAAATGGCCGCTAAAAACCATATATCCGGTGAAAGGAAGAATGATTTCGCTTGGCAGAGGTATACAAGCGCTTTCAATCGCCATTGCCAAAAACACTCCTGCATAGCCAAAGGAAGAAATGATATGTATGACAAACTGTCCAAGTTGAGTTATAATCGTTTCCAAATTATACCTCCTATTTACCATTAAATAAACATACCGTTGGTATTTTATCATAGACTCAAAATCTTTACCAGTTTCCTGAGAAATCATTTCCGAAAATTGACCAAAGCAGATTAAAGTTTCATCTGCTTTGGTCAGAGTATCATGTTAATTGTTGTCATTTTGTATTACTAATTATTATCGGCCTTGTTTTTTTGCCGGCGGCTGACAAGCCCATCGCTAACTTCGAAAATATAGGGTTTTCCATCAACGACTGTTTCTAGAGCTGCGGATTTCCCCCAAAGAAACTGGACTAAAGTCAGGGTCTTTTCAAGATAAACAACATCAAGATCCACGCCTTCATGGCAATGTTTAAGATAAAGTCCCCCTTTGCCCTCATAATCTCCCTCTTGCACAACAATACGCGGATTGCCGCCGTTAACAAGCTGCATGACTAAATTATCCCGCACTTTCTCCCAATCAATGTCTGTGACTTGCCAGTGGGCTCCTACTTTGCGGAAATTAAACAAATTAAGTTCTTCCACTAATTCTTTGCTCAGATGATTGCGGATAAAGGAAAGATCGTTTTCCGTCTCCCGCAGTTCGAAGAGTTCCTCCAACGATTTCTTTTTAGCAAGACTTTCCCATATTTTTACTCCTAAATAATAGGGATTAAGCCCCATACGTGAAGGCTGAACGACTTGACTGTGCATCAAGGAAAATTCCAAAGCTTCATTCTCGGTAAGCTCGAGTTCACGCATGATTTTGGCATGCCAAAAGGTTGCCCATCCTTCATTGATAATTTTGGTTTCAATTTGAGGAAAAAAGTAAAGTGACTCTTCGCGAACAATGCTAACGATGTCCCTTTGCCATTCTTCCAAACCCGGAGAAAATTCAATGAGATAATACAAAAGGTCCTCATAATCCTGTTTCGGCTGCATCTCATGTTCTTTAGCAGATAGATCTTCCCACAAATCCTCATATGGAGTCGAGTTTCTCAGTGTTCTCACCGCGGCCTTATTTGGATCCCTTGTTGAAACGTTCGGCTGCCGACAATTACCGCAACTCCCGCAAGTTCCCTTTGTAGAACAACCTTGACCTTGACAGCCCGACCCTTGGCAAGAATGTGCTCCTTCTGTTTGCTTGTTTTTTAGAGGATTGTTTGGAGTTTTGTCTTTCTTGTAATCCGGTCCGATATGAGAACGAAAGTCAACGTGTTCTTGGATAGCCAAGACTGCATCTAAGGTTGATTCCACCTTTTCCCTGCCATACAAGCCTTCATATTCACGAATTTTTTCCGCGTGGGCAGCCATTCTTTCCACCATGTCTTTTGGTGTATGGGAAAAATAATGGTTATTCTTAAAAAAATCTACATGAGCATAGACGTGACCTATTACAAGTTTGTTCTGGGTTAAATGATTACCCTCCAGCAAGAACGCATAGGCAGGATTTGTATTGATGACCAGCTCATAGATCCTACTTAAGTTCAAATCGTACTGAGTTTTCATGCGATAAAATGCTTTGCCAAAGCTCCAGTGAGCAAATCGCACGGGCATGCCATAGGCTCCAAAGGTATACAAGGCCTCGGCAGGAACAATCTCAAAATTCACCGGATAGAAATCAAGTCCCATGCCTCGTGCCACTTGAGCGATATTCTGCGCTATGGTCGTTAACTTTATCATCTCTGTATCCATGCCTTCCCCCCTTATGATATCTCTAAAACGCGAAATCGAAGTCAAGGCAGGCTGATCTTCTGGGACCTAAGAGAAAACGGTCTTTAAGGCATCATAAACTTCGTTGCGATCGCGAATCGTTACTAAGCGAAGCTTTGGATCAGTAATTCGTTTTAATGTCGACATCAACGTACTGGAATAATGGGTCCTCAGAATCTCACCATATCCAACCACCTGACTTACCTCGACGAGGTTTTTCATCAGTGTTAAAGCCCGAGAATTATCCGACCCTATATTATCTCCGTCCGTGAAATGAACTGGATAGATATTGTAATGGGCTGGTGGATAGTCGCTTTCAATTAAATCCAAAGCGTATTTATACACTGAAGAACAGCGCGTTCCGCCGCTTTCTCCCCGAGTAAAGAATTCCTCTTCGGTGACTTCTTTGGCCTCCGTGTGATGGGCTAAAAATCGAATTTCCACATTTTCATATTTCAGACGTAAAAACCTGACCATCCAAAAGAAGAAGGTACGTGAAATATACTTTTCAAATTGTCCCATGGAACCTGACGTATCCATCATCGCTAAAATGACAGCATTCGTCTCGAAATTCGGACGAGTCTCCCAGGTCTTAAATCGTAAATCCTCAGGAGTAATCTTAAGCCGTTGGTCTTTATCCTTTTTTTCTTGTAAAGCCTGTCTTTTGATACTTTCCAGAAGCGTACGTTTTTTATCAACATTAGCCATAAGCCCTTTTTTGCGGACATCATTAAATTCAGGCCGATCATGAGCAATCAACGGACGTTTCTTATCGTCCAGATTGGGAAGCTTTAATTCAGCAAAGAGGATGTTGGCTAAATCTTCATAAGTGACTTCAGCTTCATAAATATCCTCCCCAGGGCTTTCACCAGCTCCGCTTCCCGAGGAACCTTTTCCTTTGCCTTGTTCACGCCCTAGAATATCGCCTGGGGACATTTTTTTATTTCCCTGACCCGTATGATTCTTTTTATTAAGATCATATTTAAAGCGAAACTCTTCTAAAGATCGCATAGGAATCTTTGTGCTTTTTTTACCATCGGATAAGATGATACTTTCATCAACAATTAAATCGCCGAGTTGTTGTTTTATGACTTCTTCAACTTTTTCCTTGTGTCGCCTTTGATCCAAATACCCTTTACGATGCAAACCCCAGTCATCATGGTTTACAATAATGTCCTCAGCCATGTTATCCCTCCTCTGATTTATTTCTAGCGGTTCAGGAGGGCCCCGACATATTTTACAATTTGATTAGCACAAATTGGACAGTATCCATGCTCATTGATAAGACGATCCATGACATTATTAATTCTCTTCAGCTGTTCCTGGTCAGGATGATCTACTGAGGTTGTGATTTTTACAATATCCTTGAGATCAGCAAAAAGTTTCTTTTCGATGGCCTCTTTTAAACGCTCGTGAGACTCATAGTTAAACGGTTTTCCTTTACGGGCGTACATGGAAATTCGAATTAAGATTTCTTCACGGAAGGTCTTCTTGGCATTTTCTGTGACACCGATTTGCTCTTCAATACTCCGCATTAACTGCTCATCAGGAGGTAATTCTTCACCTGTTATAGGATCCATTAATTTCGTAGAATTACAAAATGCTTCTACATTATCGAGATAATTGTTTAACAGGGATTTTGCCGATTCCTCATAGGCAAAGACAAAGGCTTTCTGAACCTCTTTCTTAGCCATTTCGTCATATTCGCGTCGTGCAACTGAAATTAAATTCAAGAGATTTTCTTTCTCTTCTTTCATAATTGACGTATGCTGGGATAACCCGTCCTTCAATGCTCTGAGAATGTCCAAAGCATTAATGCAGGCACGTTCATCTCGGATCAGGGCCGTTGAGATGCGATTAATGACATAGCGCGGATCAACGCCGCTCATTCCTTCTCCTTGTTCCTCTCCTTCCAGCATGAGTTCCTTAATATCCTTTTGATTGAATCCTTCAACATCTTCACCATCATAGATTCTCATTTTTTTAACGAGATCCATTCCCTGTTTTTTAGAAGGCTTCAGTCGGGACAGAACTCCGAAGACAGAGGTGGCCCAGAGACTATGGGGGGCAATGTGGACATTTTTAATATCGCTCTGGCTGATTAATTTTTCATATATTTTAATTTCGTCACTCACTCTGAGGTTATAGGGAATTTGCATAACAATGATTCTGGATTGTAAGGCTTCATTTTTCTTATTAGCGACAAACGTTCGATACTCGTTCTCGTTAGTATGAGCAACTACCAGCTCATCAGCTGATATTAAGGCAAATCTCCCGGCTTTGAAATTCCCTTCCTGCGATAAACTTAAAAGATTCCAAAGAAACTTCTCGTCCGATTTCAGCATCTCTTGGAATTCCATTAAACCCCTGTTGGCTTTATTCAATTCTCCGTCAAAACGATAGGCTCGAGGATCGGATTCCGATCCATACTCTGTAATCGAAGAAAAATCAATGCTGCCGGTTAAGTCAGCAATGTCTTGCGACTTGGGGTCTGAAGGAGTAAAGGTGCCAATTCCCACTCTCTGTTCTTCAGAAAAGAGAATCCTCTTGACAGGAAAACGTTCCACTTCTCCCTTAAATTCTTCGTCCAAACGCAAACGACAAACGGGACAGAGATTTCCTTCAATCCGGATGCCATACTTCTCTTCAAATTGAGATCTTAATGATAAGGGCAACAAATGCAAAGGGTCTTCGTGCATAGGGCAGCCATCAATGGCATAAACTGCACCTTCTTCAGTTCTCGTGAATTCTTCAATGCCCCGTTTCAATAAACTTACAATCGTTGACTTGCCACCACTTACAGGGCCCATAAGCAATAAAATCCGTTTCCGTACGTCCAAACGTTTGGCAGCACTATGAAAATATTCCTCAATAAGGCGTTCCAATGTCTTATCTAACCCAAAGAGTTCTTTGTCAAAAAAATGATATTTCTTTAGATCCCCCTTTGTTTCCACACCTGCGGCTTTGATCATCGCATATATTCGCGCATGCGCATGCATCGCTAAATTTGGATTTTTAACAACCATTTGCAAGTAATCCGCAAAGGTTCCCTTCCATTCCAATGAAGCCTCTATCTCTCGATATTCACGTAACCAATTAATAACTTCCATTATTTGCCCTCCCTTCTCCAATCAATCAGTGACGGATATATATAAGTATATGCCTTGTCGCCCTAGATAAGGCATATACTTTTAAACTTCTTTTATAAAGAAAACTAAGAACACCCAAAAAGCGGTGTTCTTCCTTCATTGAGCAATATAACTTTTAATTGATTTTCTCCAAATCCCAAGGATCATAAGCAAACTCACCCGGCAGAATATCTAAACGCGCTACTACATACTCTCCGATCTCGTCACAATCGATCCGAACAACAGTCCCTAGGCAGCGATTGCTTGTTGTAACTCGATCTCCAACTTTAAACTTACGTTGGGTTCGAAAAGAAGAGCGGGATACCGAATCATTATTTATTGAAAACACATCGTTGTCCTCCTTCTTAAATCGCACTATGTTACTTAATATTATCAAGTGAAAAGCAGAAGTTCCGGGATGCAATTTAGAATATTTGAAATTGTACTTTGTGATTTATTTAATAAAGTATATGCTCATACGTTAAATCATTTTCATGACATTATTATTTTGTTTTTTGATTAAGAAGGCCTCTGGCAAGACGGCAGGTTAGTTGCACTATATAGGAAAGTACAACTGAAGGGCAACTTTACGGATTGCATAAAAAAAAATCCGCATCAAGTGCGGATCTTTTTAGGCAATCATTTCTTAATATAAGGCTAAATAACGATCTAATTCCCATTGAGATACTGTGACTCGAAAACTGTCCCATTCTTCCATCTTCGCTTCATAAAAACGATGGTAGATATGACTTCCTAAAGCTTCTTGCATAACTGACGCTTGAGCCAATTCATCCAAAGCCTCTTTCAAACTGCCTGGCAAGGAACCAATATTGAGATTGGCGCGTTCTTCATTTGTCATGGCGAAAATATTCATATCTACAGCAGGAGGTGGAGTAAGTTTGTTTTTTATTCCGTCCAGTCCGGCTTTTAATTGAACAGCGAGTGCTAAGTAAGGGTTGCAGGAAGGATCGGGACTTCTTAATTCAATGCGGGTCGAAGCTCCTCTTTTCGCGGGGATCCGGATCAAAGGACTTCTGTTCCGTCCGGACCAGGCTATATAACAAGGGGCCTCATAGCCGGGAACAAGTCGTTTATATGAATTAACCGTCGGGTTCGTTATGGCAGTAAAGGAGCGGGCATGTTTCATCAGTCCGGCAACATATTGATAGGCAATTTCGGAAAGTTCAAGGGGATCATTAGGATCGTAAAAGGCATTTTTTCCGTCTTTGAATAAGGATTGATTACTGTGCATCCCTGAACCATTGATCCCAAAAATGGGTTTGGGCATAAAGGTAGCATGTAAGCCATGGTGTTGGGCTATTGTACGAACTACAAAGCGAAAGGTCGCAATCTTGTCAGCAATATCCAAGGCATCCGCATACTTGAAATCAATTTCATGTTGTCCGGGGGCAACTTCATGATGAGAAGCTTCAATTTCATAACCCATCTGTTCTAAGGTCAGAACCATATCCCGCCGAGCATTTTCCCCTAAATCAACGGGTGTTAAGTCAAAATATCCCGCCTTGTCATGAGTAACCGTTGTCGGCCGCCCTTCCGGATCTGTATGGAAAAGAAAAAACTCCAACTCCGGACCCACATTTAAGGTATAACCAAGATCAGCCGCCTCCTTTAAAGCCTTTTTAAGAGCGCTTCTCGGGCAGCCTCCGAAAGAAGTTCCGTCCGGATTATAGACGTCGCAGATAAGACGAGCAACTGCTCCTTCTTTAGGGCGCCAAGGAAATACGACAAAGGTATTAGGATCAGGCCGTAAATACATATCAGATTCTTCAATCCGTGCAAATCCTTCAATCGAAGACCCATCAAACATCAGTTGTCCATCTAGCGCTTTCTCCAATTGTTCTATGGTAATAGCCACATTTTTAAGAATTCCAAAGATATCCGTAAATTGTAAGCGAATAAACTTGACCCCTTTTTCCTGAGCTTCACGAAGGACATCATCATTAGTCATGATCATAGTGGATCTCTCCTTTCAAGTTTCCCAAACGATAAACGTCCATGCTCTAACCCTATTTGGTTTTGCATGGACGGCTTTGTCCTACACTTATTTTCTAGTATACTCAGTGTTTCCTTTATTTACAATGCCCGACAACTTTAAAATTCAATCCCCTTGCGAGCCATTATTCCTTGGTCAAACGGATGCTTCTTTTGAACCATTTCAGTTACCAGGTCCGCCCTGGCAATTAAACGTTCTGAAGCATTACGGCCGGTCAAAACTAACTCTACATGATCCGGTTTAGAATTCAAAACATCGAGAACATCCTGTTCCGCTAAGAGGTCAAACCATACGGCATTAATGATCTCATCGAGAATAACAATATCCCACTCCCCTGAAGAAACAACTTCCTGAGCTCGCTTAAATGCTTTTTGGGCCTCTTGCACATGTTCTTCCCCGGGAGTATCTTTGTATACCCACCCCTTTCCGCCAAAGTGTTCCAGTTGACATTCAGGATACAGACGGCTTAGTCCTTTCAATTCTCCGTAGTCATCGTTTCCTTTCATAAATTGAATAATATATACATTGAAACCGTGTCCCACGGCTCGGACTGCCAGCCCAAAAGCGGCAGTCGTTTTTCCCTTGCCGTTTCCCGTGTATATTTGAATTAATCCTTTCTCTATAGCTGACATCATTGCACCTTCCGAATCCACTTTTCTAGTTGAGGATGTACGTAGACAACATTGGGCGATCTCAAGATTTCCGGAAATCTTTCCAGGGTTTGTTGGTTGAACGGGATAGAGAAAAACAGTTTTATCGCTGATTTTTCATCATTCGCCCTTAACTCTACTTTATCAGGGTAGAGGTAGTAAGAATAGTTCCCATCGCGCCATCGAACCTCAAGTTCCCCAAGCTTAAGGAGAATTATACCAAACTCCTCAATTTTCACAGACTCAACGCTGGAAAAAGGCTGTCGTAAATATTCTGCTTCTAAAGCGACTTGTCCGACTTTAAACTGCAATTCCAAAAGTTGTTCAATGATCAATCGTGCTGGTATGGATATATCTTCAAAGGCCCTGCGCTCGCTAATCAACTCCTCAAGAAGAAGCTCAAATTTTCTCACATGGACAGACCGTACTTTTTGTACTTTCTTTAATGCCCTTTCAAAGCTATGATAAACATCTTCAATACATTCAAGGAGCATTGTATCTTCCTCACGCATAGATTCCCCTCCTATCCATATCGCTATACCAGAAAGTGCTTATCTCTATTTTATCTGAACTGACTTAAATTATAAAGCTCTTTTGCGAAATTTTGGGAGGATTAAATAGTTCGTCTGTGACGAATTTTCTTTGATATTTTTTGAACCCTTATTTCAATCCAGCCTGTGGCAATTTCAGCATTCCGTCCCATTTCTAAGGCCTTCCAATAACATTCTAAAGCTTCTCTGTAATTGCGCCTCTCTTCATAAAACTCCGCTAATCGAATCATTGCATCTAAGGGGAACCCTCCTTGCATTTTTGTCTTAGCATCAGGAGCATCTGATTTACCTCCGTGGTCGTCTCCTTGTTCCTGAGTTTCTTTAAGAAGTGTCAGCGCTTCACAAACCTCTCCTATATGTGATTGCTCTCCCAAAGTTTCAAAGAGGCTTAAGGATTTCAGATAGTATTGTTCTGCCCTTGAATAATCCATAGTTAAATGGAGCAGATTGGCTAAGTTTTGATAGCGAAGGGCCATTTCGAAGTCTTGCTCCGGATAATGGCGGATAGAAAGATCCAGATAATATTTTGCCTCCTCCAGCAAATTTATGGATTGTTCGATTTTACTTAAGAAAAAACAGCTTTCACTAAAAATCTGTTTCGTGTCAAATTTTAAGCAAAGAGCAACAGCTCTTTGTTGGCATTCAAAAGCAGAGCGCATTTCATTTTGTTCGAAATATAATAATGCTAAGTATTGAAGGGCGTTCGTTAAAGCCACCACGTCGAGAATTTGGATAAAGACCCAACAAGCATGCTTTAGGTTTTGTGTTGCTTCCTCCCGTTTCTTTTGACGGAAACATAATTCTCCAATCAAAATATCCAATTCACCCTCACCTTTAAGGAAACCATTAGCACGGCAAATTTCCTGAGCCTGTTCATAAGCCTTCTTCGCTTTGTGCCAATCGGCAAGTGTGGCGTAAACTTGACCAAGGTCTGCATACAGCATCCCGAGTCTCAAAGGAGGCGAAGTCTTTGGATAAATTGCTATAGCCTTTTCATAGTCTTGACAAGCGGCCTGAAACTTTCCCCTTTTAACAGCAACGCTGGCTAAGCCGGCCCAAGCTTCAGAGATACCTTTGGCGTTTTGTAGTTCTTGGCAAATACGGAGTGCAGATTGAAACCCTTCTTCGGCTAGTTCATAAAAACCCAAACGAACTCTTGCCGTCGCTAAGAGTCGCAATGTAAAGGCAACAATCTCAGGAACTGACAATTGATCCGCCAGGATGAGCGCTTGGGAATAATAGTTTTCTGCTTTAGCATATTGTTCCTCTCCTAGGCACTGTGTACCACCCTCCATTAAGTTCCTCCAGACTGTTAATTCCACTTCGTACATATTATCCCCTCCATGTATGTTTCATAATATGCACAATTAAATTTATTGGGTATTGTAAAATCAGAAGATTTAAGGGACCTGAGGAACATTAGAGAGAACAAGCATGCAACCTAGACATAAAAGTCGAAATATGATAATCTTTTTCTAGAAGGGGGGGTTTAGACCTTGAATACTTATCGCCCATCTCAATCTTCTAATATTTGGATGACTGCAGTCAAACTACTTATACTCATTCTAGGTCTTTATGTTTCAGCTGTAGTATTGGGTAAAGTTTTTACCTGGCTATTCGCCATCACTTTTTTCCTAATACGTTTTATAGTGATTGTAGCAGCCTCTTTTTTGGTTCTTCACTTATTACTTAAGTTATTATTCAAAGTTGATTTAATTGAACAGGTGTTCGGCCGAAAAATTTTTAAACATTTTTAAGAAAATCAACTCTTAATAAATCGACGCCCTTATAGGGCGTTTTTTTGTTTTTTACCTCATGATCTGCTGTTTAAACGAATATCTTTATCCCAAAGGAGGAATGCCAACGTGAGATTTATCATTTTTAAAAAACCATCCTGGCGTAACCTTGCTCTTTGGGGGATCTTATTGCTCGTTTTGATCACTTACCGAGAGAATGTGACCTCAGTTTTTTCCGGAAAACTGAAACCCATTTATTCGGCAACAGTCAATACCCCGTCTATAGGCCTAACCTTTGATATCAGTTGGGGAGAAAAAACCCCAGAACCAATTCTGGATATTTTGAAACAGGAAGGAGTTCACGCTACATTTTTTCTATCAAGTCCTTGGGCTGAAAAGCATCAGGCCTTAGTCCAGCGTATGGTCGCGGACGGCCACGAAATTGGGTCCCACGGAAACCGCCATATTGATCTTAACACCTTAGGATCTGGCGAAATTGAACAGGAGATATCCTCCGCTCAAGAAGTTCTAGAACGAATCTCCGATCAAAAAGTGCGGCTTATTCGCGCTCCGAATGGAGCTTATGATAATAAAGTAATTGCTGTCGCCCATAAACTCGGCTACCGAGTGATTCAATGGAGCGTTGATTCTCTCGACTGGAAGCGCCCCGGACCATCAGCAGTAATTAATAACGTTCTCAATGGTATACGCTCAGGTGGAGGAGCTAAAGCGGGCGATATTATTTTATTCCATGCTTCAGACTCTGCGCCTGATACCATTCAAGCCTTGCCCACAGTCATAGAACAGTTAAAGCATAAGGGTTACACCCTTATGCCTGTAGGAAAACTATTGTCAGAAGCAAGTGGAACTTGGCCTCCTGAAAGTAAATTAGATAATGAACCATCCCAAAAATAAGTATCATTGTGATTCCCTGGTTAAAGATTTTAAGAGCGGGTCAACCTCTTGCCGTTTAGTTGCTTGTTGAAGAGCTTGAAGTGCGTCTGCTTTAACACTGCCTTCCAGATCTCCTTGGAGGGCGATTTTCAAAAAGTTATGTCCTTCCTGGGTCCTTCCTTGTCCTAGAGCCTGGATTCCCTTAAGGTAATTAACGACGGCCTCTCCATGAGGGAGCCTTTTTAAAGCATAAAGACTTTTAGCAAAGCCCTCTTGATGATTCACCCTTAGGGCTAACAAAGCCATTTCAGTCTCGAATAATGTTGTTTCGGCTCTCCAAGTTTGATTCTGAATTGATTTTCCAGCTTCATAGGCTCTTGACCATTGTTCCTCCTGCAGCGCTAAATTAAACTCTATGGATTGAACTGCCGGATTGAAAGGCTGTAAGTTCCGAACCACTGTAAGTTCTTCATGAGCTGTCACAAAATCATCCCTATTAAGGGACGCTTGGGCTAAGGCTAAGTGCCTTAAAACCCGCTCTTGTCGAGGAATAGCCGACCAATCCCTTGTCCTTTCGCTTAATAAGACCTGGGTGCCCTCAAAATTTCCCTTTGCTAATTCCCAAACACTTTGAGCCAGGTCTTTTTGAGTGGGGTTTCCGATTCTAGTCATGATATTCTCGGCCTCAACGTTATTACCCTGCTGTAAATCGTATAAAAAAAGCCAAAAAAGATGTTTGTCGTCATTATATCTTGATAATTGAGCTATTATATCTTGATTATTTAGGTTAAGGGCCAGCCACAACTTAGCATCTTGGACAAAACCTAACGAGAAAAGAAACTTTCCAAAGACTCCAGGGCTATTCAATTCCGATCTTAATCCTAAGACATCATAATTATCCATGGCTTGTTTCATGCGTCCAATTTTCCATAGAGGAGGGATAACCAGTATGGTTAAAACAATAATAACAACGATTACTCTACTCCTGCGGCAGCGACACCATAGCTGCCGTTGATGGTTTGACAAAAATGATCTCTCCCCTATCGATGGTAGATTCTTAATGTCCCTTCCATGATGAAAAGCCTTCACCTACGACTTCAGGAACCTCAGAAATAGCCACGAAAGCCACCGGATCTTGTTCGCGAACAATCTCTTTTAATTGGGACAACTCAGTACGATTAATTACACAATAGACAACCTGCTTAGATTCTCCCGAAAAAGCACCTGTCGCTTGAAATAGTGTGACGCCGCGTTCCAGTTTGGACATAATTTCATTGGCAATCTCTTGGGGATAAGAGGTTACCACCATTACTGACTTAGAATGGCTGAGACCTTCCTGAACTAAGTCAACTACCCGGGTCGCAATGAACATATATATCATGGCATACATAGCCATTTCTGGTTTAAATAAAATTGCCGTCATCAAAAAAATTACCGCATCAATTGCCAGTAAAATCTGACCGACACTGAAAGGCGTCGTTCTCGCAAATAAAACAGCCAAAATATCTGTCCCCCCCAGAGAACCACGCGAGCGAAAAATAATCCCCATGCCGATGCCGGAAACGACTCCACCGGAGATCGCGGCCAACAGCGTATCATGCGTTAAAGGGGGTAATTGAGTTGTCATAGAGAGAGTCAGTGACAAAACAGCAACACCCAACACACTTAAAAGCAAGAATCTTCGTCCGACTAATTTAAGTCCTACGATAAAAAGAGGTATATTTAAGACCAATACAATCCAGCTCACAGGCCATTTAAACAAATAATGCAAAATAATCGCAATACCAGTAACCCCACCATCCGCTATGCGGTTAGGAATGATCAACGTATTAATACTTGCACTCACTATTGTGGCACCGAGAATTATTCCTAAGAGGTGCTTCAATAATTGCCAAGAAAAGATTTCTTTTATCTGTTTCCAGTGCAATGGAATTCCTCATTTCTTGAATCAAATCAGTTATTTTCCTGGTAGCATTATACAGCAGACTCCTTGAGGAGACAACTTCCAGACCAAATCCCTAGCATCCAATCTTGACAAATCAGGACTAATTGGGTAAACTAAAGAAGTTTCCTCGTATGCGCTCGTAGCTCAGTGGATAGAGTGACGGTTTCCGAAGCCGGAGGTCGCAGGTTCAAATCCCGCCGGGCGCACCATAATGTATTTAAAGCCACAACCTGAGAGTTGTGGCTTTGCTTTTTTTTGCCTTCATATTTATTTCCTAACCCAGCAACTGTTTGACAGTTATGTATATATCGTTATGAATCTCTTCAATACTTCTCAGTTGATCGTTCGAGACACAATCAATTCTCTTCCATTCGTAATCAGCGCCTATTTCACAAGCTGTTTTATAGGAATGCACCAAATACTCGTAATTACTCTCATGGATATCCTTATTCTTTCCGCCAAATTTATTTTGGCGATTATTCATTAATGTTCGACTGAAATGAGGGGGCATGTCGAGGAAAATTACACAATCCGGAACAGGCAGTTTGAATTTCTGAAACTCCAAATCCTCTAACCAATCAAGATAAACTTTCCTCTCCTCTTTATCCAATAATTTAGAAGCCTGATGAACCATATTCGAGGTGGTATAGCGGTCAGCCAATATAATGCCGCCTCCTAAGTAGAACTCTTCCCATTCTTTCTTATAGGATGCATACCTGTCAACTGTATAAAAAGCAGAAGCGGCATAAGGGTTCACATCGTTAGGATTCCTGCCGAACTCCCCTTTTAAGTACATCTTAATCAGGGCTGAGGAATCGCTCTGATAATTAGGAAATTCTACTTTTTTTATGTTATAATTTTCTGCTTTAAGCCGCTCAAATAATAATTTTGTTTGCGTTGCTTTACCTGAACCATCGCCAGCTTCAATAACAATCAGCTTTCCCTTCAAAAGAAGTTCCTCCTTAGCGTTTTTCGAACATTTGGCTTTTGGCCAAATAAATTAATTACATTTTATAGCAGACTATGAATACAATTACTGGATCAATTGACATCCCTGTTAGCATATTTCGTTAGGGTATCGCCAGTGAACTCGTTCAGCTAAGGCTGAAGACTATTCTACTCGTTTGGTAAATGGAATCAATGCCGGAACTTTGTTCTGATAGATTATGTACGATAAGCCAAATTGTTTAACTAGTTTCTTTTCCTCTAACTTAATACCAATTAGTATATAAATGGTTAGAATTGTATGAACTATAATGTCTATCTTTGTCGAATTCAAACTCCACATGAGTATGATCGTGGCTAGATACATGGGATGACGAACAATGCCCAATAGTCCCTTCTCAGTAATGGCCTTAGGGAGAGTGCTTTTCTCCCCTTTCTCCTTTATCTGACGAACCCCAATAAACTCCAAGGGATCATAACTTAGAAAGGCCCATAAAATTACCAGGCATGAGAGGATAATTAAACCAAATTGTAAAATCGTCAATGGGGTCACAAATTTTATGACGAATCTTTTGTCTAAGGATTTGGTGTATTTTTGTAACGTCATAAATAGGAGAATAGAAAGCAGATTATAAAAAATCCGGTAATACGCAGAGTACCTTCCCAACAATCGACTTGCCCAATCAGAAAATCGCAAATCAATTAAGAGGCTATGAATACAGGCAAATCCAACCCACATCATAATGACAATAATATACATGATTTTCTGATTCCCCCACTGATAGACAAAGTGCCAATATAAAAGGCTGACAAAAAATCTTGTCAACCTTTGCTGACGGTCTAAATTAATGTTTTGGCCCAAACATTGTCCATGAAGTATGAAGTATCAAACTTCCTTACTTGATTATAAACAATTTAATTGTCTTTGCAAACCACGAGGAAAATAATCAATGCATGGTAAAATATTAAGCAAAAATGAACGCCCTTAGACGTGCGAAAGCATGTTTAAAGACGTTCATTATTCTAGATAATAATAGAAAAATCCAATAACTATACATCAATTGTATAGACCACATGCACCTTTATTCCAGGCTTTTACTAAAAATGAAGTTCATATATTGCTTAATTTATCTTCAATAATAAGAATAATGAAATTTTAACCAGTAGCCTTATTCAAATCTATTATTTAAGCAACTAAAATAGTTCTAAGCTCAATATTCAGTTGCTTTGTAAAAAATCAGCCCATCCTTGAAAAGAAGGAAGCCATTACATTGTAACGTAATAAATTTTGGATGACTAAATTTAAATATAGATAATTCAAAAAGCAATAAAGCACTTTTAGAAATTCAATTTTAGTTAATTGTATACTATTTTTATTTAAGTAGACCTTTACTCACAATTAATTGGATATACTTCATCTCAATATGGCATACATTTGCAGCAGTTAGCTAACCTTACTCATCACTCTTAATTTGTCGGCTAAGAGGGCAATGAACTCTGAGTTCGTTGGTTTCTGACGTTCTATGTTCATCGAATAACCAAATATTCGTTTTAAGGTATCCGTATGTCCTCGTTCCCAAGCTAATTCAATCGCATGACGAATTCCGCGTTCCA
Organism: Desulfosporosinus sp. SYSU MS00001; assembly: GCF_049943955.1. NCBI lineage: Bacteria > Bacillati > Bacillota > Clostridia > Eubacteriales > Desulfitobacteriaceae > Desulfosporosinus > Desulfosporosinus sp. SYSU MS00001. The sequence continues at coordinate 170,413 of NZ_JBNFTW010000006.1, forward strand.
CTCTACTCGGCGCCGTATCAAACTTTTTAGCTATTCCTGGGTAGAGCTCTTTAGTAACTGCCCCTAACAGAGAAACATCTTCAACCACCATAAGAATAGCATCACGTATATATTGATATCCTTTGACATGAGCAGGAATACCAATTTGATGCATCATTGTAGTAACTTCCACACTTAAATTTACTCCACTGCCAACTGTTGTGACTGTTGGAGCAGATGTTGTAAACTGAGTTGGGGCAGTTGCCGGCAAATCTTGCGTTAAGGAGCGAATTCGTTTATTTAATATTTCCAAATCAAAAGGTTTGAGAATGAAATAATCCACTCCCAGCAACATTGCCTGATGAGTGAGAGACTCCTGTCCAAAAGCAGTAAGCATTATTACCTTTGGACGCGGCATCGTAGTACGGCTATTGACACGTTCTAAGACCCCTAATCCATCTAAATTCGGCATAACCAAGTCAAGAATAATTAAATCCGGTTCTTGAGTTTGAATGAGTTCCCAAGCTTCCAAACCATTATTAGCTACGCCAACAACGATTAAATCTTCTTGTCCCTGGAGGTAGTTCTGTAGCATTTGACATAAATTACGATTGTCATCCGCCACAATTATTTTGATTTTCTTACCCATTCGACCATCATCCCGCCTTAATCGTATTCCGGTAGACCATTTCTCGTTTTGAAACTCCGGTGCCCTTATTATACGTTAAGGGCAATGTCGAAATCGCAAATAATAAGGAAACTAGGTAAAGCTGTTTAAAGAGCTGTAAAGCTGATGGGTTAAGGGTTATGGATAAAAATGGAAATAATTTTTGACGCAAAATCTTCCTGTATTTTCCATATGGGTGAGAGAACTTTCTATTGAGAATGAAATAATGAGAACAAAATCGAGATTAATCAAAATGAATTATCCGAAATCCCGCTAATATTACAAATCATCTTTTGAACCACGATAACATCGAGCCATTGACCAAATTTAATACCAACTTCACGATAATGACCCACCCGTTCGAAGCCATTTTTTTCTGCTAACCTTAAACTGGCTACGTTCGTACCTGTTATCAGACCGATTAACGAGTGATAAACTAAGGCTTCAGCGCAGCCACAAAGATGTTTAAGAAGCCTATCTCCCAATTTCTTTCCCTGATATTCTGGAGCAATATAAATAGAGAATTCACCAGTCGGGCGATAGGCTGCTCTGGGATGAAAAGGAGATATGCTCCCCCAGCCAATGACCCTGTTTTGAGTAACAGCAACATATAAGGGATACCTTCCCTGATGTTCCTTAAACCAATGTTCATTTTGCTCAATTGAACGTTCCTCGAGGTCAAAGGTCGCAACAGAGTTCAGTACTGCCCAGTTATAAATCTCCCGTATTCGTTCCATATCGTCCTTTTCTGCTTTACGAATAATAACATTCATAGCCTCTTCCGCCTCACTCACCAAAAACTAACTTATTAGCTCAGAAAAATTCTATTTATATAACAGTAATATGAATAGACTACTTTGACAAGGGAAGAATATCATTAGATTTGGTGAAGGAGGGTACATAATGATTGCCGAAGTTGACAAAGATACGTGCATAGGGTGTGGAGCCTGCCCTGAATTTTGCCCTGAAGTCTTCAAGATGGATGACGATGGCTTAGCAACGGCTTATACCAACCCTGTTCCCAGCGATGTAGAAGACACTGCCAAAGAAGCAGAAGAAGGCTGCCCTGTTGATGCCATTACTGTAAACTAATACAGAATAATCCTTATAGTTAAAGGAACCTCCTGAGCAGCTGAACAACTAAAGCCGTTTAGCAGCTTCAACCCTGGAAAAGGAAGCAGACGCGGATATAAACATCCGCGTCTGCTTCCTTAATTTATTTCACTGGATTTGTTTTTCCGCAAAATCATGAAGACCTTCAATGCCTATGCGGTCAATAAGCCGGCCTATTCGTTCCTGAGGTTTTGCATTCTCTTTATAGTAGGTAATTACCGCATCCACAGCAGGCAGTACTTGATCCTTCTGGAGGTTTTCAAAAAGAATGTTACCTTGTCTGGGCTTAACTCCGCCATTTCCTCCGACATAAAGATGATACCCTTTGCTGGTTCCCATTAAGCCAAGATCCACCGAAGCGGCATCAGTACATTTATTCGGACAGCCGGCAACACCAATTTTAAATTTCGAAGGTAATTCTAAACCGTGATATTGTTTGTCAATCTCCATACCTAACGCCAATGTTTCTTGAAGTCCGCGTTTGCAGAAGGTATCGCCCGGACAGACCTTGACGCTTCGTACGCACAAACCAACGGCATGCCCTGGATCCATTCCTAATTCTTCCCATATTTTAGGCACATCTTCCGGTTGTAACCCCACAATAGCGATTCGCTGAGCTGAAGTTACTTTCAGAGCTTGAGCCTTATACTTCTCCGCAACATCAGCGATTTTGCGTAAGATCTCCGGGGTTACAACACCAGCCGGAATATGGGGGGCAATTGAATAGGTTTTCTTATCCATCTGGAGTATAGAACCTGGAGGCTGTGCCTTGGCTGCTGCTTCGGGAGATAGTTCACCTTGTTCAACCGCATTTACTTTTTCCAGTAAAAGGCTGGGGTCTAAATGGTGCATTTGCGCCGCATTGGCTAAGGTTTCATTGACCGAAAATGCACACCCGAGACAATGTAATCCTAATTCCTGCATTGCCTCTGCTGTCTTCGGGTTTGCCGCCATAATATCTTTTAACTTCATATCAAGTGTAAAGCGCATATCAGTCTCCTATCCATGAATGAGCATTGGCAGACAATGCGTACATACATGTTTTTCTTCACCTTGGTGAACATATGTCAAAATAGGTGTCAATTCGCTAGTTGTTCCACATTGATCACACTCAAGTTCTGGGGCTTCTTTTTTAACATTTGCCATAGTAGTTTACCTCCTTCTTTATAGTCGTAGTCTAGCACGTTAACTTTTGGCAAAGTGTGACTTAACACACGTTTTTGTGTGCTTTTACGCACCCTTCTTAGCTTGGTCAATCTAAGTTTAAACGATTCATTACGAAACTATACTACACAAGTTATTGCACTGCAGCGTACTTAAAGTCGAAGAAATCCAAGGGGGAAACAATGACCCCTTTAATGTTATCTTTAAGGATATAGTTCTGAACATAGTAATAAACAGGAATAATCGGCATCTCTTGCATAAGTATTTTTTCGGCTTTATGCATAGCTTCCATACGAACCCTTTGATCAGAGCTTTTTTGAGCCGTTTCAATATCCTTGTCATATGTTCCGTTCGTCCAACCGGTTTCGTTATTACCGCTGTTTGACTGAAATATAGCCAAAAAGGTCATGGGATCAACATAATCACCAATCCAACAAGCTCGAGCGATGTCATAGCCCAACCCTTGTTGATTTTGTTGATAATCATCCCACTCTTGGCCTTGCAGCTTCACATTGATACCCAAGTTACTTTTCCAGCGATCTTGGATTGCTTGAGGGGATAATTGTTGTTTACCATTAGTATTATAGAGAATCGTTAAAACGGGAAAATCTCTGCCCTCAGGATAACCGGCCTCAGCCAGAAGTTGTTTAGCCTTGGCAATATCTTCATTGATTAAATTTCCACCCATTTTACGGAAGTCCTTGTCTGGAACGGCATCAGGAATTGTTCCGGGAACGAAAGCATAAGCTGGAATTTCACCCCCTATTACATTCCCCAGAAGTTCTTGACGATTTAGGGCAATGGATAAAGCTTGACGCACCCTTAGATCATTGAGTGGCTTCTTAGTCGTATTTAAGCGATAAAAATCCGTCCCTAACATCGGAGCCGCCTTTAAATTGCCATCCCTTTTTAAACGAAAGATATCTTCCGTTACGAGGTTATTAAGTCCATCTAATTTTCCAGCTTCAAAGGCTGTTGTCGCTTTCTTTCCATCTTGCACTAGATAAAAGTCGAGTTCCTTCAATTTAACATTCACAGCATCATAATAATTTGGGTTTTTCACGAGGATCATTTTATCATTATGACTCCAGCTTTTAATCATAAAGGGGCCGTTGCCAACAAATACTGTACCATCTGCATACCAATTCTTATGTGCTTGAGCGTTCTGTTGATCCACTGGAAAATACGTGGGGAGCGCTAAGAGAGATTTGAAGAAGGGGCAAGGAGTTTCTAAAGTTACTTCCAGAGTTCTGTCATCCATCACCTTAATCCCGACATCCTCTGCTTTAGCACTGCGTGAGTAGTAAGCTTCTGCATTCTTAATATAGAATAATGGGTAGGCATACGCTGCTTTGGCCTCGGAATTAAGGGCATGCATCCAGGATGCTTTAAAATCGTATGCAGTTAGAGGGTCTCCATTGCTAAATTCAGTACTCTTTAATATAATCCTATAGTTCAGCCCGTCAGGAGAAACTTCAACGCTGTTGGCAACTGCCAACTGCGGGACGTTGTTCTTGTCCAGGCGCGTAATACCTTCAAACAAAGCCATTTCAATTATAGCTTCGGGAATACCGCTATACAGCTGTGGATCAAGAGTCTTTGGTTCACCGCCCGGGGCAAAACGTATTTTCATTTCCATTGAAGTACTACAGACTGTTAGAAGAAATCCAAAGATAAGCGTAACAGCAATGACTGCCAAAAGACGATTATTTCTCTTCACGTTTTTTCTTTGCCCTCCTTTGTTATGCTCAATGACGACAGTCAACGTTCAATATTAACAGTATGTATAAAAAAGAGAACGCAGTTTTGTGGTTTCAAGTCTGCGTTCTTATATTCGTTCTTATAATCTTTGTCCCAAATTTCCTTAGTCAGGAAATGAGGACTATTATGAAAGAGCCTTTATCCGCTTAAATTGTTGGATTCGCCAACCACTTACAGTCTGTCTTAAACCCATTGAAAAGGTAGCACTTTCAACGTTTTGGATTGGTGATACCCAGGAAACTCGAACAACGACCCCCTGGGTATTGTTTGGCTCAGAATTCAAAAACTCAATCTTTTGCAGTGATACCAGCGGATCTTTATTGAGTAATGCCACCCATGCTTTAAAGTCTTGTTCATCCATAGATCCTTCCGGCAAAAGTAAAAGTTCTTGAGCCAAGTCAGTTTGACGCCTATCCATGAGAGACCAGAAATGTTGAACAGTTGTTTTGGGATCACTTTGATAATGAGGATCTGCCATTGTTGAAATTACTGTTTGAGGTGTTTGAAACATAAAAATGGTAACTAAACAGACGATAGATAAACCTAAAATCCATACATAGCGACTCTGCCGCATTGTTTTCCCCCCTTGCTTGTCTCTATTATCATTTTAGGAGGGAAATGTGATTTTCATTCCACTTTAGCCAAAAACTTTTCGTAAAACATTAAGTACGAACTCAGGTAATCGTACATAGTAGATACGCATCGAAATTCCTCCTTTGCCTCGGATTAATTACTACCTAGAGGTAATGTATGCTTTCGAAGTTCTGAATTCCAAATTACACAGCCTGGTAATTTTTAACTGCTTGCTCAAGCTGGGCAACAAGCTGACGTTCCTCTTCTGAATTGGCGGTAAAGTATAGGCGGCCGATAATACCTGTAATTATTTTAATAACGTCTTCCAAAACTAATGACTCTTTCATCGCTAATTGAGCACTTGTTTCGATAAGGGCAATCCCAAACTGATGACCTACTCCCTCTTTAACCATTCGTGTACAGCTTTTTCCTAACAATCGCATAACCAGAGAAGCTTCTTGAACATCAAGCTGGCGTACGACATCAATTGTTGTCGTCAGACCTTGAACCATCCTTAATCCTACGTTATTCCAACTAACTTGCTGATTATCCATAAAATGCTTCCTCCTTAGTGTTCACAGTCTTGTGCCATACTATATGCCGGAGCTCCTTCAAGGGTGAAAAAACGAGCAGGAATCTATTATTCCTGCTCGTTACAGAAGACAATTCAAAGTAAATTATAAAATAATTTCGATCAGCATTTTCCTATTTACCAAGCTTCGGAACCTTAAAGGTTGAAACCATTAAAAATGCGAGAATAACCATACTGAAAGGGTAAATATACCAAGGCAACATGTGTCGTATAAACATTAATAAAGCCATCAGACCACCGGCAAAAGTAATGGGTACTCCTACGAAATAAGTTGTGATATTCAGCATATTAAAACGTGCCAAACGAACCGCACCACACAAGGCAAAAACTACAGCGATCCCTAAACCAATATATCTGGTATAGCCAAATTGAAGGGGTTGGAGAATGCCCTGATAGGTCAATATAGCAGGTGCAACACCAAAGGATACTAAATCACTCAATGAATCAAGCTCTTTTCCAAAATCCGAACTAACCGAAAGTCGGCGAGCTACTTTACCGTCCAAACTATCCATAAGCACAGAGAGCAGAATCATGGTCGATGCTAAATCAAAATTCGCTTCTAATACCCACACCAAGGCAAGAAAACCAAATAGAAGATTGGCAAGAGTAAATATGCTCGGAATCATTCGAGCCGGGATTGGCCTTCCACTCATTATCTAACACTCTCCCTATTCCATTGATTCCGAATCACCTTATAGTCTTTACGAACGCGTACATAGAAATTTACGGGCAAAAAGAGTTCTTCTCCAACAAGATGAACCCAATCATTACACGATAGGGGATATTGTTTCACCTAAAAAGTAACCTCCTCTCGATTTTCTTTAGTTTACCATTTTTGTGATGATTATTAAAGCTCCTCCTGGTTAAATACCTAAAAGCCATTCGTCAATTTTCTCATAAAGCAGATTGTTATCTCCTCTAAAATGAGTCTTAATGGGTAAAGAGTTCAAAAAATATCTCCCGTAATATTTATTTATTATACGGTCATCCAGCAATATTACGAAACCTCGATCCTCTTTGGAGCGTATTAAACGCCCAAACCCCTGCTTAAACCGAATCACTGCTTCCGGGAGTAGTAGTTCGCGAAAAGGATCTTGGCCTTGTGATTTTAAGAATTCCGACCGTGCCTCGATTAAGGGCAGTGAGGGAGGCCAAAAAGGCAATTTAACTAAAATCACACAGGATAACGTCTCTCCCGGAATATCAATTCCCTCCCAGAAACTATTAGCCCCCAATAAAACACTTTTAGAATTTCTTTTAAACGTTTCCAATAATGTTGTCCGTTCACCGTGAACTCCCTGTGCTAACGTGTTGATTTTAATTCGTTTTAATCTTGGTTGTAATACTTCATACGTTTCTTGGAGCAATTTGTGAGCTGTAAACAAGACTAAGGTACGTCCCTGCATTCGTTTTGCAACTTCAAGGATTATCTCCGTGAGACTTGCAAGTTTTTCTTGATCGGATGCTTGGGACATCAAAGAATTTTTTAGAATATAAAAATTCATTTGTTTATCAAAATCGAATGGAGAATCAACTACTGCGGTTTTTGTTGTTAACGATAGGCCAACATCTTGCAAAAAATGATTAAAAGAATTGGCAATGCTTAAGGTAGCTGACGTTAAAATGACAGTATCAAGGCGATCAAATATTTTTTCCTTGAGAATTTCGTCCACTCTAATGGGAGAGGTTTTTAAATATAGCCTTGAACTTCGTTCCAGCCAAGTCACTTGTTCCGGATCACGGACATTGATTGCCAAAGCCAAGGTCTCCTGGATTTCTTGCAGTTCCCGTAAATGAGTGGCGAGTACATACCTCAGTTCCTCAATTTCATCGGACTCTTCACCGTTTAAGATACTCGTAAGATTTTGAAAAACTGTCGCTAAAGATTTAATTCGTCCTGATAAATTTTCTATTTGAATTAAGAGCAATTCCCACCACGAAAGGCTCGTATGATTAGGGACAAACCGGAAAGTGCGGTTGGGTCCTAAAATATCTTCAAACAATTGGAATAAGTCTTTAGCTTGTTCTGTAATTCTAAGGCTTAACTCAGGGATATTATCCAAATGTTTCTCAAAGCTATCCCAAGCCACAATAGGTACTCTTTCAGTGATTGTCAGCCAACGTTGTTTCATAGATCCGTAAAAATTCGGACCCGCCTTACGGAAAATGGCCTCCGCCGTCCGAAAAATCGTCTCCTGACTTAGTTCAGAGCCCAAATTTTGCAGGGCGGTTTGATAAATTTGATGAGCCTCATCAATGACTAACTGATGATATTCCGGTAAAACATTATAATCAGTCTTTAGATCGGAAAATAGCAAAGAATGGTTGACGATTAATAAATCAGCTTCTTCGGCCTTTTTTCTTGCCCGAAGTAAAAAACAAACCCCTGCTTTAGAACATTTGCTTGGGTTGCACATTTCATGATCAGCATTTAAAGTCGGCCAGAGAGTAATCAGACCCGGAACCTTAGCAAGTTCCTGGATATCCCCTGTCAGCGTTTCTCGCAGCCAAACCAGTGTGCTCAATATCGCTAATTTTTGATCCCGACCTGTGACTTCATTTGGATTGCTCAGACAACTTAACCACTTTTTAAGGCAACAATAATTTCCTTTTCCTTTTAATACTGAGGTTCGAAAGGAAAAAGGCAGAACCTTTTCTAGCATGGGAATATCTTTTTTCTGAAGCTGCTCCTGAAGAGGTATTGTGTGAGTCGCTATGACAACTTTACGGCCTGTCTTTCTTGCGAACCATAAACTTGGAAGCAAATAGGCGAAGGACTTACCCGTTCCGGTACCAGCTTCAACAACGACATGATGAGCTGAAGAGAGTCCTTCCGCAATAAGTTTTGCCATTTTCCTTTGGCCAAGGCGGCATTCATAACCCGGCAAGGATTGTTCGAAAATTCCATTCTGGGAGAAGCACTCTATAACCCAATTCATTGAATCCGGTATTTTCTGATTATGGCTTTGATTTTGAGAAAATAGCCCTTCAGGCATGGGCGCCAGAACCAGATCAGTCTGAATCCGGCGGTCAGAAAATTGAGCCGTAATCTCTCGCCTTAAATCATCAAAAAAGCTCTTTCCTGACCACCCTTCTAAAAAAATTTGCGCTTGATCAAAGAAACTCAGATCGTATTCCCGACCTTTTTTCCGGCAAGCCTCTAAAAGTTTCCACGTTAAAAAAGCCTTCCTCTCAGCTGAAGAAGTGCTTAGCTCCTCTTCTTTGGCAAGCTGAAGTATTTCCGCCAGATAGAACAACTGGTAATCCTGCAGGATCGGGAAAAAAATCCGGGCCAAGTCGAGGGTATCCCAATAAACTTGTTCGAAATATACGTTTAATGTCCTTTCCAAATTCCGCAAGCAAGATGTTCCCTGATGGCTGACTAAAACCGTATCTGCAAAGAATTCTATGATTTCTTGACGATGGTCAGACAACGAAGCTGTACCAAAGGGACCTTCTTCAACCGATTGCCCAAATAACAACGATTTCTGAACCTGTCCATCATGAATTCGCAGGGCTGCAAACTCGAGAATTTCTTCGTTCATGCCCTCTTGAAACGCCGTCTCTATATAAAAAACAACGATGTCGTAATGCACACTCTTGACCCCTCTCTTGAGCCATTGTACCCAATCTTTCCTTAGGAAGCAATGAAAAAGCAGGATTTGAAGTTTAGGTATCGAATATACACTATTGAAAAATTGAAAAGGCGACAAATGTAAACAATCTTGTTTAAGGAAGAAGGCTAACCCATTGTTGTTGAGACGAAAATTTTCAGCATTGGCACTGAGCATATCTATTTTATTCTCAATACTATTCCTGGGCGGTTGCTCTGAAAAACCTTATTTAACACAAGACGGCTCCTACGTTATTCTTACCGTTTCTCCCTCTGGAATGACCCAATCAGAAGTCATTCAATTACCTTGGAACGCAAATATGGCAGTGATGCAAAAATTGCTTGTAGAATGCTCTTTTGTTTTAAGTGATTTACATACTCCCGGCTCCCAAGAATTGGCAAAATCCGATCCGACGACAACAGTTAGTTTACAAGCCACTTATCCCCAACCAAAGAGAATGTCTTTTGTCGTGGATAAGCGACCCGTTGCCTTAGATGTCGAATCTCTCCAGATTGAGGTTGAGGGAGCAAATGTCGGCCGCGTAACCATTAATCGCACTCTGGTCCTCCAAGGAATTGATAATCCTAACCTCCTGCCGGCCTTTGAAGACCTGGAAAAAATGCTGCATGATCAGAACAGTTAACTATAATTCATAGATAGTTCGGAGCCACGCAAGGCAAATCTTTAAGGGGAATTATATCATGATATTTATGTTGGACAACTTCGATTCTTTCACCTACAACCTTTATCAATACTTTGGTGAGCTAGGGGAAGAAATTGTTGTTAAGCGCCAAGATACCTGTACCTTATCAGAAATTGAAGTTTTAAAACCCGACCTTATTGTGATCTCTCCCGGTCCTTGTACTCCCTCCGAATCCCCATTTTCCTTAACTCTAATTGATTATTTCAAGGGGAAAATCCCCATCTTAGGTGTGTGCCTTGGCCATCAAGCAATCGGGCAGTTTTTTGGCGGAAAAGTAGTAAGGGCCAGACAGCCAATTCACGGTAAAACAGATTCTATTCATCATGACGGCAGCGGCTTATTTACGGGATTGCCTAATCCTTTAGAAGTAACCCGTTACCATTCCCTGATCATTGAACGATCTTCACTTCCGGAGGAATTGACCATTAGTGCGGAAACTAAAGATGGGGAAATTATGGGACTACGTCATATACACCTTCCTATCGAAGGAATTCAATTTCATCCTGAAGCGATCCTTACCCAAGCGGGCCGCCAACTTTTGCAAAATGCCCTGGAAAATGCCTTGAGATGGAAAACCTTGCATCAGCCTTCGGATTGGGCAATTAAACCTTTTGCTTGTCAGTTCCCCCCTAATATCATGTTTCAAGCACTCAAAAATGAGCCTTTTCCCTTTTTTCTTGACAGCGGCGACAGTTACCAAAAACTTGGCTGCTATTCTTTCCTAGGTGCAGCCCCTTTTTTAGAAGCAACGGCCTATCCTGATAAACTTGAAATTACCAGGCCTAATCGTTTGCAGAAAACAACAACTCCGGTACAATCGCCTGGCAGTTTTGACTTTCTCGACAATACCATCCGTAAATATCACATTTCAAATTCTCCCTTTCCCTTTTCCGGAGGCGCAGTAGGCTTTATTAGCTATGACCTGAAAGACGAAATCGAACACCTTCCGCAGCACTCCATCAATGACCTGGAGCTGCCTCTCTGGAGATTCGCGTGGTACGATGGAATTATCGTCTACGATCATATTCGAAAAAGCTATTGGTTGGTCGCCTGCGGGATAGATGAAGATGGAATTTGCCGACTTGACATAGCGAAGGCTCGTATCCGGTATTTGGAACACCTTTTAAATTCTTATAACCCTTCAACACCGAGTCCTGCGGAATCTCCTCAAAATTTGGTCAAAATCGAGTCAACGGTCACTAAAGAAAGCTATCTCCGGGATTTGAGACACGTTATTGAATATATTTACGCTGGTGATATCTACCAAGCCAACCTGACCCAGCGTTTTTCTCTGCCTTGGTCCGGAGATCCTTGGTCATTATATTCCGAACTACATCTGCAAAATCCTGCACCATTTGCTGCTTTTCTTCCTTACCCTGACTTTCAAATCCTTTGCAGTTCGCCTGAGCGATTTATACGCATCACAAAGAACGGCCAAATCGAAACTCGTCCCATTAAGGGAACACGACCGCGACACGAATCACCACCTGAGGATGATGCTCAGGCCCAATCACTGCTATCAAGTAAGAAAGACCGTGCAGAATTAACTATGATCATTGATCTGGAACGTAACGACTTGGGCCGAATCTGTCAATTCGGCAGTGTGAAAGTTGCTGACCTGATCTCCCTGGAAAAATATCCGACCGTTTGGCATCTCGTTTCGACCATAACCGGACAACTCCAAAAAGGCCTCCAGCCTAGTGAGATTTTTCAAGCAATTTTTCCCGGCGGCTCGATTACTGGAGCTCCGAAGATACGGGCTATGGAAATTATCGATGAATTAGAACCCTTTCAGCGAGGGATTTACACTGGAAGTATTGGATATATTGGTTTTGATGGCGCTTGGGACCTGAATATCGTTATTCGCACGATCCTGTTGAAAAACGGAAAAGCCCATATTCATGCTGGAGGAGGTATTGTTGCTGATTCTATACCCGCCGATGAATACCAAGAGACCCTTGATAAAGCAAAAGCCCTGTTCAGGGTTTTGAAAGGACAACTACATGACTCCCACTAATGTTATTTCCTCTCAAGATCGGTTAGTCTTATTTGGTCTTGGGCTTTTCGAAACCCTTCTCATCTCTGAATCAGGCCCCCTTTTTTCAGACCTGCACTGGAATCGTATGAAAAAAGGGGCTTCCTTTCTTAACCTTAAGTTTCCGGATCAAAGTGAATGGACAAGATTAATACAGGAATTTATCCGTCTTAATCCCGCCTCTTTTCCTTTTGCCTTGCGCATAACTCTTAGCGGCGGATCACCCGGGACTGATCTTCCAGCACAACTCTTCTTTAATGTAAGACCCCTGCCCTATAGACCAGAGCAATATCTTAGAGGGATAAAACTCCACCTTTTATCTGCACCGCGTAACGAACATTCACCCTTAGTATCTATTAAGTCGACGAACTATTTAGAAAACTTGTTGGCTAAAGAAACCGCAGTGCGCTATGGTGCTGACGAAGGCATATGGCTCAACACCAAAGGGTACCTTTGTGAAGGCACTATGAGCAATTTATTCTTTATCAAAGATAATAAACTTTTCACCCCATCGCTGGCCAGCGGGTGTTTACCTGGTACACGGCGTTATACAATTTTAGAGCTGGCTGATATCCTCAATATCCCAACAGAAGAAGGTTTATATACAGTTGAAGAACTATTGGCGTCGGACGAACTATTCGTTACAAATGCTCTGATGGGACTGATGCCAGTCTGTTGCGTGAATGATGTATCATTTACTGTTTCACCTCCAGCCGCCAAAGATTCCCTTCTGCGACGTCTGGAATCCGCTTATAAACAAAAAATGTCAGGTTATCCCTGACATTCTGTGTCAATATTTACCTATTAATATTTCTCTTCGATAACTTCAAATATTTGCGGCGTTGAGGACTTAAAAGCATTGTTTTCTCCAATAGTGCTGGCCCAATTTTCGAAGGCGCGGCGATCTTCCCATTTTGAAAAGAGCATAATTTCCGAGGTGTCCTGCTGTTGATTTACTGAGGCAAATTTGAAACCATCGATGTTTTCGCAAGTACGAATTCCGGTTTTAACTTGTCCTAATAAGCGATCGAGATCTGGACCATCAAAGGTATGAATTACAGTAAGCATTGACTATACCTCCAACATTAAACTTCTATTTCCGGATTAGTTTACCCGGAACTATCGTCCTGCATACTTAATCCCATGAACCTTCAACCCGGCATTAGCATACTTTAAGATGCATAGTTTTAAATCAATCATAAGAATTTCTTAGTTTTGAGCTTTGACGTGTAAATATTTTGAATTTCATGCTATACTTAATTTAGTTAAAGGCTCAACTGGAAGTGCACAAAGGGGGATTAAATGGATGAAGCTTACTTATGTACGTACAGATTTCCCTAATGGCCGTTCACACATATTAATGCGTGATTCCGAATCGCCAAATCCTGAGCTTGTACATTTTTTGCTTGTTCTAAGTAATAAAGGTACTGTATGGGTCGATGTTTTCTGGCCTTTTGATGAAGAATCTGAAAGATTTACCCGAAGAATCCCGGAGCAACAGTTTTGGCAAACTTTCCGCGAATGGAGATTACAGGGAATTAAGCTTGGAGACAATGGTAAGGTCGCGGATATGTTAGCCCGAAAACAGCTATTAACCCGAAAACGTCGAGAAAAAGATGCCTAATAATCTAACCTAATAATCTACAAAGCGGATTTAAACCGCTTTTTTTTATTGCTCTTTTTTACTGATAGAATAAGCCTTCTTTAAGCTTTTGCAATTGTTTTAAATGGTCATGCTCGTCAGCAAATATAGGCTGCAGTAGTTCTTTTTCGGCGCCGCTTAAATTTCGTTCCGAATACTGAACTGCTCGGGCAAGTCCTTTGTCCTCACCGGAGTAAAGGTGATCCAGCATTTGTTCGGATTTGACCTTCCCCAAATTACGAATTCTATTTTTCCAATTTTCGATATTCCCAACCAGTCCAACACCTTCCCTGACTTTTCCTCCGTTCATTTGAATATAATAGGCCAGCCTTGTAGCATGATTTTTATGATCCGTAAGGATACTTGTAAGATGGTTTCTGAGCGGTCCATCAGAAAGTGCATCAACACATGATTGATATTCTTCAATTGCCATATGTTCGCCTTCCAAAATTGAATTTAATACTTCGAAGGATCTATCCATAATGTAAACCTCCTATTCTTGATAATAGTTTGTTTCATAGACTCCAAATTATGTGACATTAAGACGAAATCCTAGATTGTTTAGCTTTTTCCAGACGATAAATAAAGGCCAATATCTCGGCAACAGCACGATAAAGCTGCGGCGGTATTTCTTTAGTCAGTTCAATTTGGATTAATGCCTCAACCAGAGCATCGTTTTTCTGAATCAGTATCCCTTCCGCCTCAGCGACTTCAATCATTTTACGTGCCACCTCACCTCGTCCCTTGGCAACGACACGTGGTGCTCCCGTCTGATCGTATCGTAAGGCAGCCGCAATTTCAGATTTATTTTGCTTAATAGTCATCCTGCAACATCAACTCCACGTCTTCTCTGTCCGAGAAGAAAGTCTTTAAACTCAAAATTCTGTTCTAAATCCTCTGTGTCAACCTTCGAAATCTGAAATCCCAGTTTTGCGAACTGAGATTTTGTTTCCGGCAAAACCTCTTCAACTAATTCAGGTAGTTCTGGATCGCTTCCTAAAACATCCAGAGTCAAAGAATCTTGACTAAAATAGGCATCGACACCTATAAGGCCCAACGTTTCAGTTTCCATTTGAATTGCTATACGGCAATGATTTTCATCCATTTTCGATCCTTTTCGAGCGCTTTCAATTCCAATTTTTACAGGTATACATTGTTCTCGGTTCATTATGGGAAGATGAAGCAAGACATACCCATTATTCAACGTTCCCGTTTTAAGCCACAATTGCTGTCCGGTTATGGTATCTAAAAGGTCAGTGAGGGACTTCTCAGAGTGGCCTTCCTCCATTTGGTCATTAATCTCCTTAAGGATGGCATACTTCAAGGTGCTTTTTAAACTTCCTTTTTCTTGCTCCTTAGCTCTGGGATTAAGTTTAAGCATTTGCCAAAGACGTTGTTCATAATCGATCCCCAGCTTTCGCAGACAGTTTATAATTTGCTCTGCACCATTGTCTTCTAAGAGAGTTTCCCATTGGGGGAAAGATTTTTTAATCGTATCCAGAAATTCCTGTGAAAAAAGTCCCTGCAAGTTATCCAAAAAAGGAACCCCGCTAGTAAAGGTCGTAAAATTTCTTATTAGGCTGACAAAATCTTGTTTCAGCGGCATTCCCCTTTCCGTCAACACCATAAATTCCTGCGAATTGACCGGAATGTCCTGAGAGTTTTCTGAATAAGGCTCTCTAAGTAAGAGGCAAACTCCATCTTCCACATCTCCGACATTCACCCAAAATTTATCGCCTGCTTCAGCAGAGGTCTCAAGAATTGCACGCAGGACTTGCCCTTTCACCCGGATAATTCCATAATCCTCCCCGTCTTTTTTAAGAACTTCCACCAACATATGTTCCCCAGGTTGCCCTACCTCTAATTTCTTTTTCTCGATCGACTGCACGGCAGACAAAGGATTTACTTCCATCTTCTCCACCCCTTAAGAACAATATGGTTTGCTTTTCAACTTGTCAAAACAGCTTAGGATACTTCCTAAGCTGTTTGTTTAATTCCACAAACATATAGTCTCTTTCTAATGTCTTGCAAAATCTTAAGTGAGCTGCAGAAACTCTTACCACATTTTTAATATCGTCGAATTTTGTATCATTTTATCTTATTATCTTACCTTAAAAATAGATATGTTTCGCATTAATACGGCCATCTTGTAATACCATCCAGCCAAACGAATATTGAGGTTCACGACGTTTATCCGTTGGTGAACCAGGGTTAAACATAAGTACCCCATGCTGCCACTTCAGAGTGGGAATATGGCTATGTCCAAAAACGACAATATCAACAGGATTTGACAGAAAAGCATTATAAGCACGTTCCATAGTTGTTTGACCCTTGCCTTGGTGTCCATGTACTATGCCGATTCTTAAGGAATCACACTCAACCCATTCTTGACTGGGAAGATTTACATCCCAGTCATCGCAATTCCCACATACTGCCTTAACAGGTGCTAAGAGATTTAGTTCATCAAGGATTTCCTTGTGAACTAAATCTCCGGCATGAATAATAAGATCCGCCTCAGCTAAATGCTCCCATACAAAACCTGGTAATGTTTTCCCTAATCTTAAATGGGTATCAGATAAAACAGCAATTTTCATCAGATTTACCTCATTTATTTTTTAAAATTTATACAAATTCGAACCTTGAATTTCCTTAGATAAATCTTGTTTTATGTTGATACATTATAACATAATTCTTGAATTTGGAGAAAAGCTAAGAGTAAGAAAGGATTGCTAGGTTTTCCCTGCAATCCTTCAGGAATCAATGAAAATAGTTTAAAGAATGACGCTGCCTTTTCATGGCTTTCCTAACTTCATTGGCAACGCGCCAGGTCTCTGGCAGGTGAGGCGTGATTAGCTCTAATTTCCCGGTTCGTTTGTCTATTAAAATATCGACAGTTGGTTTTCGGCCTTGTTCTTTCTCTCCTGGGTGTAAAATATCAATTCCTATTTTATGTTCATCATATTGCGGAGGAACAAGGTAATTTAAAACCTCTTCAGTTGCATCCATCAACTCTACAACTTGATCTTGTGGGTATCCTTCTCGCAAGAGAATATCCCTTACTTGGGTTAGAGGATGGTCAAGGGTCAATAACATCTGGGCGCGTTGAATCAAGTTATAATCGATATCCATGACGCACCTCCACTTTATTTTGATATCTTCATTTTTCCCTTAACCCATGTAATGAATACTGATTAGATGTTTACGAATCTGGCGATATCTTACAGTCATATTAAGGAGGTAACAATGTTAAAATTTCTGTCATTGCCTTTTGTTATAGCCGGGATTTCGGGAATTACTATGGCTGTTCAAGGCACATTAAATTCTTTATTAAGCGAAAAGACCTCTTTGTTATCAGCGACCTTTATCGTTCATATTATTGGAACAGTTATTGCGTTGTTCGCTCTTTTAGTCTGCAAAATACCAATTTTCAAACATGATTGGGCAGCAATTCCTTGGTTTCTTTACCTTGGAGGCTTATTAAGTGTTCTTATAGTCGGACTTGTTGCGGTCAGTATTCCTAAGATTGGTGTCTGCAATGCAACGACAGCCATTATTATTGGCCAGGTGAGCACAGCCGTTCTGATCGACCATTTTGGATGGTTTGGCATTCAGCGGTTTCCCTGGAATCCATGGCAGTTTCTTGGCATTGTTTTATTTGCGGCGGGTGCAAAGCTTCTTTTCCGATGATTAACTTAAGTATTAGTACGTGCACCAATAATGCCCAAATTCTTGATAATGGAATAGATTTCATCGCTTATGACAAATTTCTGAATCTGTCCGTTAGAGGCAAAAATAACCGAAGTTTTTCCCGTTGTTTTTTGATCACTTTCAATCAGTCTAAACAAGAAGGCATAAGCATCACTGCTTACAGGAAGTTGATTAAATTCTCCATCAGCAACAAATATAATCCAATAACCCGAGGAAATCTCACTTTTGCCATTATAAAGGGCATTAGAAATATCAGAGTAATCTTGGCCTAAGACGTTTTGCGAGTTCGCAGCAGCACCATAACTTTTATTTGCAGCGCTATTTAAGGTGTAATTGTCATTAAGAGTACTAGTTTGAGTGACGGGGTCTGATAAACGAGTATAGATATCTTTGAAAAAATTAGGAAAGAGTACATACCCTACTACTCCTATGATAAGAATCCAAAGGGCCAAGGCCTGTAAATCCTGCCATAACTCACTGCGTGGCGGTCTACCCCAGGTATTTGGCATAACCTCTCCCCCATTTATCATAATTGAGTATACTTACAGCATATATACGTTTGAATATGCGTAGATATGTGCGGAGCACTTGCATCTTGCTGACCCGAGTTCTAAAATAAGAACAGAGGTGGTATAAGTGGATCTGCTTCGACAAAAACTGAGCCTGTTGCCTCCCAAACCGGGGGTCTACCTGATGAAAGACTACCGGGGACAAATTATTTATGTCGGCAAAGCAAAACAATTAAAGAATAGAGTTAAATCTTATTTTACCGGGTCTCATGATGGGAAAACAGCTCGTTTAGTGAGCCATATCATAGATTTTGAATATATCCTAACGGATTCAGAAGTCGAAGCCCTCGTATTGGAATGCAATTTAATTAAAAAATATAATCCCAAGTACAATATCCTCTTACGTGACGACAAAACTTACCCTTATCTAATGATCACTCATGAAAGGCACCCGCGTATTATTGTCACGCGTCAAATTAAAAAGGGCTCTGGGAAATATTTTGGTCCCTATCCTAATGCCACAGCCGCACAAGAAGCCGCCCGACTGCTAAACCGGCTTTTCCCTTTTAGAAAATGCCGCCAAATTCCAACCCGTTCTTGTCTATACTTTCATCTGGATCAATGCCTGGCACCCTGTACTCGTGATGTTTCTCCCAATGACTATGAAGAAATATCCAAGAATGCCACAACATTTCTTAATGGTGACCAAAGTGAAGTATTGAATCTCCTAAGTGCTAAAATGCAAACAGCAGCAGGATCTCTCCAATTCGAAAGAGCCAAAGAATACCGGGATCTTATCGAGGATTTAAAACGACTTGGAGAAAAACAAAACATAACCCTCAATGATTTTGTTGACAGGGATGTTATTGGCTATGCCAAAACCACAGATCAATTATGTATTCAGGTCTTTTATCTGCGGCAGGGGAAGTTACTGGCAAGGGATAATTTTATTTTTCCTTATTACGATGATCCGGAAGATGCATTTATTTCCTTCATTGCTCAATTCTATCTGGAGCGTAAAATCTGGCCAAAGGAAATTTTAATACCTTCTCTGGAATCGCAGGCCTTATTGAGTTTATTTCCTATTTCAATTCCCCAAAAAGGGAAGAAAAGAGATCTGGTTCTGATGGCCATGTCAAATGCCCAAACAACGCTCCACGATCAGATTACTCTGGAAATACGCCAACAATCGGATAATAACCAAGCTCTGTCAACACTTGGAGAACTCTTGAAGATACCTTGTCCTCACCGAATTGAGGCCTTTGATATATCCAATACGGCTGGAACTCATTCTGTTGCAGGTATGGTTCAATTTATTGATGGTAAACCTCAACGCAAGGGGTATCGTAAATATAAAATACAACCAATGGAGACATCAGATGATACAGCTTCTATGAGTCAGGTTATACGCCGCCGGTACCTTCGTCTTGTTTCCGAAAATGAACCTTTGCCTGACCTAATACTGGTTGACGGAGGCAAAGGCCAAATCAACGCAGCCTTAAAAGAGTTAGAGGAACTTCAACTCAAGATTCCTGTGGCAGGCATGGTAAAAAACGATCACCATCAAACGAATGAGCTGATGGATTGGGAGGGAAACTCCATCTCTTTAGCGAGGAATCATCCAACATTTTTATTATTGGGGCGAATTCAAAATGAAGTCCATCGTTTTGCCATCACATTTCACCGTCAACAGCGCACCAAGAATATGACCTTGTCTGTTCTTGACGGAATATCAGGAATAGGCCCTAAACGCAAGCAACATCTCTTACAGCATTTTTCTTCCCTTGCTGAAATACAACAGGCTTCTGTGGAAGAACTTCAGTCTACAGGGCTCCCCGAAGGAATTGCCCTCTCTATTTTTAATTACTTTCACCCTACAGGTAACCATGACCTTTTACCTAAGGAGAAATCTATTCCATGATTTTGAATTACAGAGTAGAATTATGCCGAAAATGTTACTACAAACGCACACATCAATGTAATATATCTGATAACTATATAAGCAATATTAATGCTTCTTTGACAAAATCAAGCGGGGAGTGTCTCCAATACAGACCCGTTCCCTGGATTCCCCGTTGTTAGATTGATCATAAAAACAACAGCGATCTCTCGCTGTTGTTTTTATGAATCCTTGATAACATAGTCTAATTGACTCGACGGGCACCCAAATAACGGTTTGCGTAATAGTTATCACTCAGATTTGTAACACGAATCCCTTTATTCGAAGCATGAACAAAGCGTCCCCCTCCAATATAAATACCCACGTGAGAAGCGCCCGAAGCGTAGGTGGAGAAAAATACTAAGTCACCTGCCTGTAGCTGTCCTCGACTGATAACGGTTCCAATTCTAAATTGCTCTGCGGCAGTTCTCGGCAATGAAGTATTCGAGGCTCGATAGACATATTGAGTAAACCCTGAACAATCAAAGCCGTTTCGACTTGTTCCCCCAAAACGATAGGGAACACCCTGCAAGCTTAGAGCATTATTGATTAATTGAGAGGTAACCGAACGCGATACTTGTTTCTGAGACTCAGCAGCGACTTGAATTGATTTTGATCGTGCCGCTGGCTCCGGGACAACTCTTGATTGAAGTTTATCTGCTGATTCTGTTACGTTATTTGGTGTACTTGAAGCCGATGAAACGGGTTTCGAAACAGGTGTTGAATCCTTACCCTCCTGGAAAGTAAGAGAAGCAGTTTGCCACTGCAACTGAGTGCGGACGATGTTAGTATAGGGCGCAGTTGGAATGGAAATTAACGTTGTCTTGGCTGCGATTTTACCCGCTGCTGGAACCGATACTGATAAACTGCTCGCCAACATTAAACCAGCCAGAACTGTGCTTCCTAACCACATCCGTCCGGATGAGGAAATTAGCAATGAGAGTCCACCTTTCATTTGCTTACGAGGTTAGTTGACGGATTCGGGCTAAAGGTGTAAGCCCTACACGAGAATTCGTGATTCACCCCAATAAAATCCCCCGCTCCAAACATAAGTTTGGATTCAGCATTTTATATTAGTCTATTCGCCTATGTTAGGCTATTCGCCAGTATGTCTAAAAATCCCTGCAATAATTCATGGAAATATGCACCATAATAACCAATAGTAAAACAAATAAAAACCGCCTCTCAAATTGAGAGACGGACTTTATTTGGACAATAGGAGGCTAAAGAGTCAATATTGAGGCTTAGGTCAAGTAGGTTTTCCCGCTGAGTTCCTTCGGTTTCCCTAAAGGCGATTTCTCCTTTTCCCCAGCCTGGGATGTCGCCATCACCAGAACTTGATCACCACTTAGTCCTCACTTCAATCCTCTTAAGTTAACGTTCTAGAAGTTTCCTTAACACTCCTAGACAATCTAGCCTCTTTTGCAGAAAAGCATTTCCGGCAGTTTGAAAAGCATCGGCCAACGCCCTCCAAACCTCTTAAAGCCTTCCCAACTTTTCCACCTCAAGGCAGGCTACACTGCACTAAGTTCCTTCCTAATGCAGGTTCTACCCTAAGCCGTAGCTATAAAAGCCACGCACTTAGGCCTCCACGGAAAAGGGTAGCGCCCGCATGCCATTGCGGATCCCCCTCATTCCTTAACTCCCAGCAACAACCCTCGACTGGGCGTCGAAAGCCACCACCAGGAACTTCATCGGTATGCCCTCGGCGGATTATTAGGCCCGCCTTCGATTGCCAATCGTGCACTAGAATAACGCTCCATAGCCCAAAGCAAAATTAGTTGTTGTGATTACATTGCCTATTGTACCTGATTATCATAACTTTGTAAAAAACCTTTTAGCCATTTATACCTTCGATTAATAAAGTATAAAGATAATTACGGATTCTTTTTGTCATCTAAACTAAGTTTTTCAGATAAAATCAGTTATTTAGACACTAAAAAAGCAAATCTATTAGTTGGATAAACTTGTAATTGGAGCGGGAATCCGACCGCCGCGATTAATAAAGGTTTTCGAGGAAAACGGATGAACATTCATGACCGGAGCTCCGCCCAATAGGCCTCCAAATTCCACACGTTCCCCAGCCTTTTTACCGATAGCAGGAATGATTCTGACAGCAGTTGTTTTTTTATTAATCATGCCAATAGCAGCTTCGTCAGCGATAATTGCAGAGATGGTTTCAGAACTCACATCCCCTGGCACGGCAATCATGTCTAGTCCAACAGAACAGACACAGGTCATGGCTTCCAATTTATCCAGATCCAAAGCCCCAACCTCCACAGCCTTAACCATTCCGGCATCCTCTGAGACAGGGATAAATGCACCACTTAAGCCTCCCACATGAGAAGAAGCCATGGCACCGCCCTTTTTAACCGCATCATTTAATAAGGCTAAAGCAGCCGTCGTACCATGCGTTCCACAACGTTCAAGACCCATATTTTCTAGAATCTCAGCAACACTATCCCCAATAGCCGGTGTTGGAGCCAAGGACAAATCGACAATTCCAAAGGGAACTTGTAAAGCCTTCGATGCTGCTCGGCCAATCAGTTCACCCATTCGTGTAATTTTAAAGGCAGTCTGTTTTATGAGATTGGAGAGTTCCCCAAAATCTGCATCAGGAAATTCTTTCACAACTTTTGCTACAACCCCCGGACCGCTTACCCCAACATTAATCACACAATCTGGTTCTCCAACACCATGGAATGCACCCGCCATGAAAGGATTATCTTCTGGAGCATTACAGAAAACAACAAGTTTCGCTGCACCAATTCCATCTTGAGCAGAAGTTTTTTGAGCGCAATTTAAGATAACTTCTCCCATTCGTTTGACTGCATCCATATTTATTCCAGCTTTAGTCGTTCCGATATTTACTGATGAACAAACAAAATTTGTTTCACTCAGGGCCTGAGGAATAGCATCAATTAAAGCTAAATCTCCCTCCGTAAATCCCTTCTGCACTAGAGCAGAAAACCCGCCAATAAAATTTATGCCCAACTCATTGGCAGCTCGATCTAAGGCCTTTGCAATTCTTACCATTCCTTCTGAAGATAAATGAGCTGCTGCGATAGCAATCGGTGTGACTGAAACACGTTTGTTGATTATGGGAATTCCATAACGAGATGAAATTTGTTCTCCTACCGTCACTAAGTGACTTGCTTTTTTTACGACCTTATCATATATTTTTCGTTCTAAACTATTTAGATCCTCTGTGACACAATCCAATAAACTGATTCCCATAGTAATGGTTCTAATATCAAGATTTTCTTCATGAATCATCTTAATAGTTTGTTGAATTTCTTCACGGGCAAATGTAATCGTCATAAACGATTTCCCTCCACAATTACCTTCTTTAAATTCTTTTGTTCTAAATGCGATGCATATAGGTAAATATATCCTCATGCTGAACTTTTACTTGTAACCCTTTATTGAGTCCCTCTTGTTCAAGGGTATTAGCTAATTCTACCAATCCCAACGTCGATGACTTCAAATCGACCACCATGATCATCGTAAAAAATTCCTTGAGGATTGTCTGACTGATATCCAAAATATTTACGTTATATTCGGCAAGTTTCGTCGCAACCCAAGCGATAATACCAATCTGATCCCTACCGATAACCGTAATTATAGCACGTCCAGACTCTTCGCGAATCATTGTCATAAGTTTTCCTCCTTAGCTTACTTATATAAACAATCGTTCATCAATATCCTGAATAATTTTATGTGGGAACCAATAATGATAAAAGAGAGCCCCCGAGAGCTCTCTTTGAAAATTACTTATCAGGAACAACCGCCACCGCAGCTTCCACAACCGTCACTGCTAGGGTTCGCTGTGCGGATTTCAAATCCTCCGCCTTGCTTAGAATCAATGAAATCAATTGTAGCACCCTCTAAATAAGAGGAAAGCTTCTTATCGGTGAGTATTGATACGCCGTAACCTTCATCAAGTATGTCATCTGTTGTCTTTGACTCATCCAGAGTCATGCCGAAATTCGGCCCACCTCAACCAACGCCCACTAAATAAAGTCTAAGAAATGCATTTTCTTTATTTTGACTTTTAAGCACTTCTTTAACTTTTTGAGCTGCGAGTTCTGTAATCTCTACCATAAATCTCACTCCTTTTTTTCTCGCTAGTCCTAAATATACCATATTTTTAGAGTTTGACCAAGGGAAATTAAAATAAAACCGAAAAGCTTAAGCTGCAATCTCAAAGCTAGACTTCTTCCCCGCTTCCTGACGCACGAAAATCTTTTAAAAATTGTCGAACTTCGACTTCCAAACTTTCTGGAAGGTCCTGCGTAATAGTTTGCCAATGTTTTACTTCAAAGTTTATTTTCTGAGCCCAATCTCCTTCAGGCCAAGAAATAAATGTTTTTGGTTCTGAGAACGTGTAAGTTTTCAGAAAAACTATAAACCCTATGAGAAGTAAAACACGCCAAAACCAACGCATTCAAATCAATCCTTCCAAATAAGCTAATAACTATAGCTTACCCAAAAGAAATGATTTAAATCATTTCTCCATGTAATTTATGCCAAAATTCTTCCATATAGGAAAATAATGGTTTAAAATAATTTAGAGCCGACTTGGTAAACAAATGCTCATGATAACTTCGAATTTTCTCTTGATAGAAGGATTCGCAGGAATTTTCTCCCACAAGGGGCCAACCTTGTACTCCACCTAAGGTAAATAGGCGACCCAAACCAATTGTGCCTACAAAATCCAATTTATCCGCATCATATAATATTTTGGCCTCAAGGGTTTTGGGCTCATACCCTTCTTCGCGAGAATGAGCAATAATGGCTTCTTTTACTCTTAAAATAACATTCTCAGGATATCCTGCTTTGTGAAGAATGTTAACTGCAAGTCCTGCGCTGCTTTGGGCATGGGTTTTTTCTACAGCACCTGATCTTCCAATATCATGTAATAGAGCCGCAAGTTCTATAACTGTTACATCTGCGCCTTCTGCTAGGGCTAACTTTTTACCCCACTCTCTGACTCTTAGGGCATGGTCTAAGTCATGGGCCCGATCTTTGCGCGCATAAAAACCTTTGGCAATTTGGACAACCTGTTCAAAATTTCCTTGACTTGTTTGAAACTCCATGTTGTCCACCCCCATTCAGCGTTCAATACCTCTGATGTGTACTATTGCCAATAATATTACTCCTCAAAATCTTGCCTTGTCAAGTAAGGAGACCCTCTAAACGGCCAATGAGTTCTTCAAAAACTAACAGGGCTTCGCGAACCGGCTGCGGCGTCTCCATATCAACACCGGCTCCACGCAGCAATTCTATGGGATAGTCTGAACCGCCGCTGCTTAAAAACTTAAGATATTTAGCTACAGCTGATTCACCTTCCTTTAAAATTGCCCGTGCAAAGGCTATTGCTGCTGAAAAACCAGTCGCGTATTTATATACGTAAAAGGAATTATAGAAATGGGGAATGCGAGCCCACTCAAGGGCAATTTCCTCGTCTAAAATTATATCTTCGCCATAATAAGCCGCATTTAAGTCGCGATAGATTTCAGAAAACTGATCTGCAGTCAAAGCTCCTCCTCCTTCGACAATCGCATGAGTCTTCTTTTCAAATTCGGCGAACATCGTTTGTCGGAAAATTGTACCTCTGAATTGCTCAAGATAATGGTTTACTAAGTAGGCAAGAAGTTTTGTGTCTTTAGTCGTATTCAGAAGATGCTCCATTACGAGAGCTTCATTCAGCGTCGAGGCTACTTCAGCAACGAATATTTTATAACCTGCGTAGAGATGAGGTTGAGCATGATTGGATAAATAGGTATGCAGCGAATGCCCCATTTCGTGAGCTATAGTGAACATAGAATCGAGAGTATCCTGATGATTCAATAAAACATAGGGATGCGAACGGTAGGTGCCCCAAGAATATGCTCCACTCGTCTTACCTTCATTCTCATAAACATCAATCCACCGATTGTCAAATCCCTCTAGCAAAACCTTGAGATAATCTTCTCCAAGAGGTTTTAAACCCTTAAAAACCATTGATTTAGCCTCTTCGTAGGAAATCTTCATGGTCGTTTCAGGTACGATAGGAACATAAATATCGTACATATGTAATTCTGTGAGATTCAAGGCTTTCTTACGCAGTCGAATATATCGATGCATTTGGGGAAGAAAATCATGAACAGTCTCAATTAGAGAATCGTAGACTTTTAAAGGAACACGATCATCGTCTAAGGATGCCTCTATTGCCGAAGGATATTTACGCGCTTTGGCAAAAAATGCATCAGACTTGATGTTGGAATTTAGAGTTGCTGCCCAAGTATTACGCTGCTTTCCGTAGGTTTTATAGAGAGTTTCAAAAGCAGCTTTCCGTACACTTCTCTTTGAACTCTCCATAAAATGAATGAAATTCCCCTTCGTCAACTCAACCATTTGACCTGTTTCGTCTTCTATTGAAGGAAATTTCAAATCAGCATTATTAGCCATCGTAAATATTGCGCTCGGTGCTTCGGCTAATTCGCCAACACCGGCTAATAATTTCTCTTCACTTGAACTCAGTATATGGTCTTTCTTACGCAGGATATCTTCCAGAGCATGCTGATAGAGTTTCAGCGTTTCCGATTCAGAGCGAAATTCGTTCAGCCTTCCCTCGGGAATTGTTAACAATTCAGGAACAACAAAAGCAGTTGCACTGCTTACCTTTACAGCAAGTGCTCCTGCGCGGTCCGTCATTGCTTGATAATTTGCCTGGCGATTATCCTCATCTCTGCGCATTCGGGCATACGAGTAGACCTCTTCAAGTCGTAAACTGAGATCATCCATCCACTCAAAACAAGAAACTAAAACACTTGAAGAATCTCCGAGGTGGCCTTCGAATTTTTTACCTTCATCTAAGAGCCTCTCGATATTGGCATACTCCTGTTCCCATAAGTCATTCGTCTTGAATATATCTTCCAATCGCCATTTCGAGGTCTCAGGAAGTTCTTCTCTGAGCTTAAGTCGTTGATGTTCCACAAAATTCCCTCCTTGTTGTTCGTCACACTTATTATATACATACCCAACAGAAATACCATTTTTCTATTAAGTTTATATAAATGCTGTAACCGCTATCTGAATTATCTAATCTGCCACGTCGTATATGGTCTTCTAGCCAAGTTAATGTTAAAGTATGCTGAATCATGGGTAATGTCCCGTTCCCAGTTAACCCACTTTGGAAACGTCAGGAAATATCCTACTTCCGGTATTTCAACGTCAACCGTTATTAAGCCCCGGTTTTCCATTTGATATACATCGACTTCCCAGATCAGGCCCCCATAAGGCAGCTCATACCTGATTTTTTCTATAGGAGGTGCAAGAGATATCCGTTTGAGAGCATCTTGTTCCTCTTGAGTTGAAGACGGATTCAATGTTTCAATCTCCTGACGGCTGCCATCAGGCCGTAATTCTTTAACGGTTATTTTAATTGAATCCCCAAGGAGACGGTAGCGTATTGACGGTACTTCTGATAAATATCCTTGTATTATGTATTGACCTCCGTGTAATTCCGGCAAGTTCTCTTGTTTCACCAAAAACTTCCGTTCAATTTCCAAAGCCAACGTTGCATCTCTCCATATTCTAGAATAATTTATTCAGTATTACCTGTGTTAACTCGTTCAGCTAAGAACTGAACATTGACCCTACCCCCACCCCGAAGCAAGGTATGGGAGCCACTCCAACTTGTAGAAGCGGAAATCTAATGATCAAGTGAATAAAAGTGAAGCAGGCAGCGTACGTTCCACTGCCTGCTTCTTCACCTTGTCCACTGATCCCCTAGAAGGTTCCCCAACCTTCTACTTCAATTTTACTAAATTCTTTCTCACTGCGCAAGTATCTTCTTAAGCAAAGTGAATATTAAAATACTTTTATTGAACGACTTGCTGGCATGGTATATCTGTATTATGATAAGAGATAATTAGGATATTCTCCAAGTCTGTTTCATCTGCTAGAGAGAGGGAACAGATCATTTTTTATAGTGGAAGGAGACAACATCATGTCTACGATGGGTTATCTGGGCCCAAAAGGAAGTTTTTCTGAAGAGGCAATCCATCTTTTTTTACTGGACCATTCTGAATTTAACCTATCCCCGCCGCAGTTGATCCCCTTTCCCACCATACCACGCCTGCTTCTGGCTTGTGATGAAAAAAAGATAGACTGGGCTTTTATTCCTTTAGAAAATTCGACAGAAGGACAAGTTGGCGTAACCATGGATATCCTTGGCCAAACAGAGCATCTCTTTATCAGCTATGAATTTGTCCAACCCATTGACCAATGCCTATTAACTCACGAGCCGATGCCTTTGCAACAAATTGAACGCATTTACTCTCACGAACAGGCAATTGGTCAATGTCGGGATTTTTTGGAAACGCATCTTCCTCAGGTTGAACAAGTTACTTGTCTTAGCACAGCGGAAGCTGCACAAAGAATCTCTTCAATTCGGGAAAATTGGGCTGCTATTGGTCCGCGGCGAGCTGCCAGCCTTTATAATCTCCATATTCTCGCGGAGCGTATTCAGGATGTCGTACTTAATCCTACCAGATTCGTTCTCATAGGCCACCGTCTGGCAGATATGTCTGATGGAAATGATAAAACTTCCTTGCTCATTGTTGCCAATAATACCCCGGGATCCTTATATTCAATCCTGGGCGAATTCTCTAAGCGCCGCATTAACCTTACTAGAATCGAGTCTCGACCTTCTAAACGAAAACTTGGTGAGTATGTCTTCTTTATTGATGTGGATGGCTATGTGTTTGCTCCCCCCATCCAAGAAGTTCTCTGGGCCCTGCGAGAAGAAAATATCTCTGTTAAATTGTTGGGTTCCTATCCCAAAGCCCTCCCTGAGGAAACCATTTTTTAGATATCTTAGCTTTCTTAACCTGCAAAGAGCCTTTTAGTATGATAATGATACTAAAAGGCTCTTTATTCTTCAAATCTTCACTCCACAAATAATCCTAGTAACATTTCTTCAATCTTCTCCGGTTGACAGGAATCAACGATCTTAGCTTCCTTTTTATCCAAACCTTGTAACCCTTGAGGAATTTCCCAATTTGTTAATTGACTCAAATCTCTCAAGGCCTGCCATTCATCGTTCTGCTTCCCTTGAGTTTTCTCTAAGGCAATTTGAACATTAGATGCAAATTTAAACGGACTGGCAGTTGAGGCGATGACAGTGAAAGTCGAGTCATGACTCGAAGCGCAATAGTCTTCATAGACTTTCATACCCACGGCAGTATGAGGATCAAAAACATATCGATAAGCTTTAAAACTCTGGGAAATCGTGGCTAACGTTTCATCTTCATCTGCCCAGCCGGCAAAGACAATTTCCTGGCAACTTTTGAGAGTTTGGGGATCAACCTTAAAGGATCCCTGGTTTTTCTGATCATACCAGCTGCTAATCAAGTCAGCGTTTCGCCCGTTCATCTCATACAAGAAACGTTCAAAATTACTGGAAATTAAAATATCCATAGATGGAGAAATTGTTTGATAAAATTGACGTTGGCTTTGATATTCGCCCGTTGCAAAAAAATTAGTTAAAACGTTGTTTTTATTGGATGCACAAATAATTTTGGCAATAGGCAAACCCATTCTCCGAGCATAGTACGCTGCCAGGAGGTTCCCAAAGTTTCCGGTTGGTACAACTACATTGATTACTCCGCCGGGAGCGACTTTTTGCTGTTCAACCGCCTGTAAATAGGCCCAAAAATAATAAACTATCTGTGGCAAGAGCCTCCCCCAGTTAATGGAGTTAG
The DNA here is from genome assembly GCF_049943955.1 of Desulfosporosinus sp. SYSU MS00001. NCBI lineage: Bacteria > Bacillati > Bacillota > Clostridia > Eubacteriales > Desulfitobacteriaceae > Desulfosporosinus > Desulfosporosinus sp. SYSU MS00001. Next base: position 200,164 of record NZ_JBNFTW010000006.1, read on the forward strand.
CCGAAGAAAACACTAATTTGTTTTCCCAAAGCTTTGCTTTCAGAGTTTCCGAGGCGAACATTTGTTTAACCGCGGTCTGGCATTGATCGAAATTACCCTTGACAGCTATTACATGGGTATTAGATCCTTCAGTAGTGGTCATCTGCCGCTCCTGCACCGGACTTACTCCGCCTTGAGGATAAAATACGGCAATATGCATACCTTCACGGTTTTTAAAACCTTCCAAGGCTGCTTTTCCCGTGTCTCCCGAAGTCGCAACTAATATTAATACTTCCGCATCAAGGCCAATGTGTTTTAGACTAACGTTTAATAAGTCAGGCAATACTTGTAAAGCCATATCCTTGAAAGCTGAAGTCGGACCATGCCAAAGCTCAAGCACTCCAAAATTACCCACTGAAGCGAGAGGGGCTGGATTTTGCCCGTCAAAGGTCCCGTCACTGTAAACATTAACGATTTTCTCGAGAGTTTCTTCAGGAAAATCCGGTAAATAATCTGCCATGACTCGTTTGGCCACTTCACGATAGGATAATCCCTGAAGTTCTTGCCATTTTAAGGCGGGAAACGTGGAAGGAACAAATAGACCTCCTTTGGGTACCATACCTAATGCTATTGCCTGGGAAGCACTTTGCCCCGATAAATTACCCCGAGTGCTTTCATACATTTCATTTCCCTCCTTGGCTTTAATTTTGTTATTTATGTACCATCTATTCGCTGTATATTCGCGGTAAGTGGCCAAATTCCTTCTGAATTGACAAGTCCATCCGGGTTACTATTATTATAGGAAATTCTCTGCTAATTTCCTAAAGGAAAGTTGAGATAATATGTTGAATATTATGTGGGATATCAGAATGACAACTTCATCACTTGAAAGGCGGTGCCAGAATGTCTGATTATTCAATGCGCAGATATCGCCAGAGTTTGATCCTGGGCCTTATCGGAGTTACAAAAAAGCTCTTTCCGGGTGAGCAGCTTAAAATCTCTCACTCTATCCTTGATGGAGTCTATTGTGAACTTGAAGAATCATTAATGTCAGAAAGGGAAGTCATTAAACTTGAGGAAGCTTTAAAAAGCTGGGTTTTAGCGGATCAGCCCATCTCTTTTGAGTCAAATCAAGATCACTCATATCATTGCCGCTTGGACGATCTTGAAATTAAAACCCTTTATCCTCCTCTTAATCGTTCAGGTTCCTTAGAGTACTTCCAATTGATTCATTTCTCTCCGGGTTTTATTTTGCTCTTTCCCAATGCTAACCATCCGGAAACCTTGGCTCCCTTTGTGCCACCGGAAAAGTTATCATCGACCTTTTCAGAAAGTCAGCGTTGGCTGGAAAATTTACATCTCACCAAAGTTGACGATGTCAACTCTATTATATCTGCAGATGGTTCTAATGATCTCATATGCTTGGCGGAAGCCCTGCATGAAAAGAAGATATCGTCTATTGCCGACCGAATTTATGAGCATCGGAGTAATGTCCGTATCATTCTCATATCCGGTCCTTCTTCTTCCGGGAAAACAACGTTTGCTCAACGATTGTCAACACAACTGCGTGTCAGTGGCTTACGGCCAATCGCTCTCTCTTTAGATAATTACTTTCTTTCGCGAGAAGAAACTCCTCGTGACGCTAATGGACAATATGATTTCGAATCGTTAAGAGCTTTAGATTTACCTCTCCTTGCAGCCCATATTAATGCTCTGATTCATGGTGAACATGTCGAAACCCCCATCTTTGATTTTGTCAGCGGTCATAGGTCTCCGGTGGGCAAGCCAATGCACCTTAGTCCTGACGAAATTCTCGTTATCGAAGGAATTCACGCTCTCAATCCAAGTTTAATACCCTCGCTGGACAGAAACCAAATGTTTAAGATCTATATCAGTGCCTTATTCCAGTTAAATATTGATGACTATACCAGAGTCCCTACGACAGAAGTAAGACTTATCCGCCGTATCGTGCGAGACAATCAGTTCCGCGCTATTAATCCTGAACGAACATTAGCACAATGGGAAAGTGTTCGGCGCGGGGAAAACCATAATATTTTCCCCTATCAGGAAGAGGCAGATGTTATGTTTAACTCCAGCCTTCTCTATGAATTAAATGCCCTTCGTCCCTATGCGGAACAACTTCTGCATTCGATAGCTCCCAATTCTCCCTACTACCGAACGGCAGCCCATCTCTTGACCTTGCTTTCTTTTTTTAGTCCCCTGGATGTTTCTTCAATTCCTTTTATCTCGATTCTCCGGGAATTTTTAGGTGGAAGCATCTATAACGTCTAACGCATATTCTAAAACAACAAGTCGACTCTCATTATTTCTTAAATGAGCTTTTACACATTCCGGCAAGAAAACTCCGCAGACATTCTGGCGGAGTTTTTTAATGACACAACCCAATTCGTTTCTTCAAAGCATTTGACTAGATTTAACCTGCTGTTCTTCTAAACAAAGTTTTACATAGGCCATTAATATCTCCGCACTTTTTCGATTCGTCGCCAAGGGAACATTGTGTACATCACATACTCTTAACAAAGCCGCAATGTCCGGCTCGTGGGCCTGAGCCGTTAAAGGATCACGCAAGAATATAATCATATCCAGATTCTGTGTCGCAACGAGACTGCCAATCTGCTGGTCTCCTCCGATCGGACCTGACAGCAGCGCTTGCACAGGCAAGCCCACATGTTGTTGAATTAATTTACCCGTTGTCCCGGTACCTGTTAATTGACATTGAGCCAAAAGATCCTTATACGTTTTGGTGAATTCTATCATTTCTGCTTTCTTTTCATCATGGGCGATTAAGGCAATTTTCAAAATGTCCACCTCATTCTTGGTAAATAGGTTTAAACCCCTTTTCTTCAGTCAGAGCTAACCATTGATTTGATGTAGTTCTTTTGTCGCGGTTGAAATGCAGAAAGTCAACTTTCGCCTTTCAGCAATACGACAAATTTCCCAAGGTTCTTTAATTAGGCGAAGTTTTTCCGCTCGATCACACCGTTTAATAGCATACTCCAAACGCAGAGCATTTCCCCAAGAGTTAACTTCCCAAGCCTGAACCAAGGATACAGGGCCATGAGATGCAGTATATTTTGCTCCTTGTCTTCCAGAACCCTCCCGGTTATGTTCACGCGCTCTCCGTTTGAGATCCGTCGTTGCACCAGTATAGATTGTATCATCTCCACATCGAGCAAGATACACCCAGTACCCCATATACACTATTCCTCCGGCCAACGCTCAATAATTGGACGGCTGGGAAGTAATTCTTCCTCGTAACAGAGATCCAAATATTGATGCAGCCCGGACAATAATCCAGGGTCTAAATCATAATGAAACTGAGTAAAGTAATCCTTCCAAAAATCACTAGTTCCACCGAGCATCACCTGACAAGCCTGAACGACATCCTCCATTCGATTCAAGGCCTTAGATTTTGCCTCCAAGAGCAGATGATAAACATTCTTGATTTCTTCAGCCTGCTGAGGCAGCAGCTTTTTAGGAAAAGCCCAGACAGCATACGTCATAGAATGACCTGTTTGTTTTAACCATTCAGCTCCCAAATCATAAATCAAACAATTCGGCTTTGCTTGTGCTGCCCGAATAGCAGAATCGGCTATCAAGAGAGCCGCGTCTGCTTGCCGGAACATATCGTCTAAATTCGAAGGCAAGGTTACATACTTTGGAAAGACCCCATAAAAGCGATGGAGTAAGATCTTTGTCAGATTAACTGAGGTTGCTGACATATCTGTTAGTGCAACGGTTAGGCCATCCAAATTCTCTAAAGGAACTTTAGAAAACAAAAGAATAGATCCAACTCGCCCCTTCGTGGAAACTGAAAGATTAGGCAGAATAAGATAATCTTGCCAATGCTCGCCATAAGAAAATGCACTGATCGGCGCCATATCGATTTGACCTTTGGCCAACATAGCATTATGCCCAGTAGGTTCTGCTGTTACTGAGGTCAGATGGGGATGTTCCTTAGGCAAGAAATGAAACATCGGCAACATGTTTGTATTTGGATTATGTCCAATTCGGATCATGAAATTACCCCCATATAGGTTCTACCTTTGAGCAATAAATACGTTTTTATTAGTGAGTGAACTCGCTTACGCTAAAGCTGAACATCGGGACTTCAGATACAATAATGTCCAGTGGACATTATTGCCGAGCCGCCTTTCCCAATAGGAATACTTAGCGGCGAAGGAGGACTCTACCCCACCTGAAGTTAACGAAGGACCCACCCCCACATATAAGAGTGGGGGTCTTAAAAACTGTATAAAAGATTTCTAACGTTCAGCAATTATTCTATTGTGTAATTCACCGATCGCAGGAATTTTAACGACAACCTCATCCCCGGGCTGCATCGGTCCAACACCTTCTGGAGTACCAGTAAGTACAACATCTCCTGGAAACAAGGTCATAACTTGAGATATAAAGCTTACAAGCTTAGGTACAGAGGCCATAAAATACTTTGTATTGGAAGATTGCTTGGTTTCTCCATTCAGGGAAAGCTGAATATCCAGGCTGCTTGGGTCAACATCTGTAACAACCCAGGGACCAAGGGGGCAAAATGTGTCGAAGGATTTTCCGCGAGTCCACTGACCATCTTTTTGCTGTAAATCCCTTGCCGTTACATCATTAGCACAGGTATATCCTAAAATGGAATCAAAGGCTTCTTCCTCAGTTACTCCTTTAATGGTTTTTCCAATTACTACAGCCAACTCGGCTTCGAAATCTACTCTTTGACTGATTTTGGGATATATAATATTGTCTTCGGGACCTATTACACAGGTTTGAGGTTTTAAAAAAATAACAGGGTCGTTGGGTGCCGAAGAATCCTTTTCTTTAAGATGTAATGATTGCTTTATTTCTTCGACATGCAATGAATAATTTAAACCAACACATACTACTTTACAAGGTTCAACTGGTGCTAAGATGCGAACTTCGTTTAATTCAGCCCATTGATCAGTCAACTGTCTTTGGGAATCCAGGAACGTTCGATCAAGTACTTGAATTCTTGTCCCTTCTATAACTCCAAATTTAATATCGTTCTTCTGATCCAAAAAGCGTACAAATTTCATGTTTTCAACCCTTTCTATGTTCAGATGAATTTATTTTCTTATTTCTTTCCCGCTGCAAACCACTTTTTGTACCCTAATTCCTATCTAATAGTAAGTTTCCTTCCAAAACACATCTTTGTGTTTAGAAATATATTCTAACATGAAAGGCCTTTAAAAAGAAGATTAATGAATTTTGTCGTATTAGAGTTTAATACTCTTGAACATTTTACAAACTGATGGGAGAGGACACTCTGGACAATTTGGTTTTCGAGCAATACAGATGCGTCTGCCTAAGAAAATAAATAAATGATGCAGATCCGACCAACGTTCACGCGGAAATACGTTCATTAATTCTTTTTCCACTTTTTCTGGAGTATTACCCTCTGCTAACCCTAACCGATGAGCTACTCTAAACACATGAGTATCCACCGCTAAGGCAGGAACTCCATAGGCGTTACTTGCAACAACATTTGCTGTTTTACGTCCTACGCCAGGAAGCTTTTGCAATAAATCAATAGTTTCTGGAACTACCCCTGAGTATTTTTCAACTAATAGTTGTGAAGCGGCAAGAATGTTTTTGGCCTTATTGTGATATAAGCCCAAAGAACGAATTTCACGTTCAAGATCATTTAATCCTAAAGCAAGAACCCCTTCAGGGGTATTGGCAGTCTGGAATAACGATGCTGTAACTTGATTCACCCTCTCATCTGTGCATTGAGCCGACAAAATCGTTGCGATCAGCAGTTCATAGGGTGTATGAAATTCAAGCTCGCAGCGAGCATCAGGGAACTCTTTTTGCAGGGCAGTAAAAATAAACTCCAAATCAGAAGCTTCCATTATGTTATCCATTATTTTTCCTTTCTTACCTTTACCCAACGTCATGAGACAATTCCATAATCCGCAGAGTTATCTTCCTTATAAGCATTACAAGACTTCACTTACTCTCGTCAGTAAACCCACAATGTGACAGCCCACGTGCCAAAAAGTGAGCCTCCCCTCCCTTCAACTCCAATTAAAAGTGTTGGTAGGTAGTGGATAAAATATGATGACGAAAAGTCTCTCTAGCAGTATACTAAAGAAGCCTTCGGCAAATTGGTTAAAGAGAGGTATCTATATGTGGCTTAATCTTCTAATTATCAGCGTACTGGGCTTTTTTGCTGCAGCAGTTGATGCTATCGCTGGGGGCGGAGGACTCATTAGCCTTCCCGCACTATTAGTAATTGGAGTCCCTCCTCATCTTGCCCTCGGAACTAATAAATTTGCTGCCTGCACCGCTTCTTTGAACAGCTCCATAACCTTCGCACGTTCAGGGAAAGTACATGTTCCTTTGGTTAAATGGCAGATCCCTTTTACCTTTATTGGGGCTTTACTGGGAGTCTGGGCCGTTCTCAGCGTTAGCTCTCAATTTCTTAATAAAGCTGTTTTAGTCTTAGTCCTGATTGTCGGTATTTATACGATACTCCATAAAAACCTAGGTATGGAGAACAAATTTCAAAAATTAATACCCTCTAAACTTATAGCTGGTTGTTTCTTTGCTTTAGCTTTAGGTTTTTATGATGGTTTCTTCGGACCAGGAACCGGATCCTTCTTAATCTTCTCTTTCATAGCTCTCTTCGGTTTTGATTTTGTTGTTGCATCAGCAAACTCAAAGGTATTGAATTTTGTCAGTAATTTTGCCTCGCTGATACTATTTGCTTGGAATGGAAAAATCCTCTTCCTCTACGGAATTCCAATGGCAATCTCCATGATTCTCGGTTCATTCTTAGGGACAAAACTTGCAATTCGTCGAGGTGCAGCTCTTGTAAAACCCATCTTTATCACAATGTCACTTTTAGTTGCTGTTAAATTAATAGCTCAATATCTCTGAGAATGTGAATAACGATCTAGATTTTCTTAACTTTACATAGTACGAGGAGAAAATAGATGCTCCCTAGTCAAGGTCTTGACCCTCTATTGACTAGGGAGCTTTCTATTATCCCTCAATTGTCTTGAAGGGTATAAAGACTATTTGAAATCTTCGTTAAAAACATCAGGACGAACTGGATAGCCATCTGCTTGTTGAACAGGATGATTAGGGTCCGCCACTCCAAATAGTCGTATTCTTAACCAGTTATTACCGGTAAGTGCACTGACAAGAAGATAATCCTTCGTATCATTTTGAAAACGGAAATCAAGCAAACCATAGGCAACTGTTGCGTCTTGACCTTTAGCGACATAGGATACCGGCAAAGAATGATTGTGCCTTTCCAGCACTTTTAGATTTGCCTCACGAACAGCTTGAAATAAGGTACTGGAGTCTTGACATACGCCTCCTCCGTCCCCCTTAATCTCTTCCTGACCCACAAAAATGTATGCCGGAAGATATCCTGCCGTCTCGGTACGTTCTCCAACAACTTTATTATAGGAAAAAACCTTGCCTGGAGCAATCAAGTAGTTATTTATGGCATTAGCTGCTAATCTTACATTTTGAGTTCGAGAAGCATCTTGAGGGCTGAAATAGGTTGTATAATCTCCTAAAACATCTCTGATCTTGTCGATTTCGATTGGAGCAGGTTGGACAGGGATTTCTTGAACCACAGCATCAACTTGTTTGTTTATATGGTCATTGGTAATTTTATTAAAAGTCGCATCAATATTTAAAGCTTGACCATTTTGGCCTGAAGTTTTTTCGAAATGACGATTCATATAAGATATAGATGCCGGAATCATAGGTTTATCAATTTGAGCACCAATAGCTTTCAATTGAGAAACAATATCGGCTCGATCTAATTCAAGAACTGAATTCAAAACAGGTTTATGTGTTAAGCTTTGCAATACATCCAAGTACCATACTCCAGAAACGGGCGGGAATATTTGGTTAAGCCAGTTGTCAATTTTAGCGTATGAGCGTTCTAATTTTAAAGGGAAACTCTTCCCTTGATAGATTATAGCATTTGGTATATCCTTTTTTAATTCAGAAGCTATTTCAGCTCGATTCAAACCAGAAAAATTCCGGCCCCAAATTATTAAACCTGAGGGAGCGCGATCATGTGTACTCGCGTAAGTTGCAACGCTCCCCAGACTTAAAGTTACGCATAATTGAACGAGTAACACGGTAAGAATGAACCCAGCCCTTTTCATTGTTTTTCAGTTCCTTAATTTTTCTGTAAATGAGATGTAATTTCCATCAGAGTGCTGCGTGAAGTTATAAAAGATATCATCTCCGGAGTAATCCGTTCGCCCGCTCGCAAGACATTTCCGTTATCCAAAGCAATATCTTTCTCTACCATTTTGCCGATAAAATATTGTAGTTGGCGTTGTTCAAAAAGGTTAAATCCCTTATCCTCTTCAACTACAGGAGATACCTCTTGTGCAGTTGTAGATTCAGTCACACTGTTGACTATAGGATCAACGTTGCTGAGTTGTTGCTTTTCCTTTTCCTCTTCTGCAGAAAATCCTTCAATAATGAGTAACTCTTTTCCTAAAGTTATAACGTTCTCAGCTCCGATTTCATGGACCTGTCCATTAGACTCGAAGATACAAGCAGAAATCTGTCCCGTTTCTTCATCAAGGAGAATTTCCGTTACTTCTCCAATCAACTGTCCTTTTTTGGTTAATACTTTTGTACCTATAACCCGAGTATCAAGATTTAATAATTTTTGAGCCTCCGTATTTTGAGCAACATCTTGAATAACACCAGGGTTAGGAATTGTCATTGCAAATTCGCCTATGCCTAGAATATCTTTAAAGGCAATAATTTTCGCTCCCAAATAATCTGTAGGCTGATCAACGATCACAAAGTCTAATGTTTTTTCTTGAGGATTAAGGACGATATCCTTTACGGCCCCTGCTTGAGTACCATCGGCAATACTGATAATCCTTAATCCAATAATTTCTTTCGTAGGTTTCATTTTAAAAACCAGCCCCCTATTATTTATAAATATTTCTCGAGGTCTTCTTTCTTTAGCCAGACCTCAAATTGAAATTGTAAATCCAAACTAAATTGTGGTCTATATTTTTGGGCATAACCCATAATCCTAGAAATTGCATAATCAGATTCCCCAATATTTTTCCAGAGCCAATAACAATCCAGAATTAAATAAAAAGCTAAATCGGGCTTAGGTTCCAGAGATAACGCTTGAAGAAAATAAACAGCTGCCTGAGCAAAATTTCCAGCAAATTTTTCGTTAAAACCTAAGTCAAGAAGCTCATCTAAATTTGCTTCTATCATAACGGATTCTTCAGGTACCTCGGTTTCCTCTATCGGTTCATCCAATTCCTTGGTTTCCTCTATCGGTTCATCCAATTCCTTGGCTTCCTCTATCAGTTCGTCCGATACCTCGTCTTCCTCTATCGGTTCGTCCGCTACCTCGTCTTCCATTATCGGTTCGTCCGGTTCCTTGGCTTCCTCTATCGGTTCGTCCAATTCCTTGGCTACCTCTATCAGTTCTTCCGGCACCTTGGCTTCCTCTATCGGTTCGTCCGGTTCCTTGGCTTCCTCTATCGGTTTGTCCGGCACCTCGGCTTCCTCTATCGGTTCGTCCAATTCCTTGGCTACCTCTATCAGTTCTTCCGGCACCTTGGCTTCCTCTATCGGTTCGTCCAATTCCTTGGCTTCCTCTATCAGTTCTTCCGGCACCTCGGCTTCCTCTATCGGTTCTTCCGGCACCTCGGCTTCCTCTATCGGTTCTTCCGGCACCTCGGCTTCCTCTATCGGTTCGTCTGGTACCTCGGCTTCCATTATCGGTTCGTCCGGTACCTCGGCTTCCATTATCGGTTCGTCCGGTACCTCGGCTTCCATTATCGGTTCGTCCGGTACCTCGGCTTCCATTATCGGTTCGTCCGGTACCACCTCGGCTTCCTCTGCCGATTTTATTTCCTTCGACACATCGATCAATTCTATCCTTGAAATCTCGATACTATCGGTACTTCCAAAGGCGATGAATTCGGAAGGTTTTTGAGCTTGTTGAAAACTTCTTTCCTCCCTACTACCTTCTGATTCGCTAAAACCTAAATAATTATAACAAGGTTCTTTATCATCGCGAGGCTCAGCGTTATTATTGATTTTAAGCCCTTTTAAATAAGTACTTTGGTCTAGTAAATTCATAGGATTGAGATTAATTTGTTCATTTCTGTTGTCTCTATTCACTGTTTCAGCATAGATGTCTTCTTGGGAATTCGGATTCTGCTTTCTCATAACTTTCATAATACTCGGCCAAGCAGCGCCCGCGAATATGAGAATCATGGTTAAAATTAGCCATAACCCTGTTCCTCCAGACTGAAGAGCAAAAGGGAAAGCCATTACATCTCCACACAATAAGAAGGCTATAAGAATAGCACTCCTTTTGGTCAATCCCCAAGTATTTGCTCGTAAAGTGATAAAGGCTATAAATGGAACACTTCCCAAAAAAACAATAACTTCATATGCCAGAAGCGGGTCCCCCCTCCATCTGTACAATCTTTAATTAGATTCGACAGAAAATTACTTTCTCCTTCTTCGATCAGCTATAGTTTGCAAGCATTCCAAGATAATGGCGAATTAGTGTATTTATTTAAGATTTAGAAAGAAAAAAACCCCGCTGCTTAAGAATGCGGAGTTTTGGATTCATTCATTCTCTTATATTCTACTTTAAATTGCCATAATTACCCGTATCAGGCTTCTTGAGTTCGTGACACAAAACCACCATCAATAGGAACTTTACGGATGGATCTTAAAATTTGTACGCCAGATGTTACAATTACTGCAGTACAGCTTAAAAGAAAAGAACCGATCATTACTGTTCCTACCCAAGTTAACATACACACACGCTCCTATTATTATGTTTAATAGTGCCATATTTCACTTTAATAATAACAGATTACACAGAAAAAGGAAAGTGATTGTATTCACTTTCCCAAAGTTTAATTCTTTAAAATAGTTCATCAAATTCGACTCTTCAAAATAGTAGATATTTTGAAAAATAATAGTCTATTCCCACACAATTCCTTTATCTTGATATGTAACTTGATTTCTGGTGAAATCAGCTAACCATTTCAAGAATAAATCCGTCTGATTTTCCGGAACGGAGATTATAAAACGAATAACCTCCAAGAATTCTTCATCACGGATACGCCAATTTCGTTGCTCAAATTGATACTTTAATGATGAATACCATTCATAAGTTAGAGACAATTGATATTGATGAAAAAGGGTCAATCGAACTAATTGAACCCCCTCAAAAACCAGTTTAGCAGTGCTGCCGTATGCTCTGGTTAGACCTCCCGTACCGAGAAGAACTCCCCCAAAATACCTAACAACAACCAGTAAAATGTTCCAAAGGTTCTGATGTTTAAGAATGTCTAATACTGGGCGCCCACCAGTTCCCTGTGGCTCTCCGTCATCAGACGCTTTCTCTAAATTACCCTCGTGTAAACGGTAAGCATAAACATAGTGTCGGGCATTCGGATAATCCTGTCGAATTCCCTCCATAGCCTGGTTAATTTGCTCAAGTGAATGAACAGGAGTTCCGATACCTATGAAACGTGATTTGTCGATAGTTTGCTCAGATATTGTCTTTTGGGAAAGTGTATAAAAACCTTCCATTATTATATCCTCTGATTTCGCTTTTGCGCCTTACTCAGAAAAGATTCTGCTTCAATGACAAAACGTTCATGTTTGCCAGAACCAATCTGTCCAGCTTCGTCACTGGCTTCCACTGTAAAAACTAACCGTCTGCGATCAATTTCAATCAGCTCGGCCGTTGCGGTAATTCTACCGCCTATAGGAGTGGCAGCAGAATGGGTGATTATTAAAGACGTCCCTACACTTGATTGCCCTTCAGGCAATTCAAGGGCATTTACTGCAGCCTGCTCCATAAGGGCTACCATGGCAGGTGTGGCAAATACCTCCAAACCCCCGCTTCCCATTGTCTTCGCAGTATTTGCTAAGGTTACAGTTGTTTCTGCTTGTCCTAGTGCTCCGATATTAATTGTCACTTGTCATAACATCCTTTCCTCGGCAATTTACGTTTATTTTATCATAAAATAAAGTAGTGTGTGAACTTGTCACAACACTACTTTAGGCAGTGATTACATTTTAGCTAACCAATAGCCAATGTATCCTACGACTACAATTCCAACCACATGTAATACCCACCAACCCGTACGAAACGCCCCCCAAGTCCCTAAATCCATTCGATCACGCAAATCGGCCATTTACGCTTCATCCTTTCCGTTTAGTTCAAATTCTGACGGGCGCCTTGAGAAATATCACTTAGGGCATCTCCAGCTTCATTGATGTGGATTCTTTCAACAGCCAGGTCCCCAATAGCTAAAATACCTACTAATTTATCTTGATCCACAACTGGGAGTCTTCTGATTTGATATTGAGACATTAAATCAGCTGCTTCATGAACATCCTGATTGGAGGAAACACTAACAACGTTCTTGCTCATAGCATCTTGGGCTAAAGCAGTATTATAATCTTTGCCAACTGCTATTACATTCATAACGATATCCCGGTCTGTGATCATACCAATCACCTTATTGTTATCACAAATTGGAATTGATCCAACATCATCTTTTTTCATTAGACGTGCAACTTCTGAAACCGTAGTTTTTGGTCCTACCCAATCAACAGCGCTTGTCATAACGTCACGTACTTTCATAGTTATGCCCCTCCTAAAATTATTATTCAAACGCATTTAGTATGTTCATTCTCATTAAAACCATGCCCAATTATCAAGATAAATTTTTTTTTACTAAAAATAAAAAGAGCCGCGAAACACAGCTCTGTTAAGATCCACTTTTTGTTCACTGAGGAAGAAGATTTGATTTTCAGGTATCCCTGTGACATACTCCCACCACCTACGCTAACGCTTAGAGGTGGAGGACTTCTTGTCGCACGAGGTTAAACTATTAAATAATTCCTTAAGCTTAAAGTCCAAAGTACAGTTTACAATCATGGTTTTGTTCCTACTATAATTGCCACAACGCCGCCAACCAAATTGATGTACTTAGTATCTCTCAAACCACATTCGGAGAAAATTCCTGCAAGTTCTTGCTGGGCAGGAAATTCTACTGCAGAGTCATGTAAATATTGATAAGCACTTGCTTTCTTGGCCCAAATTTGCCCCATCAGCGGAACTAACTTATCAAAATATAGCCAATAAACTTGTTTAAAACCAGGGAATGTTGGCTTAGCCATATCTAAGGAAACAACCTTCCCGCCAGGCTTAACGACCCGGATCATTTCTTGGATGCCTTTTCTTAGATTTGGTAAATTTCGCAGCCCCCACCCTACCGTAACCCCGTCGAAAGTACTTTCTGGAAAAGGAAGTTCCATGGCATCTCCCTGAATAAATTTAATTCGTCCTTTTTCCTTAGATTGAGCAAGAGTCTGTTGGGCTACATCAAGCATTTTTTGCGAGAAATCTAAGCCAATCACCTTACCTTCTCTTCCTACTGCTTTACCCAATTCCAAAGAAAATTGTCCAGTTCCGCAACAAACATCAAGAATACTCATGCCTGGTTTAGCGCCGACTTGCTGAACAGCAATCCGCCGCCAACGTTTGTCCATTCCCAAGCTCATTAAGCTATTCATCAAATCATAATGCCCGGCAATCGAATTAAATGTCTCTCGAACATAAGCAGCTTTATCTTTACCTGAAAAATCCATATACTTACTCCCATTCTTAACTTCATACTCTCCATAGTATTAGATATTCCTATAAATAATACGCGATGGAAAAGTTGTTGTCTAGCTGTCCAGGTTTTAGCAGTTGCAATTGGAGAACAAAGTGAACTCGTTCAGCTAAAGCTGAACATCGGGGCTTCGCTGGGGGTAGCATCCATCCTTCAGCGCGATAGGATTTGTTATGCGATGGGCACTTTCAGCGAAGCAAGGTATGGGAACCGCTCTCACTTGTTAAAGCGGGAGTCTGACAATTGGATCAAAATCCGTTTTCTTACGAAAAAAGAAGGATTTGCTTAGGCATTTCCTTCTTGAAACTTCTAATGCATTTATAGACGAAATAAACGCCTTAATTGACATCTCGGATTCTGAAAGCTCCGCATATAAGATGGAAAGCAACGTCTTCCAAACCTTCCAAGGATCTTGGCTTTTTAGAGATAACCCAATCACTCACCATAGCATCCAGAGTCCCAAAAAGCATTTGGCGCCCGACCTTGATGTCAGGTACCATAAATTCTCCATTATTAACTCCTTCAATCAAAACCCGCTCGATACTCTGAAAATATTCACGCAAAGGGCCGGAAATTGCTTCTCTAATCTTTGGATTCGATTGCCTCAACTCAATTTGAGTAAACATAGCCAAGGATCGATTTTCCTGCATATATCGCAAATGGGTCTTGATAATACGTAATAATCGTTCCTTTGCGGAACGACACTCTTCAATTTCTTGACAGATCTCGTTTATAAATTGCCCCATTCGTTCTGTAAATAGGCTAACAAGAATATCCTCTTTATTCTTAAAATAGAGGTAGATCGTTCCATCGGCAACTCCGGCCAGTTTAGCAATTTTAGATATCTGACTATTGAAAAAGCCATATTCCGCAAAGACCTCAGTAGCTGCATCCAGAATGGCTTGATATTTTTCTTCACGGGGTCTACTCATCAGGAACTAAGCTCCCTTCAATCAGTAGTAAACTCTCCAGCCAATAGTTAGATCATACCATATTTCTTAATATTCGTGAATAAATAACTTCATGATAACTTAGCCTTGGCTTAAAGATTTACCCCGTTCAGTAAGTACCCAGAAGGAGTAAGTTTCAGGAGAAGCAAAGCCGCATCCTTCGCAATGACTGCTGCACTCGTTGGAACTGCAGCCTGCACCGCAAGCCTGTCCACAGATTTCCTTGCGAATATAGCCCATATGTTCCATTTGTTCCAGGGCGCTTTCAAGTTCTCTCGGCGAAGAATTTAATTCTTGAGCCAGCTGCGTCATTGATAACGATTCTTTACGGGCTAAGATATTTAAAATTCCGGTTAGCAACGAGACCACCTCCAGAGAGAAATATTAAAGCAAGGTATGGGAAACACTCCCACTTGTAGAAGATGGAGTCTGACGATTTGATCAATTATTGAAAACCCAACGCTTGACCTCCGTGAAAGATAATCCATCCTATAATAAAGCTTAATATCAAATTATAGGCAATACCGAAAGCAGTCCAGCGCAGACTACCCGATTCTTTATAGGTTGTCACTACTGAGGCTAAACAGGGAATATAAAGCATATAGACAACTAGAAAAGTATAAGCCTTTAAAGGAGACATAGCCCCCGTCATTGCCTGAGCAATTGATTGTGAGGCATCAGCTGCCACCCCATATAAAATTCCGAGAGTTGATAAGGTCGTTTCTTTAGCCGTAAAGCCAAAGACAATGGCCACCATAATCTTCCAGTCAAAACCTAAAGGTTTGCCGATAAATTCCAGCCATTCTCCCATTTTTCCGGCCCAAGTTGAGTCCATAGACACTCCTTGAGGGAAAGAACTTAACAGCCAGACTACTACGGAAGCAGCTAAAATAAACGTCCAAGCCCTCTTAAGGAAAGTATAGGTCTTATGCCAAGTCGGCCATAGAACATTCCGTAAGGTAGGAAGATGATATAAAGGCAATTCCATGACGAAGGCCGACCGTTCCCTCTGATCTACGACTCTTCTCATAAAGAGAGCGGAAATCATCACTAGGAGCATACTTATCAACAAGAGACTTAACATAATCATTGCCCCTCGGGTTCCTGGAAAAAACGCCGCAACGACAGCGCTCATAACCCCCAAACGCGGAACACACGGTATCAAAGGGTTCAGCAACATCGTAATCAATCGATCCTTAGGATCTTCAAGAGTTCTTGTGGCCATAATTCCTGGTACATTACATCCGAAACTGGATACTAAGGAGAAGAATGATTTACCATGTAAGCCCATCAATTGCATGAGACGGTCACCTAAAAAAGCTGCCCTCGCTAAATATCCACTGTCTTGCAAGAAGGAAAAGAAAGCAAAAAAGATTGCTATTTGCGGTACAAAAGCCAGAACCGCGCCAACTCCCGCAAAGATTCCATCTCTTACCAAGCTCATTAGGAAAGTCGGTGCATGAAACCACTGTAAAAGGTTCACTAAAAAATCAGCCGCCAAGGCCATACCCTGAGAAACGGCCTCTCCTAAAGGGGCGCTGGCAATGAAAGAAGCCCAAAACACAAGGGCAAGTACTAGGATCATGATGGGGTAACCCCAAATCGGAGAAAGAATCCAACGATCTAAGGAATCTGTGAGAGAAGGCTTTCTGAGATCTTCTTGGGTTAAAAACCTAGGTAAAATTTGAGATATATAATTATATTTAGCATCAGCGAAAGCCATTTCAAAGTGGTCCCTGGTCCACCCATCTTCCTCATAAGATCGCAGCAAATCATTCCCTGGAAGCTCGATGATCTTCTTAAGTTTATAGTTTAAAGCATCACCCGAATCGCAGCACGATTCGCGTTTCTTATCTTTTGAAGATTCCGGAGCAGATTCCGACTGCCATTCTTGTCCAATCTCAGGATCTCTTTCCAGTCGTTTAAGAGCTAACCATCTTAAGGGGTATAGAGAAGCCCAAGATGTATCCTTTAATAAATTCTCCATAGTTCGAATTTTTTCTTCGAGCTCAGAAGGATAGGGTACTTGGTGAACCAAAGGGTCCTTCTGCAAAAGTCCGACTCTAACAGCCTCTGATAAAAACTTGTCAATGCCTATCCCTTTTGCGGCTACAATCTCAACAACTGATACATTTAGGGCTTTTGCCAACTCAGCAGCATTTAAAATAATTCCTGAAGACTTTGCCAAGTCCATCATATTAAGTCCAATAACAACCCGAGGCGCTAACTCAAGAATCTGTAGAACGAGATAGAGATTCCTTTCGATATTGGAAGCATCCACCATCGCCATCACTACATCCGGTTTTTCACGAAGAATGTATTGACGTGTAACAATCTCTTCCTGTGTATAGGCCGTTAAACTATATGTCCCCGGTAGGTCAACCAATTCAATTTCCAGATTATCTCTGCGTATAATACCTGTCTTGCGTTCAACGGTTTTACCTGCCCAATTTCCGACCTGCTGATTGGAGCCTGTCAGGGCATTAAAAACCGTACTTTTCCCAACATTGGGATTGCCAACAAGAGCAATTTTCATGGCATAGCCGCCCTCCTTTAATAAGCATTGTTCACTATGTCAAAGCGGCAAAATCCACTAGCGACTAGCTAAGGTATGTTTAATAGCTACATGTTGCTCCCCGGAGACAACTATTTTAGCACATTCTCCGCGACGCATTGCCAGATAATAACCCTTAAGGCGTATCTGAAGGGGACCCCCCATAGGAGCACAACGAACAACCTCCAGTTCGACTCCTGGTACAATTCCCATATCCATCATCCGACGACGCAAAGCACCTCCACCATTGATACGTGCGACACAAGCCCGTTCACCGGGTTTTAATTCCCCAAGACTGCGTTCCATTGTTGATCCCTCCTCCGCAACTGATAATCATTCTCATTAGAAGACGCTACC
This sequence comes from Desulfosporosinus sp. SYSU MS00001, assembly GCF_049943955.1. NCBI lineage: Bacteria > Bacillati > Bacillota > Clostridia > Eubacteriales > Desulfitobacteriaceae > Desulfosporosinus > Desulfosporosinus sp. SYSU MS00001. The sequence goes on from NZ_JBNFTW010000006.1 coordinate 217,725, forward strand.
TCAATTGAGAATCTCTCTCATTTATTTATAGCATACTCTTCTTTTTTTGCCTTGTCAATATGAATAGAGGTTCTAAACCATTCAACTAAACTATATCACTTATTCATAAAATTGATAGCTCCGGCTGCAAGCATTTCTTTTAAAGTCTTCAGCGCCACACCTTGCCCTAAGGCAATGCTTACGAACAAACGTACTTTTTCTGTCGATAAATCGTCCGCAAACCAGGCCCCGATGCGTTCCAGATCTGCTCCTCCGCCAGAATACCCGTAAACGGGAGAAGTCCGGCCAAACAAACAACGTGAGGTTATCACAACAGGAATGCCGTTGTTGATAATCTCCGAGATTTCCGGAACGAGATGAGGCGGTAAATTGCCTCGTCCAAATGCTTCAATAACCAAAGCATCTGTTTTATCATGAGTCATCAAGCGCAAAATATCCTTAGGCATTCCTGTATAAACTTTACAAATAGCAACCTTCGCCAATTTTTCGGGAACACCTAGTTTTATAGTATGTTCTGGCTTACGGTGCCAGAGGACATCTCCGGTATCGATGGTCCCTAAGTTTCCCTTTTCCCCGGAATTAAAAGCATCAACATGATTTGTATGAAGTTTTCTGACATCTCGGGCAGCATGAATTTCTTCATTAAGTGCGATCAGAACTCCGCGGTCCCTGGCCCGAGAATCCAGCGCGATTCGCATAGCATTCGTCAGATTACGAGGACCGTCCGAATCTGTTTCCGAAGCATCTCTCTGTGAAGCTGTTAAGATTACTGGGCGGGGATCTCTAATCGTAATATCCAAAAAATAAGCCGTCTCTTCGAGAGTATCTGTCCCATGAGTAACCACGATTCCTTTTAAGTCGGAATCGGTTAAAAAGCGTTGTTCTATTGCATAAGCCAGATTTCTCATTTGCTTTAAATCCATATTGCAGCTCGCCATATTGCTGAAGTCTAAGACATCCCATCTGGCATGCTTCGTCAATTCCGGGATACTTTCCAACAGTTCATGTCCGCTGACAGCAGGCACTGCTTTCCCCGCTTTATCTTTGCGCATGGCAATAGTTCCGCCCGTAGCAATAAGAAGAACCTTATCCAAAACTTATCCCTCCTTAGATGGCTCTATATTCAGCTCACAGAGAGCTCGTTGTAGTCTGGCAACATGATATTTCTTGGATATATCGTCTCCATACCAATAGCAATCCAAAATATCAGCATCTTTTACAAGTTCCTCCAGGGGAGATCCAACATCTTCCTTTTTCGAATGATTAATAATTGCTTGAACAATAGACTCCTGAGTTATTGAGGAAAGATTTTGTTCCCGAAGGAAACGACGAGCAAGTTCTTCCCCTTGGGGGGCATGGTTCTCTTGACGTCCGGTAACCCAACGCCCGCAATCATGTAAGGCACATGCTAAAGCAGCTTGTTCGCTGTCAACGTGACGTTTTTGAGCTAACAACCTGCCAATCTGAGCACAACTCGTGGAATGTATCCTCTCCCAAATAATTGGATAATCCCTCTCCATTTTTCGAAGCTCCATCTGATCTAAGAGATTATAAATTTCTTGCAGCGCTTTAATGAATTCAATATTCACGGCAACTTTTCACCTTCCTTAAATTTACAGATAAAAAAGTAAGATTAATTTTCTAATTTCTCATATCTTATCCTAGGAGTGTGCATATAAAGGAGGAGGGTATCTTTGAATTGGACACCAACTGCACGTCGGCTCATGGATAATCGAATGTGGGTCCTTGGCTATGTTTCCGACGATTATCCTGGGGATTTACGAGCGATTGATTCCATACGCCAACAGGGATCACACATTGATGTATATGCTGATTTTGCCTTTCAGCTTCAGCAAAATGGTTACTTCTCAGGCCAGATTAATAATCTCGCCTTACAGGAAAGTTTGGCACGAAACATTGCTCCTCTTATACTTTTTCATAATTTTAATGGAAGCATTTTTGATCCAATGCCTATCCATACAGTTCTTTCGTCAACAACGATGCAAAAGAATTGTATTCAGCAGATGCTCAATTTACTTCCGTCCTCCGCAGCAGGTGTACATGTTGATTTTGAGGGAATCGAAGCTTCCTACCGTATTCCCTTTTTAACTTTTCTTGAATCTCTAAGAGCGGCGTTACATGATAGAGGCCTACTATTAACGATTGCTATTCCAGCTAAACGTTCAGAATGGGAAGCCCCCGGGTATGACTTTGCCGGGATAGGAAAGCTATGCGATGTAATTACCCTGATGACCTATGACGAGCACTACGCAGGAGGATCTCCCGGCCCTGTTGCCAGTTTACCATGGATGAACCAAGCTCTCGATTACGCGATTCGTTACCTTCCTCAGGAAAAAATATTATTAGGTATACCGGTCTATGGTTACGATTGGTCCAATGAAGCCACTCAGATGGTGCCGATGCGTGACATTCCAAATTTAGCTGCCAAAACCAATGCTCACATGCTTTGGTCTGATACAGCTGTAGAACCATATTTCTACTATTGGCTGGGTAGAGCACGACATAGTGTTTGGTTCGAAAATGAAATTTCTGCAAAAATCCGACTTGGATTTGTTAAAAGTTATCGTTTAAGAGGTATTGCCATTTGGCGCCTCGGGTATGAGACCAGTCGATTTTGGCAAGGAGTGACCAGTAAACTAAAAAAATAGTAATTTTTTCCAATAGAATAGGCATCCTCGAAGGGATGCACTTTTTCTGCTTGTTCTTTTGTCGAATTGGCCTTATTATTGAAATAATTAATCAATAATAAGGAGATAACAGTAATGTATGCAATAAAAAATCATCTCGAAGTCGTCGTCCAACAAATGCTTGAAGATTATTTGCACGACAATCCAATCGATTGTTCATGTGAAAAGTGTCAAGCAGATATTATGGCCTTAGCTTTAAACCAACTTCCAGCGCGCTATTGCGTATCCCTGCGCGGGCAAATATTAACAGAATTTGAATCTCACACTCTTCCAGGCCAAGCTCGTATCATGGCCGAGATAGTCCGAGCAGCCCAACAAGTAAATGCTTCCCCTTCACATGGGTAATAACTACGATACACTTAAAACCTATAGAACGGTTGATTAAGTCCAGAATTACATAGTGGATAATCAGACAGAATTAATGATAATGATTACGGCAATAAAGAAAACCATAAATATGGTGACAACTCTAAAAGGAGAATTAACCACTGATTGAATACGAACTGATTCAATTCCGAGCATACCCTTACCCCCTTTTTAATAGTGTATGCCCTTACCTTGAAACAGTTTATTTTCAAATCCACGAGTAATTATAACATTAAACTAGACTTAAGTGAACTCGTTCGGTTAAAGCCGGACTTCAGGGCTTCGGTGGCGAAAAAGTGTCTTAGAGACACTTTCGATGAAAGCGCCTAGCCCATGACAAATGCTATTACGCTGAAGGATTGACTCCGCCCTCACCGTAACAAGGTATGGAAATACTCCCACTTGTATAAGAGGGAATCTTACGATTTGATACAAATTATTGTCAAGGGGAGATAGGGGGGCTTATCATGCTAACAGTAAATGAACTTATTCGTTTTTCTTTGTTCTCATCCCTAACAGCCGAAGACGTTTTCCCACTTCTTCCCCATCTCCAAGAACGTCATTATCGTCGAGGCCAGCTGCTATTTGTTGAAGGGGAAATTGGTACCTGCGTATATTTTGTACATTCCGGACAAGTTAAACTCACCAAGAGAACTCCAGAAGGCGATGAACAGATTCTTGACTGGTATGGCCCATATGATAGTTTTGCCGAGATTTTACTCTTAGAGGCCGGTCCATATCCTGCAACTGCTGAAGTTCTTCAAGATAGTGTCCTCTTTGTTCTAAATAATGAAATAATGCCTCAAATTCTTGATATTAGTCCTTCTCTTTCCTTAGCCCTGATTCGAACGTTAAGCCGCAGATTGAGATTAGCTCAAGAGTTTATTCGTATCTTAACCAATCGATCTACCTCAGGAATTTTGGCTGCCCTTTTTATGCGACTGGCACAGCCTGCAACAACTCCGGGAAGCCCCATTTTTATCGACGCTTCTATCACCCATCGTGATCTTGCCAACATGATTGGTACCAGTCGAGAATATGTTAACCGAGCTATCAACGGCTGGAAAAAGGCAGGAATACTTAAACTGGTTGACGATCGTTTGGAAATTATCAAGCCTCATGAATTAGCAGAATGGCCCTAATTGATTTCCAAATCATGGGCACTCTCGGACTCAAATTGACTAACAATATGCCAACATTCTGCCCAACTGATATTTAAATGACGACGCCAAAATATCATTGCTGCTCGTGTCTTTTCGCAGACGCGATCATTCAGCATCGTCTGATTGGGTATCTTTCCACCCCAGGCTTTTACCCATTCAAGATATCCATGAGCCAGTTCGGCCGACTGGCGTTTTAAATAGCGGATGGTATAAAGGGTTGTAAGCCAGTTGGTAGCTTCCTCTTCAACTCCTCTGGCAAAAACTTGTCCGTCAAGGTCCTCACCGGCAATAATCAAGAGCAGACAGAGAAAGTGAACCCGGACTGCCTGGCGCAATGAATCAGGATTAATCTGATTAATTTCGGCAAACCTTCCTAAAGGTTTGAGATAAAGTTTAACACTCGGTTCCCGATAGGAACAGACTCCAAATGCTGATAACGAAACAGGAAAGATATCTTCCAATCCGCTCTCTTGCAATTGCCCTAATAAATCCCGCCCGGCTTGCACCAAGCGTTGTTCTTTAACCAGCAACTGATCGGTGGTTTCTTTCAAAAAGGCCTCGGCATCTTTCGGCCGTTCCGGAAGAGCATCCGACCATTCCCGTAACCGAGAGCGCCTGGGCATCAAGAGTTCAATCATCGAACCTGTTTCCTGATGCAATCGTTTGAACCCTTGCCGAACACGCTCAGGATCTCGGTACAACCCTCGCATCAATGCTTCAGCTGCACGGGGAATTTCCAAGGATTCCTCAAACTTAACCAACGCTGCTCCGTTTTTTTCGGGAAATTTGAGCCCCATAGACTGCTCTATCTCTAATCTTAGCGAAGACACTACCAAATCCCTCCTTAGCCTTGTCTCTTGTTTCATCATATGGATACAAACGCTGATTCAGACCAAAGCTTACTAAAGTTGACCATCATTAGCCCTTTTGTTAAAATAAGTAAACAAATTTACTTCAGAAACGAGCTGACATATATGTCTGAGCGTAAATATCACGAATACAACCTCGACCCCTTTCAGGAACAGGCCTTAGAAGCTATTGACGCCGGAAAATCAGTCATTGTGGCTGCTCCGACCGGCACCGGTAAAACGCTGGTAGCTGATTATTTAATCGAAAAAGCCATGAATGAACATTTGCGAGTTATCTACACGGCGCCAATTAAGGCTTTAAGCAATCAAAAATATCGGGATTTTAAAGAACAATTTGGTGAAAATGCTGTTGGTATTATGACTGGAGATGTTGTTCTAAACCCAACAGCTCCTCTTCTCATTATGACGACGGAGGTTTTCCGCAACCAAGTAATCACCGAAGATCCAAATCTTGAATTTGTGTCTCACATTGTCTTTGATGAAATTCACTGGCTCAACGATGAAGAACGAGGGACGGTCTGGGAAGAGTCAATCATTCTTGCTCCGGCTAAGATGAAGATTCTGGGGCTTAGTGCTACCATAGCCAATGCTCGGCAGCTTGTAAACTGGATTGAATCAATCCGCCATGAAGAGGTCGCCTTAATTGAGGAGTCCAAACGGATTGTTCCTCTTGAATATTATTATTTCACCAAAGATACAGGACTCGTCGATTATAATCACCTATGGAAATTTTATCGTCAAAAACTTAAACAAAACAAAAGTGAGGAAAATCCCTTCAGCCCCACAACTCATTTAGACCTAATTCGCACGATACAACGTGACCACCTCCCGGCCCTTTTTTTCGTCTTTAGCCGAAAGCAATGTGCACTTAAAGCCATGGAATTAGCTGCCATTGCCAATTATCTTAAATCTTCGGAGCGCAGAATCGTCGAAGAAAAATTTTTTCAGTACTTTGGCCAGGAAAACGATTGGTCGTCATCGACGCGACAGTTAAAACGCTTGTGCTCTAAAGGGATTGCCTATCATCATGCCGGATTGCTCCCTTCCCAGAAGGTAGTTGTCGAAGAACTCTTCTTAGAACGACTAATTAAGGTTCTTTATTGCACGGAAACATTTAGCGTCGGCATTAACTATCCCGTAAAATCGGTCTGTTTCGATTCCCTTAATAAATACGATGGCCGCAATTTCCGGCCGTTGGCTAACCATGAATTTTTTCAAATGTCAGGACGTGCCGGTCGGAGGGGAATCGATAAAAAGGGGTATTCTTTTGCCATGGTTGATTTAGCCTATATGGAAAAAAGCCCTCCTCCCAGATTTCAATTAAATAAACTGGAGCCTTTAACAAGTCAATTCCGCTTAACTTATAATACTGTTCTAAATCTCACGGCAACTCTTACACCCGAACAAATCGGAACCTATTTTCAGAAGAGTTTCGCAGCCTTTAGTTATCGCTTGAACTCAGACCACTTTCATTCGGAGTTGACCAAAATAGAAAAAGAACTTGAAGAATCCAAGAGGAACTTGTGTGAAGAGGTTGAATCCTTCAAGTGCCCGATAAAACATCGCCCGAAACAGAAGGAGTTAGAACGGCTGCGCAAAGCCTATAAGGCACTTGGACCCCGTAAACAGAACCGTGCCTATGGACGGGAAATGGCCCGAAAGATTCGTTCTTGGGAAAAAATATTAGCACACCCTCCCCAAAATTGTCCTTCCGAGCAACGAGACAGTTGTGAAAATCACAGTAAGTCCTTCCTTATGTTAAAACAAAAACAAAAAGAGCTTCTGAATGCCCTCGAAACTCTTCCAGAGGAGAACGCCTTTCTAAGGGAATATGAGTATAAAAAAAATCACCTCCGTCAAATTGGATATTTACGCGGCGATGAGCTGTTGCCTCGTGGAATTTGCGCAAGTAGAATTTATGTCCAAGAACTCCTGGTCACCGAATTAATTTATTCCGATATTTTTCACCAGCTTGATGATGACCAAATTAATGCTTTACTTTCTAGCATTGATTTTGAAGCTCGCAAAAATGATGTTTTTCAGCGGGGTATTGTCTTTGATTCAACACCTGTTAAGGATATCATCACCTACATTCAGAGCATTTGCGGGCAAGAATCTGTACGCTATGACCCCCGTGTAGCTGTCATAACGTATGCTTGGAGTCAAGGGCAATCATTTAGTGAAGTACAAACCATGTGTAATCTCGATGAAGGGGATATCATTAGCGTTTTTCGGCGTACCATTGATTTATTACGCCAAATGCGTGATGCTGTAAATGATGCCAATTTGAGATCACGTTTTAAAATTTGCATGGATAAACTTGATCGAGATGAGGCAGCAGTTATGGAACTATAGATCGGCGACAATCAAACAAACTTAACGATAAAATCGCTCTTTCTCAACACCGCAAGTGGACATGCTTTAAATTATTAGCTTAGGATCTTGTTTAGAGAAATGTTGTAAGTTCTTAACACGTAATCCATAAATTCCTCAGCACAATGACAGGGCTCACGATGATCACAAAACCCCACCTCAACTTTACCAACTAAGTGATGCTGCAAAACATGTACGTTGACATATAAATGACTTACCTTTCGGTTAATAGCTATGTAACATTTAACAGCTATGTAAAATGATAACAGCAAGCATAAACTTAAGGTCATTCCGAAATTAGGTAATAACCACGGAATACTTAAGATGCTTCCTCCAACAATCAGCAACAAAAGTATAATGATCATTTCCTTGAGTTGTGCACTTTTCCATTCATAATAACGTCTTAAAAACTCAGAAAATAATTCAGCAATGCGTGCAGATGTTACCGGAAGATCTATCGGGCCCGTTGTTTTGGGTAATATGAAAAGGTCATATATTCCCAAGATTATCACCCCTCTAAACTACTTATCTGTAGAAATAATTGCTTACCTAACCTTATTATAACCCTTAATATTCTTTCTTTTCCAAAGAAATTCCTTCAGGTAATAGTTATGTTCCTTCACTTATAATCATGATTTTAACTATTTCTATTGAAGAAGTCAGCTGTTAGATCATGTATAATGGGGGTAAAAGAAAGCCTCTGAGTTGTTTCTCAGAGGCTTCATCATTTCTCAGCGCTTGCAACGAACCACTCCGCTTTACAGAGGTGCATTGACTGAGACATCCCTTCTTGGTGCTGCAGCACTTTTTAAGAAAAGGAACATTCTTTGGCAGCTAAGATAACGGGAACTTTCGTCTTCCTTGTCCTTTCGATTCCATTTTTGAGGCTTAATATCCAGCCTGCGTTATACCGGACAAAGAATTCATTTCCCTATATAACTATTCGAACTGAAGGTAAGAAAATCCTTGCACGAAAACTATCATCTTTTCGCAAATTTTGTTAAAGGCAATAACATCTTAGCTCTTTTTTGAAGTTTTCTTACGCTTATCAAATAAGAGTTCAGCTGTATGAACAACTTTTATATTGGGGTTTCTTTTATCTAATCCCCCCGAAATTTGCATCAAACATCCCGGACAGTCCACAGCAACAACCTTTGCCCCAGTTGCTTCAATATTATTAAGCTTGCGTTCCAAAATCGGTTCGGATAGCTCTGGGAATTTGATTGAATAGGAACCTGCAAATCCACAGCAGCGATCAGACTCTTTCATTTCTATAAGTTCTACTCCAGTTGTATCACTTAGAAGCTTTCTCTGCTCAGCATAAACTCCCATTTTTCGTTTTAAATGACAGGAATCATGATAAGTAACTTTAAGAGGCACCCCGTCTCCCCCCGGCTCTAAACCACCAAGATCTGAGAGCAATTTAGAAAAGTCAAAGGATTTACGGCTTAATTCTGCGGCACGGGCAGCTAGAGACGGATCATCCTTAACAAGATCCTGGAAACTGTCTTTAAGGGCATGAGTACAAGTAGGGCAAGCACTGACCACATAATCAACGCTTTCTGCATTTAAAGCTTCTATATTCATGATGGCCAATTTTCGAGCATTATTGCGATCACCCATATAAGTCGCCGGAGCTCCGCAGCAAGATTGTCCCTCTGGGAATACCACTTCATATCCCTTTTCATTAAGAGCGCTGATAACGCCTTCACCGATTCGCGGATAGACAAAGTCAATTAAACAGCCTGAGTAAAAGGCAATCTTTCCTTTCGGTCTCTTAATATCCTGTTTGATTGTTTTAAACACATCGCGAAATGGTATATCAGCAACTGCCGGTAAGCTCTTTTTCTCAGTCATTCCCGCCAGAAAGAGCGGCAAGTGACGGATAACCGGCTGTCCTTTCGTAAAAGGTTTTTGAGCCTTAGAAGCAACACGTAATAAGGAATGAAATAGTCGTCTATTGGAAACAACATCTAAAGCAAACTTTTGAGTGAAAGGGAGACCTTGCTTTTCTCCCATCCGGTTGCGTAACTCTAAAATCATCTCAGGAATATCTAAATTTCCCGGACATACTTCAGCGCATTTCCCGCATTGAAGACATAGATTCTGAGGATTTTTGGCATCGTTTTCCGAGTTTAAGAAATTCGTTAAAATTGTTCCAATTCCACCTGTATAAATATGACCGTAAACATGGCCGCCTACAAGTTGGAAGGCAGGGCAAACATTCAGACAAGAGGCACAGCGAATACATTGGAACGTCTTTTTAAACTTAGGATCGTTATACATCTTACGCCGTCCATTATCCATTAGGATAATATGAAACTCCTTATCCTTGACGGAACCATCTTCATAATAGGCAGGAGTTGGGCCAGTAACCATTGTTACATAGCTTGTTATCTGCTGGGCAGTCGCACTTCTGGGTAAGGCTTGCAAAATATGTGTAGCATCTTCAAAGTTAGGAACAAGTTTTTCGATTCCCACCAGAAAAACATGAACTCGAGGTAAAGTAGAGGTAAGTCGGGCGTTCCCTTCATTGGTAACGACCATCAACGTGCCTGTTTCTGCAATGGCCATGTTCGCTCCTGAAATCCCCATGTCTGCTTCCAGGAATTTTTTGCGCAGTTCTGCACGAGCTGTTTTAACCAACTCTGTAATAACGGGTTGGCTCACTCTTTGCAAGTGTCCCGAAAAAATATCGGCAACTTCTTCCTTAGTCATATGGATCGCCGGCATAACCATATGCGATGGATGCTGTCCGGCGAGCTGAAGAATCCATTCACCCAAGTCTGTTTCTTGAACATCCATTCCTTCAGCCATTAAAGCTTTGTTGAGCAGAATTTCTTCTGAGGCCATCGATTTTGATTTGACAATACGCTTTACACCTTGCTGTTTTGCTAACTCACTAATATATTTTTTGGCGTCCTCTCCTGTAGCTGCCCGGAAAACTTTTGCTCCTCTGGCAGTAGCTGCTTTTTCAAATTGATCGATCATCTCATCCAAATGACTTGCGGCATAGGACTTAACTTTGACAATATTTTCACGAATCGAGGGGAAATCATAGCCTTCATAGGCCTTTTCCCGTGCTGTAATATAAGTATCTCCAAAGCGTCCTAGTGCACCACGTAATACGTCATTATCCAAGGCGTCTGAAATTTTCTTTTTAAATTGTTTATCTGCCATTTAGGCCACTTCCTCTCCCTGTTAATCCACAAAGACAACAATAAGTTGTTTAGGACCATGGACTCCAATCGTCAAAACTCGTTCAATATCGGAAGTTCTGCTTGGGCCAGTAATAAAACCCACAAATCCAGGTATTCGAGGGAGTCGATGGATTGTTGACATGGTTTCTGCCAGATTCGGTAAGAGCGTTTCAGTCCTTACGACAGCAACGTGAATCGGAACGAGAGTTGAACATAGCCGTTGGTCGACATTGGCATCATCATCAGCCTGGACTAAAGTACCTAATTCGGCAATAGCGTAAGAAACCTGTGTAATCCCGGCTTGAGCGTCTGGCGTAACTTTTCGGAAGTTATCACTCATAACGTCTATGTTCATGGATTCTAACTGTTGAGCAAAATTGCCCCTTTTTGCTACTTCTCCTTCTAAAAGAGCAACATTCTGAACACCTTTGTCCTTGAGAACCGTTCCTATCAATTTCCCGGCTTCCTCTTCAGTGTCCACTCGATAACATTCCCCTGATACGGCTTCCAGTTTTGCTTTAAATCTTTCATATAATTCAGCAGAACGAGCATTTGCCATAGAGGCATCCTCCTCAAAGTAATATTCTCATACGATATTCTGGCTAGCTTCCAAGATTTAGTATATGCTGGTCAGACCATCATACCATTTAATTTTATTTTAAAATAGATTTCGCTAAAAAACAATACCTAGTTCGAAAATTTCAAATAATTATGATTAACTTCTTCAGAGTTAGTGTATGTATTTCTTCACTAAATAAATAAAGAACGAGTATTGATTACATACTGTTGGTATTTTGCACCTTAATGAAGAAATTCGCCTATAATGATCCTCAAATAACAAAATCTACAATAAATTACACATTGATTTTCGACAAAATATGCGTTATGTTAAGATGAGTAAGTCTAGTAGACTTCACTCTCTAGACCTTGCGCAGATGAGGGTTTCCGGACGCGGAAATCCTCTGAGCCATTTCAATTGAGGCAGACTATTTCACCTAAATTGCATCGTTAAACTACTTGCAATTTTATTTTTTTGGCATATAATTAGGTGTTGTTGGGGGTATAGCTCAGCTGGGAGAGCGCTAGATTCGCATTTTAGAGGCCAGCGGTTCGATCCCGCTTACCTCCACCATAATGAAAGTGTCAGAACCCTTGGTATCCAAGGGTTCTTTCTTTTTTTCTTTTGTTTAAATAAGGCTCATTATGTTCGGCCATATTTTAGCTGGGGACAAATTGGGGATAAGATAATCCCTTCCTATTAAAAATTGCCCCAGGAGTTACTCTTAATTCAAAACGTGGGGCTACCGTAGGCATTCCGGGCACAGGGATTAGTTATAATACTGGCGGCAGAAAATTAGCAGGCCGTAAGAATCAGTATCAAAATAATCCGGATCAAACCTCCAACCCTTCAATGCTCTCGAATGAGTATACCGTTGGCTGGAGAGCGTATACTGGTGGATACAGTAAAAAAGCTATGATTGCTGCCGTGGGCATTTGTCTATTGCTATGCGTAACTCCTCTGTGGCCTTTACCGTTATTGCACCCTCATCTCCGCGATTATATTCCCAATTCTGAATCTGGTCATCATCTACTTTGTGATTAGATTAGCCTTCAAAAGCGGAGTCCAAGAGGATAATCGAAAAGTGTACGGTTCACTTGAACGGATTGGAACAGCGCTTTCCCACTTGATCCGGCAATATTATCTCACCGACGACAATGATTCCCTATGGATTGCCTTTGTAATGAGTTCTGGGAAACGATGCGTAACTCCATTGTTATGGCGAATATAGAATTTTACCTCGTCAACAGTTGAATATACAAAGCGAATTCCGTCTAGCTTTAACTATCTCCATAATATTGTACATTACTTTTCTTGTACAGAATTATATTTACATATTCGATGCATAAAGGAAACGAGATGCTTTTCTCAAAAGATCATTGTACAAAAATCAATAAGCTGATATTATGGAAAACATAGTGTATCAGCTTATTAATATCTTCACAATATTGTACATTAATCTCTTTTGGAGGACAAATGGTCAATTCGTATACATCAAAAAAAGGAACTCTTCAAAAATATAAATTTATTATGATTCCTGTATGGATTGATTGGCGTAAATTAAGCGACGGGAAAGTTATTAAAAAGCAGTTCGCGGTGATCGGATTAAAAAAGCTTAATACGGATACTCATATCATCCATCCGGTAACAGATTTCATTTTACATAACTGGCAGTCAAGGAAGTTTAACACTCAAAAAAAACATGCGTTAAACATCGCGAAATTCCTTAATTTCTTAATGGTTAACAAGCATAGTATGAGGATACATTCAATGTCTGATTTGAAATTGGCAGACGGGAATAAATACCTTAATACACTTACTTCTGCGGGACATTCCATAGGAACCGTAAAAGACAGCGAAAGGACACTCACTTATTTCTACCTTTGGTTAGTCGATAAAGGTGTTATTGCCAGCATTGATAAGAGTAGCTTTGTCAAAAAGGAATCAACACATGGCTCAATCTACTACGAGTCTCCTTTCCAGGTGATATACCCAGAAAGGAGACCACCAAATGTAGAGCATGCATTCCCAGTTAAATACATCCCTCTCCTATTAGAAATTGCGATTCTGGAAGCAATGCCTATTGCACTAGGGGTTTATATGCAATTATTCGGCGGACTTCGAGTGGGAGAAGTGGTTAATTTAAAACGGACTCAAGTGAAAAAACGAGTAGCCAACGGGGATTTTCTCTTTGAAATTAAGGACCAAAACTTCCGTTCTGATCTTAAGGATAGTGCAGGCAGCAGTTATGTTAAACGGCCCAGAAATCAAAGAATTTTTCAGATCAAGGACTGGGGCGAATCTTTATTCCATGATCATGTTGAATTATTTAAAGCAACGGATAATACCAATGCCCTTTTTGTAAATAGGGATGGGAAAGCAATGTCTGGACGGAGTTACCGTCAATACTTCGATAAGTTAAAAAAATGTTATATTGAATTCTTGAAGACATACGGCGACAGCGAGGATAAGATACTTGCACACCATTTGAGCATGATGAGTTGGTCCACCCATATTGGTAGAGGAACTTTTACAAATATGTTAGCAGAGGTAGCAGAAAATCCATACGATATTGCTTTTCCACGTGGAGATAAAAGCCTCGTCTCTTCCCTTTCCTATATGGCAAGGACTGAACGTTTGCGAAAAAAACTTGAACAGAAATTCAACAATATGCATGAAGTATATATTCCAAAGCTAATTGAAAAACGCCAACAAAAGGAGCAATGAAACATTGCAATCTAAACCGAAATTTCTGACAAAAGCTGAACTCGCAAGAGTTTTGAATGTCACCTATGGCACTATCATCAGATGGATAGCAGAAGGAAAAGTTCCTTTGATTAAAATCGGTAATAAAGTCCTAATCTCACAGGAATCTATTCCATTGATAAAGAGGAATATCGGACATATAAATACTGACGAGTACATGGGGCTAACTGAATTTCTTGGTTTATTTAAAATTAGCCACGAAACTTATTTGAATTGGATTAAAAGGGGATGGGTTAAAACCAGTGTACAATTCGGCAAAAAGGTTTACATCCCACTTAGTTCGATTAATGAGATAAAGAAGTTAAGTGGCTACGTTAATGAGGAGGATTATATTAGCGTTAAGCAATTAAGCAGCATGCTAAATTTGAGTCCAGAAAAAATTTTAAGATTAATTAAAAGCGGATTACTTGTAAGTTACCATCTGTACAAGGACAAATATCTATTTAAATCCGACTCAATTGAGGATATTAAACAAAGCATCGGTTATATCGATGATTATAATCCAAATGAATACTTAAGGATAAACCAGGTTAAGGAAAAATTGAATCTCGACTTCAATTTTCAATATTGGAAAACGAAAATACCGTACATCTTACATATGGGAACCCCTTATATAAATATTAAGGATTTACCCCTAATTTATGACGTTATAAAACATGATAAAGGCAAACCGGCCTTTACCGAATATCTAGGGCTTGAAAACTATGTAGATACCAGCAAGGCTGCAGAATTATTAAAAATCAGTAAAGGCACGTTATCCCAAAAAATAAACTCTGGAATAATCAAGGGTGCTATTAAAGTTCCGTTTAATACAAAGCAAACCAAATGGATGATTCCGATGGAATCAATCGTGGATTATAAACCCCAAAGCCGAATTTCTTTGATAAAACACAAAAAAGCAATTCTCATGCCTTCCAATACAATAAATCTTAAGACTATAGCCGATAAGACCGGATTGTCATTGCAAACGCTAAGGATAAAAGTTAAAAATAAACAGTTGTTTACAAATGCCCAAAAGGTTAAAGGGTTGTATTGTATACCGATTGAAGAAGCAGATGAATTTATCGCTTCGAGGCCTAAACAACAGTATCATAAAAAGGGCATAATTTATACGAACAAAGATGCGTTGGAAGAACTTTTACGCTTTATATCGGCTTTCCCTTTGCCCTTTAATTTGAGAAAAACGCAGGATTTATTTGTAGAGTTCTGTAAAATTAAATTAGGCAAATTAAGAGGCAATCCGAGTCATGTCCAAAGCTTTTTTGGTTATTACCAGTCTGTATTCGAGATATTAGGGACTTTTAGTAAAAATCTGTACGAGTTAGATGTCAGTTTTATTGATTCTATTATATACAATAAAATGACAAGCGATCATAAAAGGCGTATCTTTATTCATTTCCATGAATATTGCTACACAGTCCAAGGTCTGTCGATTCCGAAAAAATATGTTGTTTTTAAATCAAAAAAAACTAAAAGGGAAAAGGAAATTTACTCTCCTGAAGCTTTTTATTCATTTTACAGGTACGTTAAAGATCTAATGTTACATTTGCCTAATGCGATTAACAATCAATATTACGCAAATATGTGGGCATATACAATAATGCACCTTACGGACGCATGGAGAGCTACCGACATTGTTTTTAATATGCCGAAAATCGATATCTCCTCTATTCAGGTTGATTCTTTTGACTGGTTTAAAGCCAATGTCTTATCAATTACGCAATGCCAAAAGGTTATTAATCAATTGTATCTGCATTTTCGTTCAATCAGAACAAGTAAAACGACCACGTTTGTTACATTTTTAGTTGAGCCGGAACTGGTTGAGCCATTGTCTACAGCATTGATCATTTCAGAATTACATAGGCAAAAGGAGGCTCAATCGTTTCTCCTTGAATCATTTATTTATGGAGAAAGAAAAACTGTGGCTACCTCGGGGAAAAATCGTCACCAAGAATTTTTTAAATTCAATTCATCCCTTGAGCCCTTTAAAAGTCTGAAGTTTAACAACAGCACGTTAACTTACTTTTTTTATAGCATAGGTGATGAGGACGGCAATGATTCTGATGTGGCTCTGGAACTTACTCAAAGGATAAGGTCCCACAATAGGGCGGAAACTACAGCCATTTATGTTCAAGCAACAAATAGGGATGGGAGCTTAAATCAAGTTTCCTCAAACCTATTCCGGCGAGGGCATTTCGGATGGCTCTACAATTATTTAATTTTATTGGCAAGCGAAAAAGTTGATGTTACCCGAACAATGGAGGAAAAAACCGAAGCGATTGTTACCCTTCGGAATCAATTAGGCAGCCCTAACCAGGCTGAAAAGTGGGCGCAATTTCTTTTAAAAATTAAGCAAAAGCGAAATTCTGTTATGACAAGATTGGCAAAATTGAGCAAGGAATCTCTAATAGAAATTATAATAAAAATTTTTAAGGGCGAAATGCCTTCAAAAACCGAAAACGCCCAGTGCATAACGCACCCTATTTGTGAATACCCGCGATTAAACTCGTGTTATTCATGCCCCAACATTATTCCGAAAAATTACTTATTTAT
This sequence comes from Desulfosporosinus sp. SYSU MS00001, assembly GCF_049943955.1. NCBI lineage: Bacteria > Bacillati > Bacillota > Clostridia > Eubacteriales > Desulfitobacteriaceae > Desulfosporosinus > Desulfosporosinus sp. SYSU MS00001. The sequence continues at coordinate 234,282 of NZ_JBNFTW010000006.1, forward strand.
TGAACTTAGTGGAGAATTTGATCGTTTAATTAATTCAATTGAAACTACTCAATATAGTACCATTCGAAAAAAAGATTCATATTTTCTTTTGAATTTATTACTCCTGCTTGACGAGGGAATCAAATTTTTTGGAGGGGAGTATATTGAAGCATTTATAGAAATGCAAAATGTACGAAATAAGCTTAGCGAACTGGCTGACAAAATTTATATTGAATAAGGTGAACAGCTTGGAACTAAAAATTTCTCAAGATTTATTCAGCCACGCTAATGTAAGCGTAGTCGAACAAATTTATTACGACGAATCAGAAACAGAACGTTATCTGAGCACTTTTTTGGCTTTAAAAGAAAATGGGTATATTATTGCAGAGTCTTTTAATGATCGCACCTGGATTATGCCATGCCCAATAAAGGCAAACGATTTTCGACTGGCATTTGATATAGAACTTTTCGAGGAATTAAACCAAGCCATTAAGGCCTTTATCACGTTCCGTAGATCAACAGGAGTTAGCCCTCATAAGTGTTACGATGAACTCCAACTCCTCAAAAAGACGATTAGGGTATCGAACGGCTTTAAAAAAACCGACAGGCTGAAACAGACGATGTTATCAATGTCGGAGCCGCGTTCTTATAACCTTTCAAACGTGTTAAAGAACTTTATCAGTTTTTTCCCTTGCGATCAGGAAAATCAGATATTAAGTATTTGCAACACCGTACCCTTTTCAAAATCAAGCAGCCGGGATTTGCCGCATTTTAACGACGTACTGGCATTCAACGATATCTTAAACGACTTTTTTCAGACCAAGCCAATTGAACAGACCCTAAAATTCGTGCCAATTATGATCTGGTGGCTTGTTTCGAATATTATACCTATGCGACCAACAGAGTTCCTTTTAATGAAGATGAATTGCTTGGAACCAAGACCAGACGGAACTATTTGGCTTAAAGTACCAAGGATCAAGGATCATAATGATACACCCAAAAAAGAAATTCATTATGATTTAATCCAAATTGATCGTCAAACGTACCAGATTATCTCTTCCTATAAATTTAAGTTAGAGGAATTGGGAATTGAAGATGAATACCTTTTTCCACGGGATTTTTATCAAATGTTCCGAAAAAGACCCAAAAGTCAAGCGTTTAATAGGATGACTCTCTACAATTTTGATTTTTTACTGCTAGAGTTTTATACCGAGGTAATTGAAGGCATATATTCGGAAAACAACCTTGAGAGAATTAAGCCAGGTGATACCAGGCACTTCGCAATTATCAATATGTTTTTACAGGGCTTTAACATGCTTTCCATTGCAAGAATGGCAGGACATGATGTAATAGCCACACAGGAAAATTACTACTCTCATGCGGAACATTTTTCCCAATCATATGTCTATATCCTGGCTCAGCACATTCTGGAAGAAAAAATTTCTAATGAAATTCCCGAGGGGTTTATCGGATGGAGAAGGGATGTTTACAATAGAGGAAAAATTTACAATGATAAGGATGCCTCTAAAATGTTAAAAGTGGATTACGGTTTTTGCAAGGAGAAAATTGAAATCTTCCCTAACTCATGCGTCGAGGATTGCAGGATGTGCAACAACTATATCTTTAAGCCGGATATCGATAAATACGAACAAGGAATACAATGGTTACAAGACTTCTCCACCTTCCTAAATCAACGCATGAATGAAATCCTTCTAATTATGAGGGAACAATGCAGTTCATCACTCCTATCTAAACACCCTGGTTCAGAGGAATTATTAAAAACAAATTCAAAGAATCTGGTCAAATACATGAATCAAAAAGCAATGGTTGATTCAAGACTGATGGAGGAGGACAGGTATGACTAAAGAAAGGGTTGGACAGGCTGGCAAAGGTAGACCTTCCAACTATAGTGATGAGCAACTTAAAGAAATGGCGTTACAGATTAAAAATAAAATCAAGGGGCAAAAACTAACATATCTTTTCTTAGAAAAGGAAACCGGAATTGGCAGAAATACGTGGAGTAGGCGTATACCCGAAACAATCGATGAATTAAATAAACCAATCTCAAGGTCTATTGGATTTACAGATAATGATGATGTATATTTCCCAAATATTGAACAAATATTTGAAGTGTACAAAAATGACAAGAACAAAATAATTCACGAGCTGCATTTTATCGAGACGACCTTCATTGAACTTTATAATGAGGCAAAGAATTTGAAAGAGGAGCTCAATCGAAGAAAAGGTGAAAATGAGGAGTTAAGGCTTAGAAACGACGAGATACGGCTTTTACGGGAGCAGGTAAAACATTATGAACAATTGTACAATGAACAAATGGTTTCAAGCGCATTCCCTCACCTACACTCTCAAAGCCAGCTTAAAGATAATTTAATTATATTTGACAGTAATAACAGGAAACATACGACTCTTGAAAATATGGAATCTTTATTCGAAACCAAAGGCTCTAATCCTGCGGAGAAAAATTCTAACCTTTCAAATATAGAAAACAGGTTTGGTAACATTTTCAAGAAGGACCTTTAGGTCCTTAATTCTTGTTAGGCGAAGCAACCAAAACTCAGAAAAAGGTACCTAGGTACTAATAACGGGTTCCATTCTTAGGTTCAAAAGTCAAAATCGCATTGAATTTCTCAAAGGTTTTCGCTCAGATAATTAAGGCTAAAAGAGCTAAAAACACCTTGTTCAGCTAAGAGCAAAAAACATGAAAAGAGGGCGGTGACTATGAAGTCATCGCCTTCTTTCACTGGAGCGTAGGCCCAATCCTTACATCGAGTTATAAGAATAACTGGAAGTCAAAGTTTTAAAGATACGTTCAGAATTTGGGTCTTTAGCGAATGTAATTCTGCAAGTAATTCCTATCGCGCTAAGTAATTTAAAAATCGCCTGAGGTCCTCTTGTGTTGCGTTTTCCATCTTTTTTTGCGGTTACATAAAGTCCGAAATTTGTTGTTAAAAAATCAATACTAGATCCCTTAACCCATACACCATCTTCTTTTAAAAATCCATCTATATCTAACACTATATGAACAACGCTATACGTGCGAGTTGCATCCTGTGCAAAAAACCACAGATTAACTGTGAGATGCTAATAGCAATGTTTAGATTAGTCGAGTAACTTTATTTGATGTATTTGAGATGTGATTGTCCACTAATCAACGACCAATCTTAATTCATCCATCACTTATTTGTTCACATTCGTCATTGTTTGGAGATCAAGCTGATAATTGATCTGTAATTCCATATTCCCCCATTTCCTTAACCACTCTTCGTCCTTGATTGGTTGCGAGAAGGGGGTAAGCGAGTGTGTCCCCACTTGTAAAGGATCAACTTTCCACTGTTGCATTTTCTGTAGTAACGCAGTTGTTTGTTTTTCCAAATAGGATTTGATCTCTTGATTAAGGTCCTCTAATTCGTCACTATCGACTATATTTTTATCCCCCCGGTACTCCTCGATTCTGCCAACCAAATTCACCTTAATTGAAATTGACGAGTAGTCTGGAGCTAATTTTATAATAACCTTTGAACGAATCTGACCTAAAGAGACGGCTAAGGACGGAATCGGTAAGAGTTTGAGGTAATAATCGTTATTAAGGAGTTGGAGAATTTGATCATTCATGTCGCTGATGGTTGCAACTAATTTGTCATCCTTGAAAAAGGCAGTTCCATTGTAGATGAAATTTTCTTTGTTAACTTTAAAAACAGGCAGTATGGGATCTGAAAATGGAGAGTACAACCGTTTCAAGAATTGATGCAAATTAATTACAGTGATATCCCCTTGATTTTTTGTTTCATAATGTTTAAGCATGCGATAAAGAAAATAATCTAGGTTTTCTTGTTTATCTACTTGATTTCTGATGTAATCATCAAAATTTCCTTTGATGACCACGAGATAGAGCCGTTGGGAGATATCGGGATCTGTGAGAAGGGTGTCGATAAGGGGAAGAATCCCTTTTTTGGCAAGCTCTTCGCTGATAAACAACATTCTGAGTTGTCCTGATTTCAATTCGCGATAATAAACTAAATTAAAGTCCTTTCTTCCCTGTTTTAATAGATTAACTTGAAGGGTGAGCATACTTTTCTTCTCATTGATCAATGGCGGCACCAATGTGCTTATTTTCAATTTACCTGACTCACCTTCTTGGATAGACCAGAAAATAACAGGAGCGATTTCTTCGACCGTATTGTTCTCCACAAAAAAAGAAGAACATCCGCTCAAAAAGACGATATTTATTATTATCATCAATAAAACTACTCGTTTTATATGCGTCATACTTTGAAACGCCCCTTCAGTTTAGTGGCTACCAGAAGGAAGGCCGGAACTAAAAGGTAGGTGAATGCTCCTACTCCAATCTGAAGGTTCAGCCAAATGTTCTGTTCTTCGCCGGATTTCCAGAACCACTCATTGATTACGAGGATACTTACAAGAATTATTATAAAACTTGCCGCAAAACCCATTCGTGTGGTCTGTCGCACCCCTTTTCCCAAGAGGATTCGGATAGCCCCATAAAACAATAAAATGAAAATTGAGTTAACAAATACAAGGACAAACAGATGGACCGAGATCAAAACTATATCAATTCGTTCATAGGCAGGAAATTGCAGGTACCGAACCATATCAAGTACAGGATACTTCGTTTTGTCTAAGTAATTGGAACCAAAAAATAATAGCGATGATATAAATAAGACTAGATATTCTAAGACTGAGATCGTATTGCCGATCGTCAAGTATTTTAGCATCTTTTGCTTTGGCCTTAGCCAAGGAGTCAAACATACCAAAAATTCAACTCCTGACAGTGAGGACCAAACCAATAACAACCCTTTCCAAGAAATTGCCGACCATTCCGGCGGCATCAAAGGATATAAATCATGCATAGAAGCAATCGGCGGAAAGAAAAATGAATAATATATGATCACCATCCAAATTGTACTTAGAAATGCGATCACAACAAAACGTATGGTATTCTCCATCCCTTGAGAGGCTAGGTAAAAGCAGACTATAAAGATGGAAAGAATTAACCAATTGGAAGTCATCGAGGGAAATATATATTGGTGCGCGATTTCCACAAATCCCAGTGTCATTACAGTTATTCTGAGCAAGATTAGAAACAAACCAAGAAAAGCAAATACTCTAACCGTCCTTTCACCTAATAGCTGCACGAATCCTTGATAACCCTGCACTGAAAAATCAGATGAAAACCACTTGGATAACAGCATCAAATTAACTTGCGACAAGATTCCTACGGCCATAATCCCCATAATCATATAAGGATGAACTAAATGCCTCGGCATGATTATAAAATAGTAAAGCATTTGCATTCGATTGACCATCAACATGAAATAAACGCCGCTAAAGGGAGACGATTTTTCAAATAACGAAGGTGAGGGCAAGTGATCATCTCCTTCGGCTGGATCGCCATTTCTGCAGGGGATATAAAGAAACAGGACGCGTCTTGATCCACTGCAAGGGTGCGCGAATAAAAAGATCCTTCCAATCGCTCATATGTAAAGGAGCAATTGGGGCAAAGTAAGGCTGTTTCAGTGATGTAAGCCCATTCAAATGAACGAGAACTATAATGAACCCAAGTGCCATACCAAATATTCCAAGAATTGACGAAAGTAGCATAAAAGCAAATAAAAGTAGCCTGTTAGCTTTGACCATCAGATAATTGGGAACTAAAAACGAAGCAATTGTGGAAATACCTACTGTGACAATTAACACTTTACTTGCAAATCCGGCTTCAACAGAAGCCTGCCCAATGACAATCCCGCCAATTACTCCTAAAGTTTGTCCAGTCTTCGTAGGCATTCGAAGACTGGCTTCAATTATGATTTCGATTATGATTAACATTAGAAATGCTTCCCAAAATGGGGTAAAAGGCAATTTGCTTCTGGATTCTAATAAAACGAATAGCACTTGAAGGGGAAACATCTGATAATGATGTGTGTTTATAGCGACATAGAGAGGGATCATGGTCAGCGAAAGAAAAAAGCTTACAAAGCGAACGCCACGCAAAAAACTTCCAATCAGCCATCGATGGATATAATCGTCGGGAGAGATAAAGAGATCAAAAAATGTGATAGGGGCAATTAATGCAAATGGAGTATTGCCAACCAAAATCGTGAGTTTTCCGGCGCCCAAAGCATAAACACATGAGTCCGGACGGTCTGTCTGTTGGAATTGGGGGAAGATACTATGAACGTGATCCTCCATAAACGCGGCAACTTGAGATGAATCTAAAAACAAATCATAATCAATAGTAAGAATTTTACTTTTCGCAATGGTAATTAATTCAGGATTAGTCAATCCCTCAATGTACATAAGTACAATCGGTGTTCTAGTTAGAGAACCGACTGTGAACTTTTCCGTTTTGAGTTTCGTCAGTGGTAGCCGCCTTCGAATCAGTGTAACATTTTGTTCTATTTGTTCACTAAAGCTATCTTTTGGACCGAATAAAATGGTTTCCGTTTCAGAGGATTCAATGGAACGGCTTAATGGATTTTCTAGTTTAATGGCCAACCATTGGTCCTCACTACGATCACGAAGAAGTATCGCCCCCTCCATCAGTTGCCTCTGAGCCTCATCTAAGTCATTGACTTTCGATGCTTTACAAACGTTTATACATTCGTGAATAGGGGCTGGAGAATGATGGATCAACGGTTCAATAATTTCATCATTCAAACGTTCTTGATTAATCAACGTTCTTATATACAGAAGTGTAACCTTATGGTCTGGATTAATTTGACGTTCAATGATTTCTGCATCATCCATGTTCACCACAATGTTTTTCAGAGTATCTAGTGTTAAAGTTGTATTTTCAACTTCCTTGTTAGGGTCATTTTGTTTCCGGTCGCTTCCACTTTTCCTCTTTTTCCAAAACATAAGCGGTCAACACCTTAGATTAATAATTTAGCGATAAAGGTAAAATATAGAATTTTATTATTCGCATTTATTATGATTAGTTCCGCTTCATTTTATACTGGACAAGAAATTCAAAAAAGGCCCTGAAAGATACAATAGCCTAATTAAATGATACCTGCATAAATTTATTTGGAGGAGATCGCTGAGGAATTGAAAAGAATTTCGGTGATTGCGTCTTTACCCCGACAGGGATGTTCGCTAAACTCCCATTTAGTGAACTTCCAGTTATCCTACTAATGCGAAAACTAGTTTCCACAATTAAATCTGGCAACGATTATCTAATTATACAAAACGATAAAGTCTTCTGATTATCTCATTAATAGATTAGGAGATTTACGCCTCTGTAGTATCAGTTTGCCGATTCAAGCATGGTTTAGAGATTATAGATAGAAATTTTCGTACTTGTCGTTTTTCTTTTTTAATCCTGTCTGTTTTATATCGCCATTCGAGGATGAATTAGCATTCAGATATTTTTCCCAATGTCTAGGACGAAATAGTGTCTCAGGGCAAAGTCGAACGTTCATCTTGGGATCATCTAGCCACACAGAAACCATATTGTCAATAATCCGAATGAACTCGTCTAGCTTTTTACCTTCCTCAAGCATTTTGTCTATTGCAGTTAATGACTCTTTAGTATCTAGCCCGAAATTCTTACCTGTCATTTTGTTTAGATGGGCTATAATTAGTCGTCTCTCTTCCGAGTGGTCAATATCCGAAAGAATTTTCTTCTTTCTGCCTCGTCTTAAAGGGCTTTGAGTATGTTCGTTCTCACCATAAAACTTTGAGAAAAGGTTAATTCCATCTTGATGCTTCTGATGCTCTTGAGAGGTGCTAAAAGACTCTACAGCAATATTATTTACAGGTTGTTGACATGAGGGATTCTGTTCATTTTTCACAGCATCAAGAGACCGTACTTTAATAGTCTTAGCTTTCTTACAAACGCCAGAAACCAAAATCTCGTCCCCACTTAGCAGATTACGTAAGACCTGAACTCTGTTAATACCTAAGCCAGCGGCCAAATCGTTAAAACGCTCTTCAAAAACCTTGTTCAACCTGATAGTGATTATGGAAGGTGTCCCTTCTTTGGCTCCAAATACATCTTCTATAGTTATTTGTTGTAAGGTTTTGGCCTTTTCTTCTATCATGTCAATAAGAATAGTATCGTTAGATAATAAATTCCGAATCACCTGGGTTCTATTGAGTCCAAGACGTGCTGCCAATGAATCAAAACGTTGTACGTAGTCAGCATTAAATCTAAATTGAATCATTCCTGCCAAAACAAGCACTCCCTTCGCACTACACAAAAAATACCCTGTACATACAGGGTACATATATAAACACTAATTGGCAATATCAAAATCAGCGCGAAGCCTATTATTATTTTATGAATTTGCACAAAAATACCTTTCCTAATCCATCATTTATGTACAAGAAAGCAATTATGTACACTCGGTAAACATCACATCAACGCATATAAAATGGCAATAGGGATTGAATTATAATTATTGTACACCTTTTTTTATGGAGATACCTTTAACTCGCTAAGCCACTCGTCTCTATCAAAAGGTTCTTCTGTTTTTTGTAGCAGCATCGGACTAACATACATAAACCCCACCTCTTCTAAAGTCTAAAATGGAAAATTTCCACAGTTAGGCGAGAAGTTATAGGATAATATAATGTTCCGGTGTATCAAAATGTTTTAAGTAAATAATAATCGTAAAATTAGTTAATGAACTTCTTGAAGAAATAACGCCATCTCTTACAGGGAGTCATCTACATTTGCGCATTGTAAAAGGAGAGCTCCTGCTCTCCTTTTACCTTCCTCCAAAACTTAGCTGTCAAAGGAGGTCCTTCAACTAAAACAAAGGACATTTTTATGTGAATTGCATGAAAAGATTTAAAATAGCTTTTGACTTATTATACTATTTTGTGACAAAAAGTACATTGGTAAATACTTGAATCCACTTGAATACAAAAAATCCCCGTCGCCGCGGATGAGGAGTTATGTGGGGATATAACATACTGCTTTGGCCAAATGTCCGGAGTTGGTGATCATTCCACCAAATTATGGATTATGTATGCAGTGTAGTAAAGTTTCTGGCAATATCCTCCGTGAGTATTCTCCCCTAGTTGAACAATATAGCATTGATGAGTATTTCATGGATTTTTCAAATATGGAACGTCTTTTTAAAGATCCAGTTGAGGTCGCCCATATGCTAAAGGACCGAATTAAAAACGAGTTAGGGTTCACGGTTAATATTGGAGTTTCTACGAATAGAATTCTTGCTAAGATGGCTTCTGAACTTCAAAAACCCGACAAGGTTCATACAATTTTTTCGGAAGAAATCGCAAAGAAAATGTGGGTTCTACCTATTGAAGAATTGTCTATGGTTGGTCGTACAACGTCAAAGAAGTTAAGAAGCAGAGCTATGGAAAGGAAATAATATCCCTCCCCCGCACTAAGCGAGAGAGGGATTCATTATCTAAGTTCCAATCGACCACAGATAGCTATTGTATAATTGGATGAACATCCCTATTTGAGCTACCATCAATATAATGAGGACTTTCTACCATTATGGCATTCATATTATTGGCCATAGCACGTTTTTCGTTAAAGATGGATTTATCCCCAACATTAACAATAACCGAAGCAGAGACTAAACCTGTAAGTATATTGGTCAAGGCATATGATAGGTTGCTGGTTCCATCTTTGGGAGCAACTTTATTATTTTCAAAACCACTTAACAATGCATTTACGGTAGCCCCAAAGGCTGACCCTAAAACGGCGCCTTTCAAAGGCCACTTATTTAAACTAACTTTAGTAAAAGCCCATACCATGAATATCCCGTTCATAACGTTTAAGCCAAACGTCATCCACGCCCCAAGTAATTGCCCATCCCACTTTTTAGCCTGTCTGCGACTATTAACCCAAACCCCGGCAGCTGTAGTCCAGTATGATCGTTTAGAAAATCCCTTTTTGGTAGACGTATAATCGAAAACAGATTGGATAATAAAGGATATACTACCAGCTAGAATGCCTAATAGCATACGGTCTTTAGTTCTAGGAATTTTCATGATTTATAATTCTCCTTTTACAGATTTCTAAAATTAGTCTTCCTTAAAATTCTTTATTATTACCATGTAAAATCATCCATTATGTTTATGATTTATTTTCAATTTGTGTTTTGGAAAATCCATTACCTGGCCAGAGTTGCCAAAAAGCTTATCTAGAAGAGCGGCTAAGGTGACAATAGAAAGAATAACAATCTTTCTAATGCCGCCCCAAAACATAACTTCGGAATTTCAGAATCTAGGGCATAATAAAAACGCCCTTATTCAGGGCGTTGGTTGCGCATAATTGGTCTTTAGCGAAGAATGGTCCAGTTAAAGTCCGATAAAAAGGATTACATTAAATCGGTTTTTTCGGTTTACGCAGTTTTTTGTAAATTTCGACAGACCATCTAACGTATAATAAGCTCATCATCATCATTGAATTTATCACAAAGGAGAATGAAAAAATGGCTCGAGTAAAGATTTTAATCGCAGATGATAATCACAGTATTTGCAAAATGCTCCAAATCCATATTTCAAGCCAAGCTGACCTAAGTGTCGTAGGGGTAGCTCATAATGGTTTGGAAGCATGGGAACTAATTCAAACACAAGAACCCGATATAGTAATTTTGGATTTAGTAATGCCTAATTTAGACGGATTAGGCGTTTTAGAGAAGCTTAATGCCCAAATGTCAATGAAACAGCCAAAGGTTATTATTCTTACAGCGTTTGGACAGGAGTCTCTAACACACCAAGCAATGGCTTTAGGAGTGGACTATTTTATTTTAAAACCCTTTGACCTTGAATTGCTTTCCAGGCGAATTCGCTCCTTAGCAGAAGATACAACTTCCTTTAAATCCTCATCTAAAAGCCCAAGATCTTTATGTGATGAAGCAAAAATCCCTAAGCGGATCGACGTTGAAATAACAAATATCATGCACAAAATAGGGGTACCTGCACATGTTAAAGGCTATCAGTACATACGAGATGCGATTTCAATGGTCGTAGAAGATATGTCTTTATTAGGGGCTGTTACCAAAGAGTTGTATCCTAACATTGCTAAGATTCATAATACTGCAGCTTCCCGAGTAGAACGCGGAATTAGACATGCCATTGAACTCGCTTGGAATCGTGGACAAAAAGATTCTTTAAAGAAATTTTTTGGTTATACAATGAATATAGGGCGTCAAAAACCAACCAATTCAGAATTTATAGCTGTTTTAGCAGACCGGTTAAGAATAATGAACTCGGCAAGTTAAGCCTAATTAAGCGCAATATCTAAAATGATAATGATAGTAAAAAAGTAGGAGGCCTTTTTGAATAAAATCCAACTTTTTGCTTTTCTTTATGACAATTAATTATATCGACTTAAAGCTTCTTGCACAAAGTTATCTTTATTAACCCTGTATGAACTTGTTCTTGTTGGGTTGATACCTGATTAAATTCTTGTACGTTTATTGTTTTCTTACCTCCCGTTGAATTTGGCAGGCACTTTTATTAGCTTATCCTTCAGGAGGTTATTTTATTGGCTTTCTTTAATTTTCCAATAACTTGTTAAAAATCAGACGTGCATAACAAAGAACGCCCTTCGGTTAAGGCGTTCATTGCACATAATTCTTCAACTACGCAGTTAGAACTCACAGCATTAAGATAATTCGCATTTCGCGGATACAGATTCCGCTGTTTCGGATCCAGTTCCCCTATTTTCGGAAACGCTTTGTTCGATTTCTTGGCACGCGTTGTTGTTGTTATCTATAGAAGGTGAAGGTATGCATGCGAGAAACCTCGCGCACTTGCGCGCACATGCGAGAAAATATCAACAGGCGGAGCAGGGAAACGCGAATCGTCTTTTATTCTTTTCTCACGTCGTCTATGAGTTTGGTACTTGAACCATTTATCTGGATTTATTGCCATGTACATTTTGCCATCAAAGCTATAAAGAGCTATCAAATGGTCTGATCTTGATTGAACAGTCTTAAAGCGGTCAATATCCATGGCCAAAGAAGCGCTGCCGTTGGATCAATCTCAGCAACTTCATAAAGATCTTCATCTATGTGATATCGCTTGTGATATAAACCTTCCTGCCCACTTACTCACCCTCTCAATTAAAACAATGACATACGCATCTCTATCAATCAGTTTCAAGAATCACCTTGGAATTTTTGGGGAAAGATTAACTCATCTTTATTTGCTCATCATCACAAAGGGGTTGTAAATATGTCCGGTAAACTCAAGATTGAAATTATCGATGATAAGAATGTGCTCGAAATCTTTGAATCTGAACCCGGTAAACTAACTTTTGTGATGTATCCCGATGATCCTAAGGATGACAATATTCTTGAAGTTACTACCGAGACTTCTGATTTTTCGTCGCTGCTTAAACGACTTTTAGACATTACGGACTAAAACAATGTTGCCCGTATTGCAGGTCTTCGAGCAGGCTTTTCCTCGGCGTCAGCCTAGCGAATGCGCAGGGTCGCATATCAAGCAACCAGTCATGCTCTAGGGCGTTCAACTTTATGTCATCACTGATAACACCGGCGAACGTTTTCATTTCCCTAGCCATTCAGAATTTCATCAAGCCCGCCCATTTTTGTGGGTAGTGCTTCCGCAGAATTTCTATGTTGTTCCCCTCATATGCCAGCCCCGTCTCGCAGACATAACAGCCGTTGCGCTCAAAGAGTTTATTGCCATCTAAATATTACACATCAGAGCAGGCCCACGCCGTTATCAACAATATAAGACTACGGCTGATATTTATGATCATGTAACTAAAAAGTAATCGAGAACTTGCTAATAAATTTGATAGCTACAAACCGAAATCAGTTAAAAGCATCAATATATTTGGGGACATTTTGGGGACGTTATATTTATTTCACGGCATTTTCATTAATTTTGCATATAACAACCTGAGTGCCGATGTAGCGTGAATAGGCACAAATGGTTGTTATATATCTAAAATTCGTCATTATTTTAGATTCGCATTTTAGAGGCCAGCGGTTCGATCCCGCTTACCTCCACCATATAATTATGCAAAAAAAAGATTCCGAGGTTATGTCCTCGGAATCTTTTTTTTGCATAATTTTTAAAGCCGGGGGTCTATTTGTCCACAATCCATCGTAGTATGTTATGGGGGGATGGAATGCAGGGAGTTCAAATTGATAAAGAAATACTATATGTACAAAAGATCTATTTCTTTATGTTTCTTGCAACGTTAACCTTATTTGTTTTTACTGCTGCGATAGGGATTTTCGGAGTTAACATTGGTCTAATAGTGCTGTCAAGCGGTCTGATTATATCCTACATTGCAATGGTTAAAAAAAGATACTTTTCTCCCCCTGAGAGAAAAGTCACAGCTCAACGTATGGCACATTCCATTGCCCAAGATACAAGTCCACTGTCCTTATCTCGTTTTGCCAGTCAGCTTTATTACTATTTTCATGAGCCAACTCAGGCAATCTCACTTTTAGAAAAATTTCTTAGTTCTCAGGACCCTCTATTATGTACTACTTTGTGCGATATTCTTCTTAAAGAAGGAAGACCTATTCCCGTCCTCTATATAATTCGAGATAACCCTAATGCGCTTTTCGACCCACTGTTGTTAGCTACTCAAGGCGTTGCCCTTCTCAAAATTGGCAAGATTCCCGAAGCGATTAAACTCTTTGAACGCAGTTTACACGCTGTCAGGACAAAAGGATTTCCCAATAACGGATCCCCTTGGCTGACCCGAAAACTCCTATCCATTAGCTATATCGCCGGTGTTCATCATAATTTGGGGGATTGCTATTTTATGCTAAAAAATCTTAAAAAGGCAAAATATCATTATAAAGCAGGGAATCTTTTATTATTTGATATTTCACTTTGGCGTTATTACCCGTCACAATCTGTTTATTCTACGCAAAACTGCAATATTTCTTGTTAGTTCTTCATTCTTTCTATTTTAATTCATTTACCCAACTCCCAATTACAACAGAATTTTTAATGATATTTGTTTATAATAAAATTTGTATAAAAGGATTATGCAAATTGAGACAATACTACACTGTTTTCGAAATGGAGGGTGAAAAATGCTGTCAACTCACAGGGATGAGATTCTAGGATTTATACGAGAATTTGAATTATCTTCGCGCGAATATCTTCAAGCCAAAGGCTTAAGTGAATATGAAATGACTAATGCTTACCTAGATCTTCAGTGGGATTTTCTTCATACCATTCTCCAACAACGATCACGAGGTTGGTTCCAATCGTAATAATTTATGTTCTGCTATCAAGGAATAATGAGTTTACAAAAATCCATCGTTCAGTTGATACTGATGCGATGGATTTTTTACGTAATATGGTAATTATAGCGATTTAATTTAATTCATAATTCGTTGCAACTAAATTATTCGACTTACAGCTATTTCATCACAGTTTGGGAATTTTATACAATTTATGCATTCTCTCCAAACTTTTTGCGGCATCTGATCTTTACTTACCTCTTCATAACCACAATATTTGAAGAATTCGGGTTGATATGTGAGAGCAAATAGCCTGGAACATCCCAGGTCGCGGGCTTCCTCCTCGACTGCCTTAACAATTTTTGTGCCTATTCCCTGTCTTCTGTGATTATCGTCAACTGCCAGGGCACGTATTTCGGCTAAATCACTCCATAAAATATGAAGTGAGGCAACTCCTACTAATTGCCCATTTTCTTCAGCCAACATAAATTCTCGAATATTCTCATAGAGCATATTCCTCGATCGTGGAAGCATTAGTCCCTGCTCAGCATTATTATTAATTAACGACATCATCTCTTCCACATCGGCTATTTTCGCCTTGCGCAATTTCATGGTCCTATCTCCTTTCCTATTGCATAATTATACAACATAGGTTATATATTTTCACCTAAAAATTCTTTATCTCAAGCTCTCCTTTTTTTTACAATTTTCTACCTGAGCTTTATGATACACTATTTCAGGGTTTATTGTTAATTCCGGAAGGAGTAATGTCTGTGTTTTCCCGTAAGTACCGTACACTCCATCGCCATGGTACCTTATTAATATTGTCCCTTTTTCTGATCGTTAACGTTTTAGTTATTTCTTTTACTCACCTCAACATTATCTTTGAACTAATACTTGTTCTTCTTCCCTACATAGTTATCATAATTTGGTTTGATCTTTTATCCAGTTCTTGGGGCAAAACCTGGATCATAACCACAACTTTGCTTTTAGTTTTCTCATTAGGCTATAACAAATTTCCGTCAATTAGACTATATATTATTCATGTACTGTTTCTAATCTTATTACTGGTAACCCTGTTTTTCTTTGACCGAAGTCAGATCCGTCTCAAAACTCTCCACCAACGGCATATTAAAGCAATTCGTGTTTTACTTCATCAAAAAACCTCCATCATCCCGACCATTGACTATACGCGAGAAGCAATCATGATTCTTGATAGTTCAGGAACAATTCTCGAATCGAATGACCTTTCCTGCCATCTTTTAATGTTACCTGAATCATCACTAATTGGCCGCAGAGTTGCCGAAATATTGGGAATTTCATCAAATATTAAGTCAATGAATTCTTCCGACTACGGTGAATTCACCTGGAAGGCCTCACAAGAAGGTATAAAATATTTGCGCTATCAAACACAACCACTTCTTGATAATCATAATAAGCCCTACGGAGTACTTCTAACACTTTATGACATCAGCGAAGAAAAGAAACGCTCGGAAGCATATGTTCAATTTGCCAAGCTCTCTGTAATCAATCAGGTATCCGCTGGATTAGCTCACGAAATCCGCAATCCATTGACAACAGTCAAAGGATTTATGCAATTAATTAAACCCGAAGAATGGCCTGAATCCTTCCGCCCTTATCGAGAGCTATTCCTTGAAGAAATCCAGTCCATTGATCGGATTCTAAATAAATTTATTCTGGTTACAAACCCATCGGCTCCACATATGAGACAAATTAATCTTACCGAAACACTCAGGGCTATATTAATATTCATTGAACCTCGCAGCAAAAATAGAGGAATTTCAATTGTTTTTGATTTCAATGCAGATCCTGTCTATGTGTTGGGAGACCAAGAACAGCTCTCAGAAGCCTTCCTCTCGTTGTTAAACAATGCCATTGAAGCATCGCCTCAAGATGGAAGGGTGATCATTCGTCTAACTATTACCGACCAATACGTTCGAATCAGCTTTATCGATTATGGTCATGGTATTCCAGAAAATCTCCGTCAGCGCGTACTTGACCCCTTTTTCACAACTCAAATAGGCGGAACAGGCCTTGGACTGACAATTGCTCAGAGAATAGTCCTTGCCCATCACGGTAAGCTGCACTTTAAGGATTCCTATCAACAGGCCGGAACAGAAGTGATGATTGATTTGCCTCGCTTGGAAAATTGTACGAATTCCTTAACAGCTTGACTCATTCATTAAAAAGAGGCGCACGGTTATTTAGCTCATAAATCCCCTTTTCTTTCCAATTGTCCGGCAGCGTCCAGATGGGGAAGTCATCAATATTTTTTATCCAGCAATACCAACGTCTTAGTTCATCCTCCATTCCGGGCGTTGTTAACCAATGGATACGACCATCCCATACCAACAAATTGCCCAGTTCATCCCTGGCGTTTTCGAGTAAACTGCTGCTATCAAGTACACTGGACAAAATAATACTTTTAGAGGCTTTCATAAGCGGCTTTTCAAAAATTGGACAAACAACACTAAGCTGACCATTTCCTTGGAAGAAATACCATTGCTCTAATTCCAAGACTGAATTTTCACTGCGTTCTTTTGGCAGCCAGGGCCAGGGCCAAGGGCTTCCCCAGAGGGATTTCAAAACGCCGTCACCTTGGTGAAGCCAGAGTGAAAGCAGATCCTGTGATCGTAGTTTTCTCTCAGACTCGAGATTTTCCAAGTAATCAAGGATACTATAAATCGAGCCGCTGAATTCGCTGTTAAGAGAACCGGAGACGTCCACCCATCCTTGTTTTTGCCATTTTAAGGATAGATCTTGATCTTTAAGCCATTTAACCCTACTGCTTAATTCGAATTTTTTACCGGTTCTTCGAACTTCAGCTATTTCATAATTCCCCCAGAGAAAAGCAATATGTTGCTGCTTAAATTCCGTACGGATTCTTCGACTGCTCAACTCTGTAAAAAACTTATTGACAATCATTAATTGTTGTCGAGCTACAGGATTTAATCCCTGTCCCCATCGTTTCCAGTCTGGACGTTCTTCTCCAATTGTACACCGCAACCGGATACTCTGCCGTTCTTCCGGAATCAAGTACAAACTCGGAGTGAGTTTTTCACGCCAATAAACGGCCCGGGCGGAAATACTCCCTCCGATTTTAGTAATACTCTTCAAAAAGGCCATAGAAAAATCAGGAGCAACAAAATATATAATTGTCTTCGCCCCATTACTCAATCTATTACCCCATAACACACCTGCAAGCAGAAACTCTTCTTCGCGTGAAATTGAAGAACAGGCAACAATTCCAACTCTAAGCGTCGTCTCCCCGCCCATAAAATAGGAATATTGGGCAGGAAGACGATTTGCCTTTTTTTTGTCTTCTGTACATTCCACCCAATTTTGTGCGATAAATACTTCTGGATGAGCTTCCCAAATCATATCCCAGGTGATTTTCACAATGAACCTCCCTTAGCTTTTCTCCTTTAGCATGTTTACGCACAAAAATTGAAATTCATGACAAATTTAATGCAATACTTAACTCTTGGGGAAAGGATTCCAGTTATGGTAACCACCTTTCCAAGCCTTGATAAGTTGAATCGTTTCCTCGATCGGAAGGGCTTGGCGCACATGTCCATCTCTACCTTCCATAGTTTCCGCCAGGAATAAAGCATTCCAAATACTTTCTGCCGTTGCTTCAACAACTGCCCGGAAAAATTCATCGAGATCCCAATCCGATATAAAATTACGGTCTT
Source organism: Desulfosporosinus sp. SYSU MS00001 (assembly GCF_049943955.1). Taxonomy (NCBI): domain Bacteria; kingdom Bacillati; phylum Bacillota; class Clostridia; order Eubacteriales; family Desulfitobacteriaceae; genus Desulfosporosinus; species Desulfosporosinus sp. SYSU MS00001. Next base: position 252,184 of record NZ_JBNFTW010000006.1, read on the forward strand.
CAAAGGGAGCGGTGGAAACCATTAGGCAAAAATCTCCGCTTCCAGTCATAGAAATGGACCCTGTCCGGGCCATACCCAAACTTGCTCTACATGCAAGCTGCCTCAATTGCCATCTTGTTAATGGGGCATTAGTTAAACCTATAAGAATTAAAGATCCGGGTATATATCCCTTGGCCTGAATCGTCAACAGCTCTCCTATTGGTACACCCGAAATAATCAAATCTTTTAATTGCCCAAAATTCGCCAAAGCCAATATTCCAAGGGTATAAATTCTGCCTTTGCTATTAATTATACGGGAAGAACTCCCTATTCCTCCCTTGAGTTGAAAGCAAGACATCCCTACGCCGGCTCCAATATTTCCCTGACCTATCGGCCCTCCTCCCGCACGCTGAAGCGCCAAAAGCCCGTCCCAGGGTCTAACATGTCGCCCGCGTATGTCATTCAAAAACGAATCGTCACATTCCATAACAACCACATTTGGAGTCCTGGCATCGTTTCCGATCTCTGGGTTTTGCTGCAACATATATGTAATTACCCCATGAGCAACATCACTAACACTCAAGGTATTTGTCAGCATAATAGGACAATTTAGATAGCCCATCTCTTGAATGAAGGGAACTCCCATTGATTTTCCATACCCATTGATAACTTCAATTCCAGCCCAACAGGGATGAAGATATAGATTATCCGAACGTGGAATAATTGCTGTAACACCGGTCCTTACCGGACCCTTGCCGGATGGAAGCAGCGGGCCTTCTCCTTTGACAAGGGAAACGTTACCCACTTTTACTCCCGGAACGTCGGTAATATCATTAAACGACCCTGCTGGCATCTGCCCGAGCCAGAGGCCAAGACTTCTGGGACTAAATCGTTTGCACATAAAAATCCCTCCGCTGTTACACTATGTGAAACAACGGAGGGATATGAAGAACCTCAAGCTTCTTTTTGCTCTTTTTCTAAGAGTCCATCTAAAAAAACGCTTAGGGCAGCATTGACTTCAACGTGTAAATTACTGGAACCTGAAACAAACCAACGCATGAAATGCTGAACTACCATTCCCTCAAGACTTTCTGCCAAGAAGGCCGGATCGAAATCGCGGTTTATCTCTCCATTCATTTGCCCCACATTGAGAATTGCCAGCAAAGCATAATGCAAGCTCATGTCATATTCTGCTCCGTCACGATTGCGGATCGTAACCCAAGCAATTTCGCGATCTCGCACCATAAAATCAGTCCAATCATGAAGAAGACGTTCTAAGCGTTGTCGTATATTCAGACCAGGATTGTAACGGCCAATATCGATCAGATTTTGGCAAGTACGCCTGGAAAATTCCAGTACAACTGCTTCTTTGGTCGGAAAATAGTTGTAGAACGTTCCTTTTCCAACATCCGCATGTTGAGTAATCTGTTCAATAGAGGTTGCTCCAAAGCCTTGTGATCGAAAAAGTTTCATGGCATTGGCGTAAATTTTTTCTCGCGTTTCCTTTTTCTTTCGTTCTCTGCGAGATAAATCAGCCACGATTATTCCCCCTTTCCTCCTTATATTCAGATGCGAACAGTACCTGTTGTTTATCTATTCGCCATATTCCAAATTTTTCCTCCTTCTGAAAGGCGGGATATCGGCTAAATTTAATAATTTCCTTTTCCGGAAGCTGATTCCGCTCCAAGCTTCCAAACTGTTAAGATTCTCCAAACTTCCCTCTCTATTTGAACTTCCCCCTTGGAAAATGCTTCTTCTAAAGTCCCAGGGCCTTCTGAGACGCTGAAGCAACAATTTACTCCATAATCCCCAAGAAGATCGGGATGACCTTCTACCGCACCTGAAACAACCAAGACAGGAACCTGATACTTAGCGGCTAAAGCTGCAACTCCTACAGGTACTTTTCCATAGGCCGTCTGGAAATCAGTCATTCCTTCACCTGTTAAAACCAGATCGGCATGTCTAATTTTTTCCTCAGCCTTCGCCACATCTAGAATCATTTGTGAACCCGGGCGTAATTTGGCGCCCAAAAAGCCAACAAGCCCAGCGCCTAATCCTCCCGCGGCTCCGCCTCCCGGCAATTCCAAAAGGTTTATACCGGAGAGTTTGCTTAACTTCTCTCCAAAATTCAACAAAGCAGCATCCAAAATCCTAATGTCTTCAGGTTTTGCCCCTTTTTGAGGTCCATAAACCGCGCTTGCTCCTTCAGGCCCGCAAAGGGGATTTTGCACATCACAGGCAACCTCACATTGAACCTCAGCCAGACGCGAATCAAGTTCCGAGAGATCTATGTCCTGAAGGTTTGCCAAAGCAGCCCCTCCCGGGGGCAGCTCTTCACCTTGACCGTTCAACAACTTAACCCCCAAAGCAGCAGCTAGCCCTGCCCCGCCGTCATTTGTAGCACTGCCGCCAATCCCCAGCAATATTTTTTTAACACCACGATCCAAAGCGTCCCTAATTAATTGTCCTGTTCCTTGGGTTGAGGTAATACGGGGATTTCTTTCTTCTGTGCGCAAGAGCGGCAATCCCGAAGCCGCGGCCATTTCGATAATCGCTGTCTTATCATTTTCGATAAGACCATAAGATGCTGATATTCGACGTCCAATGGGGTCTTTAACACTAACCTCCACTTTTCTGCCTTTAACGGCACTTAAAACCGCTTCAACTGTTCCTTCTCCCCCATCCGCCATGGGAATCAGATCTATTTCTGCTTCCGGAAAAACCCTTCGGGCTCCTTTCTGCATTGCAAGGGCTACCCTTATAGCATTCAAACATCCTTTAAATGAATCGGGGGCAATAACAATTCTCATTATTCTCACTCCTCATGTGCACGTTTTCCAATAATCGCTCCAACTTTAACAACCATGATAAAACTGGCAAAATCCAGAATAACCATAGGCCAATTTCCCAAAGGAATTCCATAACTATAGGCAACAACATATGATAAGGAATTAAAAATAAAGCCAGTAATATATGCGGCAGCAAGACTTTCTTGCTGCGGACGATATCCTACTAAAAAGCCAAGGGGATAAAAGATGGCGAAATTTAGAGCTAATTGAGTCAGGATACCTCCTGAAACAAAAAACTCGCTCCAAAAAAGGTAGAGCAAGCCTAATAGGAGCATGTATCTCCAGAAAGCATTATTCATATAAACCTCCGCTGCAACAGGAAAGGACTTTCCCCCTCCCCCCCATTCTTAACTGTAATTTGGTGCTTCTTTTGTAATCGTTACATCGTGGGGATGACTTTCCCGTAATCCTGCGGCGGTTATTCGTACAAATTGAGTTTGGGTCCTAAGAGCCTCAATTGTCGCAGTTCCACAATACCCCATCCCTGCACGCAAACCACCGATCATTTGGTAAATTGTTTCTGAAACAGGGCCTTTATAAGGAACTCGACCTTCAATCCCTTCCGGAACCAGTTTCTGATCTTTTTCTTGGAAATACCGATCGCGGCTTCCCTCTTTCATGGCTCCAATAGAGCCCATCCCTCGATATACTTTAAAGCTCCTGCCTTGATAGATTTCCATGTCTCCCGGGCTTTCTTCGGTCCCGGCGAAAAGACTTCCAATCATCACAATTCGAGCCCCGGCTGCTATGGCTTTAACGATATCGCCTGAGAACTTGATTCCGCCATCGGCGATTATTGGAATTCCATACTTGTCCGCTTCTTCTGCACAATTCATAACTGCCGTAATCTGGGGAACACCAATACCTGCCACCACACGAGTTGTACAAATTGATCCTGGTCCGATTCCAACTTTAACCGCATCGGCACCAGCCTTAATCAGTTCTCTGGTAGCCTCCGCTGTAGCAACGTTTCCGGCGATCAACTGGATTTCCGGAAAATGATCTTTCAAACGTTGTACTGTTTCAATAACCCCTTTGGAGTGTCCGTGAGCCGTATCGAGTACAAGAACATCGACTCCTGCCTTAACTAAAGCATCAGCTCGTTCTATAGTATCTGCAGTAACTCCTATCGCAGCTCCGACGCGCAAACGACCCCTTTCATCTTTTGTTGAGTTTGGATACTGTCTCGCCTTTTCAATATCTTTAATGGTTATTAGTCCTTTTAGAGTTCCTTCCGCGTCCACAAGGGGCAGTTTTTCTATCTTATGCTGAGCTAAAATTTCTTTCGCATGCTCCAGAGTTGTACCGACTGGTGCCGTCACCAAATTCGTCTTTGTCATAACGTCACCTATAAGGCGATCATAATTTTTCTCAAAACGCAGGTCCCGATTCGTCAATATCCCAACTAATCTCCCATCAACGGTAACCGGAACACCTGAGATCCGATAGCGTTCCATAAGTTTTAGAGCTTCCGTTATTTTATCATTTGGTTTTAAATAGATAGGATCTGTAATAACTCCATGCTCCGAACGTTTAACTTTATCAACTTCCAAGGCCTGTTGTTCGATGCTCATGTTTTTATGAATAATCCCGATACCGCCTTCTCGAGCTATAGAAATCGCCATCCGCGAATCGGTCACCGTATCCATTCCTGCACTCATTAAGGGAATATTGAGTTTGATCTTTTTTGTAAGATAAGTACTGACCTCAACGTCACGCGGAAGGACATCAGATTTTGCAGGAACAACTAGGACATCGTCAAAAGTTAGGGCTTCTTGAATAATACGATTGGACTGCATACTTAGTTTAGCTTCCTTTCTCCAACAGTTTCTAACTAGTATATCAGATATTCCGGGGATAACATAGTGTAACAATTATTTGAAGTCATTTGTCAATGGCATAGATTCATGCGACCCTTTTCATTCATCAAGGTTACCTCACAACGGTATGAATGTCTAATTACTTCATAGGTTTCCCTAATTACTAAAAATTACTCTTGAATACTTGTCAGACCGGCTCTTGATCCTTATTATGAAGAAAGGAGGAAACAGGTATGTTTTATCGTATTCGTCAATTTGTTCAAGCATTTTTCCCTCTGATACATCCTGATGAGCTGCTTTGGGCGAGACAAATATTACCCCCCCAGGCAAACTCACTTTTTCTTCAGCAATCAAAGGCCGAACAACGTCACGCCCTGACGGTAGCCCGAAGTCTTTTGCCTTATCAAACTGCCCTTTCTTCTTCCGAGTATCAGGATTTAATGACGGCAGCGCTTCTCCATGATTGTGGTAAATCTCTCGTCAAGCTCCGCTTATGGCAGCGTGTCTTCATTGTTTTAATGCAGCAAATGCCCGGATCTATCTGGAAATTTCTGAAGAAAGGGCCTTCTTTATTGGCTGCCCCTTTAAATATTGCTGACCATCACCCTCGCTGGGGAAGCAGCTTGGGTCAAACCATTGGCTTAAATTCCCGAATATGTGAGCTGATCCATGAACACCATACCCCAACTACTAAACTTGGGCGATTATTATATACTGCTGACAATGAACACTAAAAAGCACGAGTAGTTATTATTTTACTCATGCTTTTTGCACCGAGGTTTCAACTTTTTCCTTAAGTTCAACAATCTCTTTGTTTTTGGAAAATATCCATTTGGCAAATCGTTTATTGTCCCTTTGCAAACGAACATTCTCCTTCTCGAGATTATGTACGAGTGCAACCTTTTCTCGCTCGACCTTTTCTAATAAGTTCATAAGAACACGCCGGCTAACTCTTAAATGTTCAACCCGCTGTTCCAACTCTCCCACGCGAGCCCGCAATAATTGTATTTCGTCCGCAGAATCCACTGGCACCCCCCCCGACTTGTTCTCTAACTATTCTATGCCGGAGAGTAGAATTTTAACCCTGATATTTACATGAGACACTAATTACCTTTCGCTAAGACCAATATTTGTTGAATTACCTCCTCTGGCGCTCCCCAATGCCCGAGCTTTACTCCAGGCTTCCGCTCCTCACCATGGAAATCTGATCCGCCCGTCATGACTAAGTTATATTTTTCGGCTAGCGAACGATATCGAAGTTCGTCTTCTTGATTATGTTCTGAATGAGATACTTCAATTCCTTGAAGGCCAGCCTCGATCCAAGGTTTGATTCCTTCTTCAAGACGATAGATCCCTGGATGAGCAAGAACGGCAACTCCATGAGACTCTCTGATTAGTTTAATCCCCTCCTCAGGGGTTAACTTATGAAGCGGGACATAAGCCGGACCACCTTTTCCGATGTAATCGTCAAATGCTTCTTTAATACTATTGACATAACCTTGTTCTATAAGTGCCTGGGCAATATGAGGGCGACCAATTGATTCACCTTTAGCAAACTTTTGAATTTCTTTAACTTCGATCGTAATCCCTAGATGTTGAAATCGATCCAGAATTTCAAGCATTCTTTTTTTCCGGGCATCTCTCAAGCTTTTTAGCGTTTGATTCAAATCATTCGATGAGTCATCAAGTTCATATCCTAAAATATGAACTTCTTTCCCGTTCCAATCGGTATTTAATTCAATTCCTTTTAAAAGCTGAATTTGGCAGACGTTTGCTGCTTCTTCCGCCTCTCTCCAGCCCTGAATAGTATCATGGTCCGTAATGCCAATCCCTTTTAACCCTAATACTGCTGCAGTACGAACAAGTTCATTAGGTGTTAACAGTCCATCCGACGCCGTTGTATGGCAGTGTAAATCAACTTCGCAGAGTCCCATTGCTTGGTCCAATACTTCTACTACCCCTTTTCTTAATAGTCTATAATTATTTTAGCACGTCTGATAATACTCGCATAAAGTTCCGACCTGCGATCTGTTCGATTTCTTTTGCTGAGAAACCAGCTTTTGTTAGATCATCCAGGAGGTAAGAGAAGTCGCTTACGTTTTCCAGGCCATCTGGAGTTTCATCAATGCCATCGAAATCTGATCCAAACCCAACCGTTTCAACTCCGGCTACTTCGGCGATATAGGATATATGCCGAACAACATCTTTGCGAGTGACAGGACCGCTCTCTTTTAAAAATCCAGGATAAAAATTCACTCCCACAATGCCTTTATTCTTTGCCAAAGCTCGTAATTGATCGTCAGTTAAATTTCGAGGATTAGGGCAAAGGGAATAGGCACAAGAGTGGGTTGCAGCTATAGGGTATGTTGTTCGCTCTAAAACATGCCAAAACCCGTTTTCATTCAAATGAGAAACATCAATCAGCATTCCTAATTGATTCATTCGCTTAACAGCTTCCTGCCCCAGCTTCGTCAGCCTGCTTTTAGTCTCATGTTCCCAGACACCGTCCCCAAGAGCGTTTCGATGGTTCCAGGTTAGGCCAAGTGATCTGACCCCAAGCCGATAAATTATATCTAGCATAAATAAATTTTCACCGATTATTTCCCCGCCTTCAACACTTAACAAAACTCCTATCTTCGTCGGATCTGGAATTCGGCTCAAGTCCGATTTTGTTTCAAGCAAAAACAGCTGATCGGAATTTTCTTCTACAAAATCGTGAATGGTTTCTATGAGTTCTAGTCCACGTATCGTTGCCATAAACGGTTTAAACTTAGTTTCAATAAAGGCTGCCATGAACTGAAGAGAGATATCAGAGCTTTTTGCTCTTGGAATATCCCATTGTCCCCCCTCATTAGGTATAGACAACGTCCTCCCTTGGTTACTCAAGTAACCAATACTGTCGCAATGTCCGTCAACAATAAAACACTTATTCAATCTCAACACACCCCTTCAGATTAAAAATTTACATAAATAAACACCTGTTTGCTTGTACTCACAAACAGGTGCTTGTAATTAACCTAGCGCGGCTGAACAATCAACTTAATGGCTGTTCTTTCTTCCCCATCGATAACAACATCTGTAAAAGCCGGAATACAAACAAGATCGACTCCACCGGGTGCTACAAAACCACGTGCAATGGCCACAGCCTTTACCGCTTGGTTCAAAGCCCCTGCCCCAATGGCTTGCAGCTCAGCTCCGCCACTTTCGCGCAAAACCCCAGCAAGTGCTCCAGCTACGGCATTGGGACTTGATTTTGCTGAAACTTTTAATACATCCATAATTCATCCTCCTGCTCGAATTCTTTTTACAGGTATTACCACTACTTGAATATCTATTCGAGAAGGATCTGAGGAAATCCTCTTTTTTTAACTAAGTTTTCAGATTTTTATATTAAATTCCTTAATGCTCATAGTATCGTTGAACAGCTTCGATTTTTAGAGCCTTTCCAGACTTTTCATCGATATCAATTACCACCGCATTAATTTGGATAGGACCTGTTGCTAATTCAAACTTGGCTGGAAGTTGAGTTAAAAATCGATTAATAATAATCTCCTTTTTAATGCCTAGTACCGAATCTCTCGGCCCCGTCATTCCAACATCCGTAATATAAGCAGTGCCTTGAGGAAGAACTCTGAAATCCGAGGTTTGAATATGAGTGTGAGTTCCAACAACCGCACTGACTTTTCCATCGAGAAACCATCCTAAGGCAACCTTTTCCGAGGTTGCCTCGGCATGAAAATCAACGAAAACAATAGGAGTCTCCTGCTTAAGCTGGTTAATCCAACGAATGGCTGCACTAAAGGGATCGTCTAAAGGTGTCATATACACCCGCCCCGACAAGTTTAAAACTCCAATTTTACAGCCATTAATTCGTATAAGGCCCGATCCCTGGCCAGGTGCACCAACAGGATAATTGGCAGGTCGGATCATCCTGGTCTCTTGATCTATAAAATTCATAATATCTCGATTATCCCATACATGATTCCCCATTGTAAAAAATTGTATCCCATAATCAAAAAGTTCTTCGGCAATCTCTTTCGTTAATCCTTTTCCTGCTGCAGCATTCTCTGCATTTGCTATCGTGACATCAATAGTATATTCCTGCTGAAGCGGTTTTAAAAATCTCTTAATTGCTTCCCGCCCCGGCTTACCGACAATATCTCCGACAAAAAGTATACGCAACATTACACCTCCTGCTTCAATCCATGGAACTTTTCATCATATTCTTACCCTTTTTTCTTCACAATAAAACTAATGCGGAAATTATTCTGTGTGAGTCATTTACCAAACTATAGCATCTAGTTAAAAACTAAAACACGTCCCTCATCTCTCAAAGCTATAACATTTTTAGAAATATCCATATGTTTTATGGAAGAAAGCATCTGATTAATGACTTCTTCATGAATTTCCAGCTCTTCTTCAGGCAGGCTTGTCTCATCATAGACCAGCTGTTTGGCAAACGCGCCCTTCAATAATTCAACTAACAACCCTACTTCCCCTTGACTGATGCTTTCTAAATCTCGGACTACTTTTAAGACGGAAACGTCTTCCTCACTGTGACAACTTATTTGAAAAATACGTATCGTTTGACGTTCAAGATGATGATACAGCTCCAAAGCAGGCCGAAGCACTACCTGTACTGTTTCAAGCTCTAACGGTTGCTTAAGCATAAATGTGAACTTAAGGGCATGTTCCTCACACCAATAATGAACTGCTCCTAATTCCGGATATCTTGTTAAAATTGAAGTTAGTAGATCTGCTCCCTCTGAAACCTGCTTTGAATCCTTGTGAATTTTACGTAACACCCTTGTCAATCCTCTCTATTGCACTGATCTATCATGGAAATTATTCGTCATAAGAATCTAATCTCCTGCATTGTTCTTAATTTGCCTTGCAGATAAGAAACCTAGCTGCACTTAGCTGAAGGAAAGGATTTAACGGAAGGTTATTATCTATCTTAGAAATAAAAAATCAGACGACTCAAGTCGCCTGATCATAAAAAACCTTGTTTATTTAGCAAAGTCAACTGCTCTCGTCTCACGGATAACAACAACTTTGATCTGCCCAGGATATTCAAGTTCTTCTTCAATACGCTTACTAATCTCACGCGCCACTCGTGGTGCGAGTACATCATCAATCTTGTCCGGCTTAACAATAATGCGTACTTCCCGACCCGCTTGAATTGCAAAGCATTTTTCGACTCCATCAAAGCTCTCAGCGATTTCCTCAAGTTTTTGCAGCCGCTTAATATAAGTTTCCAAAGTCTCACGTCGTGCACCCGGGCGAGCTGCCGAAACCGCGTCAGCTGCCGCTACTAGTACTGCGACAAGGCTTTTGGGTTCTACATCGTTGTGGTGAGCTTCAATAGCATGTATTACATCAACGGACTCTTTGTATTTTCTAGCCAGATCTACCCCTATTTGAACATGAGTTCCTTCTAGATCATGATCCACTGCTTTTCCAATATCATGCAAAAGTCCGGCTCGTTTTGCTAGTTGAACATCCACTCCTAATTCGGCGGCCATTAATCCCGCAAGGTGAGAAACCTCTGTGGAATGTTTTAACACATTTTGACCATAACTGGTGCGGAATTTTAATCGGCCAAGCAGCCGAACCAATTCCGGATGTAATCCATGAACTCCAGTCTCGAAAGTAGCTTGCTCTCCCTCTTCGCGAATCTTTTGATCCACTTCTTTTTGAGCTTTTTCAACCATCTCTTCAATGCGAGCAGGATGAATACGGCCATCAGCGATCAGTTTCTCTAAAGCAATGCGCGCTACCTCTCGGCGTATGGGGTCAAAACCAGATAAAATTACTGCTTCAGGTGTATCATCAATAATAAGATCGATTCCAGTTAATGTTTCCAATGTTCGAATATTGCGTCCCTCGCGGCCTATGATTCGTCCTTTCATTTCATCACTCGGCAGTGCTACAACGGATACTGTTGTCTCAGCCACATGATCCGCAGCACAGCGTTGAATAGCTAGTGAAATAACGTTTTTCGCCCGCTTTTCGGCTTCTTCTTTGGCGCGAGTCTCAATTTCTTTAATCATTATCGCTGACTCATAGCGAACTTCTTCTTCAACTCTTTTCAGAAGGAGCTGTTTTGCTTCTTCCGAGGTCATACCGGATAAACGTTCTAATTCGGCTTGTTCTTTGTCCACAAGCTGATTCAATTCTTCTTTAAGGGAATCTACTTCGCCTTCCTTACGATGTAAATTTTCCTCTTTCCGTTCAATTGACTCAATTTTACGGTCTAAACTCTCTTCCTTTTGTAACAATCTCCGTTCTAAGCGTTGGAGTTCATTTCGACGTTCGCGAGTTTCTTTTTCAACCTCATTGTGAATATGCATGGCTTCTTCTTTTGCAGCAACAATTGCTTCACGTTTTTTGCTTTCTGCAGCAGAAAGTGCATTTTCAACAATCCGTTTTGCCTCTTCTTCAGCAGTACCTATAACTTTTTCGGCAGTATTTCTACGAATATGCCAGCCTACCAAGGCTCCTAGACCTAATCCAACTAAGATGGCAATTAAACCGGTCAAAAATATTCCAATCACATTTACACCTCCTTGTTTGTAAAAATTCAAAATTTAACAAATAAATAAAAAAACTGGTTCAAAACCAGTCTCTTAAGCAACCTTTAATACGGGAGTTCTCCAAGCCTTCTCCCCTTCCTACAACTCTCGTTAGTCAAAAACAATATTAAAAATGACTACCTCGAAATCTATAAGAAAACCATAAAGGTTAGATCTTAACAGAGACAGGTCTCTGTTAAGATTCTAATATCATTTGTAATTATTGTCAAGCTTGTCCTAAATGAGGCTATTCTATTCGCATTTTTGCCAGAACATTTTGTACTATATCTGAAGGATATCCTCGTTGAATAAGTTTGCGGACAACCCTTTGCTGTACCCATAATTCAAGCGGCACCGACTTTTTATCTGAACCCTTTAGAGCCTTCTCTTCCCAGCGTTGTTCTTCTTGAACCCGCCACTTTTGTGCCAAAGCTAAGCAGAGATTTGCTTCTTCATCCCAAGAATATACTTCCTCCAAGACCTGCTCAATTAAATCAGCATCAATTCCGCGATTTCGCATATCCACGGTGACTCTTCGGCGTGAATATCGGTGGAGGCGACTCTTTGCATAGGTTAAAGCGAGTTCATGATCATTAAGATAGCCATAACCCAGCAATTTGTCGACAGCACTCTGAATTTCACCGCTCTCATACCCTTTATTGTTAAGACGAGTTTCCAGTTCAAGCTTTGTCAGGGCTCTTCTGGATAAGCAGTCTAAAGCAGCTTCCCATGCACTTTTAGAAGATTTATTCTTCTTCAAAGGAATCATCGTCCATTGTCGTAGAAGGCGCTGAGCTCATATTTGAACGGATCAGCTGTTCAAGTTTCTGGGCCATGTCCGGGTGCTGTTTCAAGTATTCCTTGACATTCTCTCGTCCTTGTCCCAATCGTTCTCCATTGTAAGAGTACCAGGCACCTGACTTTGATATTATTTCCATCTCCGTTCCTATATCGACAATACTTCCTTCTTTAGAAATCCCTTCTCCGTACATAATATCAAAATCAGCAGATTTAAAAGGAGGAGCCACTTTATTCTTAACGACTTTCACGCGGGTTTTGTTGCCAATAATCTCTTGGCCTTGTTTAAGAGCTTCCTGGCGGCGAATATCGATGCGGATGGTAGCATAAAATTTCAAAGCCCGCCCACCTGTTGTCGTTTCCGGGCTGCCAAACATAACACCAATTTTTTCACGAATCTGATTGATAAAAACAACACATGTGTTGCTTTTACTGATCGATCCCGTTAATTTACGCAGGGCTTGAGACATTAAGCGGGCATGCAGCCCGACATGATTGTCACCCATTTCTCCCTCAATCTCTGCTCGAGGTACCAAAGCAGCCACTGAATCAAGCACAATAACATCAACTGCAGCACTGCGCACTAAGGCTTCACATATTTCTAAACCTTGTTCTCCCGTATCTGGCTGAGAAACCAGCAAATCTTCAAGATTAACACCTAAAGCTTTGGCATATACCGGATCTAAGGCATGCTCAGCATCAATAAATGCCGCCACTCCTCCGAGTTTTTGCGCCTCGGCTATGATATGCAGGGCCACAGTAGTTTTGCCGGAAGACTCAGGCCCATATATTTCAATGATCCGCCCACGCGGTACTCCACCAACACCCAGAGCCAAATCTAAGGCCAATGAACCTGTAGGGATAACATCAACCGACATCGTCGCAGATTCTCCCAGCTTCATAATGGAACCCTTGCCAAACTGCTTTTCAATCTGCGCTAAGGCCACATCCAGAGCCTTTAGCTTATTTGTTTCGGCCATCTTCCATCCTCCTCAACTCGGTTAAAAACGCATTTTCGTTATTTATAAAACATTTGTTCGTTTATCATTATAGGGGCGGACATCGTAACTGTCAATTCGTTTATGCTTCACTGCATCAGGACAACTATCGACACCATTATATAACAAAAACGATGATAATAATATAAAAAAGCTAGGCCTCTAAAGACTAGCTTTTTTATATTATTAGAAAGTATAACCTTCAGCTAAATACTTTCTTCCAGCATAAGTGCAACCTACGGCTTCCCTTTTGCTAAGACTCGGCGGAGCCGGGTTTTCTTTATAGTATTAATGCTCAACTGAAAATCAGGTGTTTTCACGTGCTTTTGCCGGTTCAACACTAACTCTTCGTCCTTTAATCATAGCCTGATGCATGCAGCTTAAAACCCTTGAAGCATATTCTTCAGGAACTTCAACAAAGGTAAATTTGTCGTAAATATTAATCATTCCAATAATATTTCCCGGGATTCCGCTTTCTTCAGCAATCCAGCGTATGATGTCCTGAGGACGAATTTGCTGGACTCTGCCTATATTCATAAAGAATCTCACCATACCCGACGCTGCTCCGGTGTTTCCAAAGTGATTAACGTCCGGATCATTATCGTCTATGCGGTCTTCAGAATTAGCTCCCTCAACGGCAAACTTTAACGCCGCTGCCGCAACATCCGTTGAATCGTATTCTTCAAGCAGATCTCCGACAATGGCTCGATAATTTCCTAAGCGATCGCTTTGAATCAATTTAACCAATTGATTCTTCAGATTTTCCGCTTGTCGTTCGCTAATATCGGCTAAGGAAGGGAGTTCCCGGCGGCGTATTCTGGTTTTAATCAAATTTTCAATAAGACGAAGCTGACGATATTCCTTGGGAGAGATCAAGGTTATAGCCTGCCCGCGTCGGCCGACTCGTCCTGTACGTCCAATTCTGTGCACATAGGACACAGGATCTTGGGGAATGTCGAAGTTAATAACATGGGTCAAATTGCTAATGTCAATGCCTCTGGCTGCAACATCAGTAGCAACTAACATTTCCGTTTTGCCGTCACGAAAACGCTTCATGACCCGATCCCGCTGCTGCTGGCTTAAATCACCATGGAGAGCATCCGCAAAATATCCCCGTGCTTCAAGCGCTACGACGAGTTCATCAACTCCTCGTTTTGTTCGACAAAAGGTAATTCCTTGTCCTATATCCTCCATATCGATAATCCGACACAAAGCATCAACTTTTTTACTTTCTCTCGTTTCATAAAAAACCTGTTCAATGAGGGGAACTGTTAATTCATCTCTGCTAACCGTCACGGATCGAGGATTCTTCATATAAGTCTGTGCTAACTTGCGAATCGCCTGTGGCATCGTTGCTGAAAAAAGCATAACCTGGCGGCCTTCTTCGGGCACTGCTTTTAAAAGTCCTTCGATATCCTCCACGAACCCCATATCGAGCATTTCATCCGCTTCATCTAAAACGACCATCTTAACATGCTGTAACCGCAGAGTACCTCGATTCAGATGGTCCAACAACCTTCCAGGGGTTCCAACAACAACTTGGTATCCCATACGCAAAGCGCGAATTTGACGATCAATGGGCTGACCGCCATAAATTGGCAAAGGCTTAACATGTTTGTATTTGCCAATTTTTGCCATCTCCTGAGCCACCTGAATAGCGAGTTCACGAGTCGGAGTCACTATAAGAGCCTGTACGGCTTGAAATTTTGCATTGATTTTTTCGGTAATCGGAATCCCAAAGGCAGCGGTTTTCCCTGTTCCGGTCTGAGCCTGCCCAATAATATCGGCATCTTCCAAAGCCACTGGAATTGCCTGTTGTTGAATTGGCGAAGGCTCTTCAAACCCCATTTCAGACAAACCTTGTAGTATTTGCTTGCTTAACTGAATATCACCAAACGATTGTAAACGTTCAACCATCACCTATGTGTAATCCCCTTTCCTTGTTCAACATCTGTTGCCTTATCTCATTGAGGGCTGCCTGGACAGTCAATTGGCGCACAGATTCCCGTTCTCCATAAAACTGAAACTTTTTAGCATAAACTTTCTCCGCTGAAGCAAATCCAATATAAACCAACCCCACGGGTTTCAGGTCACTGCCTCCATCCGGGCCAGCAATACCGGTGGCTGAGATGGCAAGATCCGATCCCGATTTTCGCCGAATTCCTTCGGCCATTTCTCTGGCAGCTTCTTCGCTTACTGCCCCGAATTCCTGAAGAGTCTTTTCATTGACTCCCAATAGTTGTTGCTTTAAGGAATTCGAATAGCTTACAACCCCTCCCAGGTAGAACTCAGAACTGCCTGGTTCTTGAGTTAAGGCCGCACCAAGTAAGCCCCCAGTGCAAGACTCGGCAGTAGAAATGGTCAAATGATTCTTTTTTAAAGTTTGCCCTACAATCCCTATCATGGTTTCCTGATCGCGGCCAAATATCTTGTCACCGAGACGCTTTCGAATTTCATCCTCGGTTTGATTTAAAGAGTCCAGCGCCTCCTGTGATGTTGCTTCCGTACCTCTGGTGACTAAACGGATATGCATCTCCGCCCGCTTAGCTAGTAAAGCCATCGACAGCTTAGGAAGATGCATGAGATCATTCAGCACTTCCTCTATGGCAGATTCACCGATACCAAAAACTTTTAAAACACGTTCATTCATCCGTTCAGAATCTGGCCCGATAATTCGCTGTAATTCAGGTAAAGCATAATGTTCAAACATTGGCTGCATTTCAAAAGGAGGTCCAGGTAATATAATAACCGTCTTTCCGTCTTTTTCAATGATTGCTCCGGGTGCTGTTCCGATAGGATTGGGCAATATCTTTGAGCCTTTGGGGAAATAGGCTTGTTTCTCATTACTAGAAGGCATTGGAGCTTTTCGTCGGCCAAAGAACTCCTTGATGTTGTTTAAACTACTTTGGTCGAACTCCATTTCTAAATTCAAGACCTTAGCAACAAGCTCCTTCGTCAAATCATCCGCTGTGGGTCCCAGACCGCCGGTGGTAACAAGAAGGTCTGAACGGTCAATTGCCTGACGTAAAACTTGCTCTAATCGCTCTGAATTATCTCCAACCGTCGTATGATAGTCTACCTCGATGCCTAATGAGGAAAGTTTTCCTGTTAAGTAGTGAGCACTTGTATTTAGAGTCTCTCCAAGTAACAACTCCGTCCCAGTAGCTACAATTTCAGCTTTCATACTATTCTATCACTCTCCTATTATCAACGCAAATATACGCACTATCTCATGCTTGCTTAGTTATTTCTCACCTTGCATTTGCTTATCCTTCCTAAGCAAAAAAAAAGAACCTCAAGTGAGGTTCAATTAACTAGGCGACGTTTTGCAAATACGTTCTCAACGTATCCCCGCTTAGACTTTCTTCTTCCTGCAAAATATCAGAAAGCTGCAGCAAAATGTCCTTTTTTTGGAGAATAATCTGTTTTGTACGATTTTCGAGTTCGGCAAGAATATCTTTGGTAACGGGTTGTCGTTGTTCGGCACTCAATAAAGAAACGTCCGTCACTCCCAAAGTAGACATACCGGCTTGGAGCATTTTTTCCACGAGATTCAAGGCTTGTTCGTAATCCCCGGCAGCCCCTGTACTCCGATTCCCCAGGCATTCCTCTTCAGCCAAAGCGCCGGCCAAAGCGACCATAATCTGTTCTTCCAGCATAGCCTGTGTATAGAGATAGAGATCATCCTTGGGATAATGACGAACATACCCCAAAGCGTTTCCTCTTGAACGTATTGATACCTGAGAAACTGAGTTTGGCCGAACAGATTCAGCCAGCATAGCATGTCCGCTTTCATGAATTGCGATGCGGCGCAGTTCTTCAGCCGTTGGTTTCCGGTCAAGCTTCTCACCGAGCATAACCTTTTCAACAGCCTCATGAAAATGTCGGGCTGTAATTTCCTTTGCCTGATCCCGCAGAGCAAAAATAGCAGCTTCATTGGTGACACTTTCCAAATGTGCCCCCGAAAAGCCAAAGGTTTCATGGGCAATCGCTTCCAAATCGACATCAGGAGACAGAGGTTTGTTCTTGGTGTGAATTTCCAGAATCGCCACTCTTCCTTCTTTATCAGGAAGATCGACTTTTACTTGACGGTCAAAACGTCCTGGTCGAAGTATTGCCGGATCTAATGCTTCCGGTCGATTCGTTGCAGCCATCACCAAAATATTTGGTCCCTGCTCAGTCTTTAAACCATCCATTTCAATAAGCAACTGGTTTAACGTTTGATCATATTCATGATGAGAAACATTACTTCCTCGCTTGGCACCTAAAATATCCATTTCGTCAATGAAAATAATAGCGCTGGACTTTTTCTCACGTTTTACCATTTCTCTGGCCCGCCGAAATAGACTTCTAACCCTTTCCGCACCGACACCTGCGTACATTTCCACAAACTCGCTGCCAGAAACCGATAGAAATGAAGAATCTGTGTATTTAGCTGCGGCTTTCGCTAATAAGGTTTTTCCTGTCCCCGTTGGCCCTGATAATAAGATTCCTTTCAAAGGACGAATTCCTAAAGCTTTCATTCGGTCGGAGTAACGAAGAAAATCCAAAGCCTCCTGGAGTTCCTTTTTAGCAATTGCTTGTCCGCCAATATCTTCAAAGTTAACCGTAGTGGAAGTAATAGTCTCACCATTACCGGTTTTCAGAACTTGACGCGAAATCACAAAGGTCCATAAAAAATAAGCCGCCAAACATAACATGGCAATGGGCAAGACGTTATAGCCCATAACCAGTAAAAAGGCAAAAACACCCAATCCCAAACCAATAAGGATATCTCGTTTCACACAGTCCCCTCCTCATGAAGATAATGCTTGCTTTAATAATTCACAAATTCACATCTAAGGCCATAAATGGCGTTAACTTAACTCCTTGCTTGTCAGAAACTGCCCTTGACCATTTCGTTCAATCACTTCAATCAGTTGAGCATTTTCTTGATCTAACACAATATAAATAGCATCACTGTCCATTTGCAATTTGACTTGAACACCCGCTTTTTGAGCCAATGTTTGAATTCTTTGTTCCATCTCGGTAAAATTCCCACGGGTAATTCCTTCTTGAATTGCAAATTGCATTTGCTCAAATAACGTTGTCAAGGAAGCATTTCTATGATCAATAAAGCGAATAGGTTCTTTACCTACAATATTTTCTATGGCCAAGCTTACTTGACGCAAATCTGATATATGGTTAGTCTCAACATCTAACTCTGCTTGACCATTGACCTGGACAGTTTTAACTGACGTTATTCCGGATATTTTTTGACTTTGAGCTGAGACTGATGAATCTACCCACTTCTTTTGGTAAAGAACTTTTCCACCTAGAAGCAAGCCGAATATTATAACTCCAACAAGGCTTATCACTAATACTCGCTGTTTTGTCATACACGCATCGTCCTCCATATGCAATACTATTTGCTATATCATCATTATAGCATGCAGTATATCATATAGAAATTAAAGATTTATCCTGCCAAGGTAATTTGTGTTAAAATTCCCAATTGCTAAGGGAGAGCTTTCTTGCATTGAAAGCTCTCCCTTAACAATTTTTAATTAAATCTTCAAAACAGGATATAATTATTTATGTAACAACTTACGAGATTTTAATAAATAATCGAGACCCGAAATCACTGTGAAAAACACAGCAATATAGAGCAATGGCTGACCGATGTGTAATCCTATGAGTGAAAATGGCCAATCATGGAGCAACATAGCGGAAATAGCAACAACTTGAGTGATCGTTTTAATTTTACCAAGTTTACTGGCACTTATTACAACTCTATCCACTGCGGCGATAGCACGGAGACCTGTAACAGCAAACTCCCTGGCTAAAACAATCCATGCCACCCAAGCATTAACCTGACCAAGTTCAACCAAAGAAACCAAGGCAGCAGATACGAGTAGTTTATCCGCCAACGGGTCCATAAATTTCCCCAGATTCGTAACCTGGTGACGTTTACGTGCAATATGCCCATCTAAACCGTCCGTGGCAGAAGCTAAAATAAAAATAATTGCCGCCACCACTTCTTGATGAGGAAAAAGAGTCTGACCTTTAGGCACTTGGAGAAGCAGAAAGGCCATGAACACCGGTATTAAAATAATGCGCGCTAATGTTAATCGATTGGGTAAATTCATGAAGCAACCTCTCCTATTAAATCATAACTATCTGCCTCAAGAATGCGAACTTTAATCATGTCCCCTACCTGAAGTGACGTTTCCTTAGTCGTTCTGTTAATATATACCTGACCGTCAATTTCCGGAGCATCACCTTCCGTTCTGGCCAGCCAACGTCCGTCAGCAAGTTTCTGCTCCAACAATACAGTCACAATCTTGTTAACCCATCGCTGTTGTCTCTGCCAGGATATCTTTTGTTGGATCTGCATCAGTTGATCACGGCGTTGCTCGCGGACTTCGGTCGGAATTTGATCCTCTCTCTGTCCGGCAGGCGTATTCTCTTCCTGAGAATAAGCAAATACACCTAATCGATCGAACTGTACTCGTTGAATAAATTCGGCCAATGCTGCAAATTCTTCTTCAGTTTCTCCTGGAAACCCGGTAATCATCGTTGTCCGAAGCGTAAGATCCGGTATAGCCGACCGTAGTTTCCTAATTAAGGCTTCGGCCTGTTCAATGGTTCCTTGTCGATTCATTTCTTTGAGGATTTTATTATTGGCATGCTGCAAGGGCAAATCGATGTATTTACATAGTTTCGCCTCCTGACTCATGGTTTCAATGAGTTCGTCGGTGAATCGTTCGGGGTAACAATACATTAGCCGAATCCATTCTATGCCTTCAATTTGAGCGAGTTGGCGAAGCAGTCGCGGTAGGATTAATTTCCCCTCTAAGTCTTGTCCATAACGTGTTGTGTCCTGGGCCATGACCATTATTTCTTTAACTCCCTGAGCAGCCATCCCTTGAACTTCACGAATTATTGATTCTTCTGATCGGCTGCGAAAGCGGCCGCGTACATGGGGAATAACACAATACGTACAGTAATTATCACAGCCTTCAGCAATTTTAACATAGGCTAAATAATCAGGAGTGGAACGTTTTCTTGGCATTAAGTCATTGTAGAGGAAGTCAGGAGTTTCTTTTTTTACGAGATTGATTCGTTTTTCTTCAGCCGCCTGAACAAGCGCTGTGATTTCATCAACATTTCCAGTTCCTAATACTCCATCAAGTTCTGGAATTTCCTGCATTAATTCGGAACCGTATCGTTGAGCCAAGCAACCGGCAGCTATTAAGGTATGACATTGAGCCGAATTCTTATAATTTGCCATTTCAAATATTGTTTCAATCGATTCTTCCTTAGCCGATTCAATAAATGTACATGTATTAACGACTATGATATCTGCCGTTTGGGGATCATCTGTCAGTGTATAATTTTGGGCTAAAAAGCCTGTCATGATTTCACTGTCAACTTGATTTTTTGGGCAGCCCAAAGTAACAACTGCAACTTTCTTTGTCAAGGTTACACCTCATATCACTGTTTTACCTTTCTTAGTATAAACCAACACTTCGACAAGGTCAAAAATTATTATCCATAATAACTTCTCTTGAATTCCAATAAAAAAAGGGGCCTTAGCCAATTCTTAACTAAAGCTCCTTTAGTATATTTAATTATTTAATATGGGATTATTTAGAAATTCAAATCTTTGCGCTCGGCAGTCGCTATATAAATAACATTTTCTCCAATGTTTGTAGCATGATCGGCAATTCTCTCTAAATATCTAGCGACGAACGTTAAGTGCATCCCCTGATCCAGGTTATTGGGTTCCTGGGTCATGATAACCAATAAGTCCCGAACAACTTGGTTATAGAGATGATCGACTCCATCATCAAGTTCAGCAAGTTTTTGAGCTAGTACCATATCTTCACGACTATAAGCTTCCAAACCTTGACGCATCATTTTCAGTGCTTCTTCAGCCATACGGGGTATGTCAATAAGGGGTTTACATAAAGGTCCTTCGATTCTGCGCACGATTTTAGCGATATCAATAGCTAAATCTGCCATTCGTTCAAGATCCGTCGATATTTTCATTGCTGAAATGATTTTCCGTAAATCCTTGGCCACAGGTTGCTGTGTTGCAATCAAGAGTACGCACTCATCATCCACCTGACGCTCATAGTCATTGACTTTCTGGTCCTCTGAGATCCAATATTCCGCTTGTGTTCGATCAAGAGAATATAGGGCCTTCATACTCCCTTGCAATATTCTAGTGACTTCCTTACCCATTTCTTTAAGTAAGGTGGTCAGAACCTGCTGACCTTCATTAAGTGTCTGACGCATTAATTTTCCTCCCTCATCATCCGAAACGCCCAGTAATATAATCTTCAGTCCGTTTGTCGCGCGGATTGGTGAATATTTCTGAAGTTGGTCCGTGCTCTACAAGTTCTCCGTTAAGAAAGAAGGCAGTTGTATCGGCGATCCGTGCGGCCTGTTGCATATTATGCGTTACTATGACAATGGTATACTCGGATTTGAGCTGACCAACTAATTCTTCGATCCGCATGGTGGCAATAGGATCAAGGGCAGAAGCGGGTTCGTCCATAAGCAATACTGATGGTTCAACAGCTAGAGCCCTGGCGATACAAAGGCGCTGTTGTTGTCCGCCCGACAAACTCATGCCTGAATAATTAAGACGATCTTTCACTTCATCCCATAAGGCAGCCATACGCAGGCTTTTTTCGGCAATAGCTTGCAAATTCTGTTTGTTTCTCATTCCATTGAGTTTTACGCCTGCTACAACATTTTCAAAGATGGTCATAGATGGAAACGGATTAGGCTTTTGAAAAACCATCCCAACCGTTTTTCGTAAAGAAACCGGATCTTGACCATAGATACTCTCTCCGTTGAGAATAATTTCCCCTTTAACCTTTGAACCTGGCAATGTCTCATGCATGCGGTTGATACATCGAACGAACGTTGATTTGCCGCATCCGGATGGTCCGATAATCGCAGTAACCTGATTGGCTGCGATTTCCATGTTAATTCCCTTAAGGGTTTGATTTGTCCCATACCAAGCTTCAAGCTGACGAATACTTAAATTCTGACCCATTTCTAACCCCTCCTAGTTACTCCTCGATCGAAAGGCAAAGCGTGCAATCAAATTCAGACAAAGTATAATGGCAATTAAGACAAGAGACCCCGCCCAAGCTTGTCTATGCCACTCATCATAGGGTGATGTGGCATAGGTATAAATTTGAACCGGTAATGAAGCAATAGGATCCTTAAAGAGAGAATGAGTCCAATATTGATTGCCTAAAGCCGTAAAAAGCAGCGGCGCAGTCTCTCCGGAAACACGAGCAACTGCCAGCATTGCACCAGTTATAATACCTTTAGCCGCTGTCGGTAACACAATATTCAGGATGATCCGCCGTTGAGAAATACCCAAGGCATAACCGGCTTCACGTATAGCATGCGGCACCAATTTTAGCATTTCTTCCGTTGAGCGGATGACCAAGGGAATCATAATAACTGCTAAGGCAACTCCCCCGGCAAAGGCCGAGAAATGCTTTGTTTTAGAAACTATTGCCATACTGACAACAATCCCAATAATAATTGAAGGTATCCCAGTTAAGACATCAGTGGTAAAACGCACTGTCGTGCTCAACCAACTATAGCGATCGTATTCGGTCAAATAAATGGCAACCAAAATTCCTATCGGAATGCCGATAATACTCGCTATGGCAATTAAAATCAATGTTCCTTCAATGGCATTGGCCATTCCTCCGCCCGTCATTCCCATAACTGCGGGCAGTTTAATGAAGAAATCAAGATTTAAGGAGGTAATTCCATTTTTGATGACGTACCCCAGCAAAGCAAATAAGGGGACGAGTGCCAGAAAAGTTGCTGCCGCAAAGATCCCTAACATCAATTTATTGACAAAATTCCGTCGGGCATTAATCATACTAAATGTCCTCCCTTCGGTCCACGGGCAACTGACCATACTAAGAGACGAGCCAAAATATTAAGGAGCAGTGTTATGCCGAAGAGAATAAGTCCAATCTCGATGCAAGAGCTTAGATATAAGCTATAAGTTGCTTCCGTAAATTCATTGGCAATTACGGCAGCCATGGAGTAGGCCGATGAGAACAAGGACGACGATATTTTAGGCATATTTCCAATAACCATAGTCACAGCCATAGTCTCTCCAAGGGCACGGCCCAAGCCCAACATAATGCTTCCCAGAATCCCTGACTTAGAATAGGAAAGCACCGATATGCGAATCATCTCCCATTTCGTTGCGCCTAAGGCCAAGGCGGCTTCTCTATGGGCGATAGGCACCGCCGCCATAACTTCTCGAGAAATGGAAGTAATTGTTGGCAAAATCATGATTGCTAGAATTATTCCTCCGCCGAACATATCAAACCCTACCGGAGCACCTTTAAACCACGGTATAAAGCCAAACCATTTCGTCAACCAGGGTTCTACCGATTGTCTCAGCACCGGCGCAAGAACAAAAATGCCCCATAACCCATAGACAACGCTTGGAATTGCTGCCAAAAGTTCAACTAAAAAAGCAACGACTTTGCGAATAGTTGAAGGAGCCATTTCATTTAAGAAAATTGCCACGCTGATACCAATAGGAGCAGCGATAATTAGAGCAACAACCGAAGTCACTATAGTTCCATAAATAAAAGGCAAAGCACCAAAAACGTGATGAACCGGGTCCCACACTCTGCTTGTAATAAAGGCCCAACCGAAATGCTGAATGCTCTCTTGTGACGAGGAAAACATTTGCCATCCTATCCAAACCATCAAAATCACGACCAGGATAGCCATCAGCAAGGTGACATAACGTAGGGTTTTGTCTCCCATCGATTCATATAAGCGATTATTATCTGTACTCACTGCCCGCATCCTTCCATCATTTTATCTAACAGAGGAAATAGCCCAGCGTCATGCTGAGCTTTTCCTCTTAATATCTAGTAGTTTGGCATTCTATTTCTAATGATTTCTTTAAAGTTTTCATCATCTTCATCATTACTTGAAATTATTTCAAGAGAGGTTGCCCGCCAGAAGTAACCGTTTTCAGCATTGCAGTTTCACGTGCAGTCAAGTTGTCTGGCAGTGGTACATAAGAGAGGCTGGGAGCAAGTTTTTGCCCATCGTGTAAAGCCCAGTTAAGGAAATTAACCATGGCAGTTCCTTTAGCTTTATCTGTTTGATTTTGGTAGATAAGGGCCCAGGAGAATCCGGAGATTGGGTAAGCTTCAGCGCCAGGACCATTGACAATATTCACGCGCATATCATCCGGGACTTGGAAAGAAGCAGCATCTGCAGAGGCACCTTCTAAAGAAGGCAATACCCATTTGCCGTCTTTGTTAAGCATATAAGCGTAGGGGATTTTGTTTTGCAGTGCATAGGCTAATTCAATGTATCCAATGGCACCCGAAGTGCTTTTTACCGCTCCAGCAACACCAGGATTTCCTTTAGCTCCGAGAGCTTTTCCTGTTGGATTCGGCCAATTGACGGATGTTCCGCTGCCAACTTGACTATTCCAATCCGGGCTGATAGCACTTAAATAATGTGTGAAAATTGAAGTTGTTCCACTGCCTTCAGAACGGTGAATTGGTATGATGGCTAGGTCTGGGAATTTCACATCCGGGTTGTCCTTAGCAAGAGCAGGATCATTCCAGTTTTTAATTTTACCAAAATAGATATTGGCTAAATTTTCGGGACTAATTTTAATATGTTCAGGGATCCCCGGAACATTATAAGAAAGTGTTACAGCGCCTAAAGCAACTGGTAACTGAAGAACTTTACCACCTTGAGCTTTACTCAGTTGATCGTCTGTCATAAAGGCATCCGTTGCTCCAAAGTCAATTGTTTGGTCTGACAGATGTTGGATTCCAAAGCCGCTTCCACCACCTTGATAGTTGATAGTCACGTTTGAGTGGCTTTTTTGATATTCGGCAACTTGTTGCAGCAAAAGAGGCTGTACGAAAGTACTTCCGGCGCCTGTTAGTGTAACTGCTGCGTCAGATGTTTGTTGGGCTCCTGATGAGGATTGTGTTTGATTTTGGCTGCCGCACCCCACTAAAGAAATTGCCAGAACTCCTGTCAAAACTGCCGTTAGAATTCTACCTGTCTTACGAATCACTAACTTTTCCTCCTTTTTATTATTTGAATATATCTTAATATATCCAAAAACTTGATTATCCCTCCGAACTGGTTTGATTATAGCAAACGATTGTAATGTTAAAACGAATAGAACGTTAAGTTAATGTTAACTTTTAACGGAATGTCACTCGCGTAAGATCTTAGCAATGTTAATTCCCCAACCCGCCTGCGAAATTACTCTTTGTTTCGACTTTAGTTTGCCCTACAGCTTAACTAATATAAGACAAAATTGGATTAACACGATGGCTTAGGTGTTCTTGTTAAGGTTCTTGTTAACCTTTTATAAATAGTATGGTAATATATGATAATAATTAACATTGTTAATTATCGTCTGGTTAAAGTCCATACAATTCAAGAAGAGGTGTACAGCGTGTTTAATCAAACCCTTAATCCAATAGACACCTGTGGCTGTGGGGATACGGGATATTTAACAACCCGAAAAATTCCAATTGACTTAGCCCATGGTGTTGGTTACATAGAAAATGTTCCTGTCTATCATTGTCGTTCCAACTCTTGTTCTGAGTTTGCACTGCCCTCCGAAGTTTCCAGACGTCTCGAAGATATTGCCGAACAAATGGAAGCAGACCATTCTACACAAGTGGTATATACTTGGAGACCCAATCAGGAAGAAAACGATCCCCCCATTCAAGAAGCCTATCAGCAACTGGAAGTGGAGTCATTTACCCTTCAATTTATAGGACGAGAGTATTCAGACGCTCGGGTTGCCTTTGTCGTACCTGGCCAGGCCATCTTTTTTCAAAGCACGCTCGAAGACACTGAATATTTTCTTTTACGCTACGATGCCAAACCGTCTTCCGAAGGCATATGGTTTGACTTTTTGAAATTTTATTATGATGAACAACCGAACCTCACGTATGAAGCATTTTTAACCTGGTCTGAAGAGGGATACTTAAAAGAACTGGGCAGTATCACTCTTGTGGAAGTGGAGGATATTCTTCAGGATGAATTTGGAGAATTAACCTAAAAAGCGGTGTGAGCAACTTGCTCACACCGCTTTTGTCTGGGCACCCTAAAATTTTCTCGTTCTCAATTAATGCTTATCGTTCTTTGACCTTTCTCCTTTGGCGGAACTCTTACCTGCTTTTGACTTCGTCAGACTTTTATGACTAAGCTCTTTGCTTTGTTTGGGTTTCATACCGGACCGCCTCGTAGGTTTCCTACCAGGTCTTTCAGATTTTCCCAAACCTGTATGTGATTCCTTATGGGGTTTAATAAGACATTGCGGACCGTATCCAATGAGATCTTCACGATGTGCTTGCCGAAGGGCTTCTTCTACTAAGTCATAATTTTTCGGATTCCTATACTGAATTAAAGCCCTTTGCATCGCTTTCTCATGCATGCTGCGAGGCACATACACCTTTTCCATCGTACGGGGATCTATTCCCGTATAATACATACACGTTGAAAGTGTTCCAGGCGTCGGAATAAAGTCCTGAACTTGTTCAGGATTGACACCCATATCCCTTACATATTCCGCTAATTCTACAGCCTCTTTCAAAGTACTGCCTGGATGAGAAGACATTAAGTAAGGAACTAGGTATTGCTTTTTTCCTAAGAGTTTGTTTTCTTCTTTAAATCGCTGAACGAATTTCTCAAAAACCTTTTTACCCGGTTTTCCCATATAACGCAGAACTTCGTCACTAACATGCTCAGGAGCAACCTTCAATTGACCGGAAACATGATGTTCACAAAGCTCGCGTATAAATTCGGTATTTTTATCCGCTAAGACCGCATCATAGCGAATACCTGATCGAACAAACACTTTCTTAACTCTGGGGAGATTTCGCAAACGCCGCAGTAGACTTAAATATTCCGCATGATCAATTTCGAGATTCTTACAAGGTGAAGGAAATAGACATTGTTTATGAGAACAAGTACCCTTAGTCAGTTGCTTTTGGCAAGATGGACGCCGAAAATTAGCCGTTGGCCCGCCTACATCATGAATATATCCTTTAAAGCGGCTGCTCCAAGTCATCTGCTCAGCCTCCCGCAGAATAGATTCAGGACTTCTGCTTTGAATGATTCGTCCTTGATGGAAGGTCAAAGCGCAAAAGGAGCAAGCCCCGTAACAACCACGTACACTGGTCAGGCTAAATTCTACTTCTTCAATGGCCGGAACTCCGCCTTTTTCTTCATAAGAGGGATGAAAGGTTCCCATAAAAGGCAGAGCATAAACAGCATCCATTTCAGCCTGGCTTAAAGGCAGTGAGGGCTGATTTTGCAGAACAGCTTTACGATTATGAACTTGCAGCATCGGTTTGCCTCGAAAAGGATCATGTTGATTATACTGAACCCAAAATGCTTCTGCATATTTTTTCTTATCAGCAAGTACCTCTTCATAGCTTGGTAGTACCAAAACATCTTTGCCGGTATTTTCAAGACTGTAAGGCACCATGGTGCCCCTGACATCCGTGATTTGTGTGATTAGCTCTCCGCCCTTGAGTCGTTCAGCAACCTCAACAATCGGTTTTTCACCCATACCGAAGACCAATAGATCAGCTTGACTATCAATAAGGATTGAACGGCGAACTTCATTGCTCCAATAATCGTAATGAGCAAAACGCCTCAGTGAAGCTTCGATTCCCCCGATGATCACCGGGACACCCGGAAGCGCTTCCCGCACTCTATTTGAATATACAATCGTGGCGTGATCCGGCCGCAGCCCCTCCTCCCCCCCAGGAGAATAGACATCCCTATGCCGTTTCTTCTTAGCGGCTGTATAGTGGTTAACCATAGAATCAAGGTTTCCCCCTGTAACCAGACAAGCTAAACGGGGTTTTCCCATAACCCGAAAAGCTTGAAGATCTTTCCAATCGGGTTGGGCCAAGATCCCTATACGGAAACCTTGATTTTCCAAAACACGAGCAATAACGGCAATTCCAAAACTAGGATGATCCACATAGGCATCTCCGGTAATAAATAAGAAATCAAGTTCAGTCCAACCACGAGCTTCCATGTCTGCTCGATTTACGGGCAAAAAATTTCTCAAGCGCATATTCTCACCTTTCTTAAAAAAAGAAAAGAGGGGCCTTCGGGCCACCCCCTCTATCTATCTATCTATCTATCTTAATCTATCTGTAATTAACAAATTGCAGCTCGATTCCAAAGTCCTCCTTTTTAAGCAGAGCAATGGCTGCTTGAAGGTCGTCTTTGTTTTTCCCCGATACTCTGATTTCATCACCTTGAATAGAACTTACCACCTTTATCTTACTATCTTTAAGAACTTTATTGATCTCCCTAGCCTTATCCTGCGCAATTCCCTGTACCATCTTAACTTCTTGCCGAAGGGTATTTCCTGAAGCTGGTTGGGGTTTTCCGTAGTCTAAAGCTTTTAATGATATCCCCCGTTTAACAAGCTTACTTTCCAGAATGTCCACTACATTTTTTAATTTAAAATCATCATCAGACACTAGAGTGATTTTTTCTTCTTCCAAGGTAATAGATGATTTACTGTTCTTAAAGTCAAACCTTTGGGAAAGTTCCCTCTGAGCCTGCTGAACAGCATTGGACACTTCGGGTAAATTCACCTTTGAAACAATATCGAATGACGAATCTTTAGCCAACCTGACGTCTCCTCTCAATCCTTAAAGTGTTTTCAAAGTTTCTGGAGTAAAGATCACATTACGAAGAACTTGACCGGAACTTCCTAAACTTGGCAACGCTTTTCCATTTAAGGTTACATTTAATCCCCCGGCATTTCCGACTGTAACAAGTTCGATTTTATTACTTCCTTTGACAACCTTCGTAGTCCCTGCAGCAAAAGTTCCCTGAAACACAGGTTGCCCATCAGCTTGCACAACAACCCAACAAGACTGTTTAAACTCCAATTGGGCGGTTAAGCCATCTTGGGCTGCCGCTAAAACGGAAGGGGGAGTACTTGACGCCTGAGAATTATTCTGGTCATTTTTAATATTATTTTGGGTATTATTTTTACTATTACTTTGAGCGTTATTCTGCTTAGACGCTGCTGCCTCAGCTTGGGAAGGTGCGCTGGGAAGCGCCGACGGGGAATAAGCAGAATTGGAAGGCTTTTCAGGAGTATTATGACTCCATTCAGCAACCCCAACTACAATGCCGATAGCTAGAATAGCCATAATCCCCGCTGCTAAAGGTCTTACCCAGTTAGGGCTTTTCTTTAGAGGTATATCATCGGGAGTTTCAAGTATCTTTACCGTTTCTTTTACCTCTGGGCTATTATTGTAGAGTTGTATAATCTCATCCGGGTTTAAACCTAAGTGCTTTGCATAGGTACGTAAATATCCTTTAACATAAGTCGTCCCTGGAAGTATCCCATAATTTTCTTCTTCAAGCGCCTGGATATAACGGACTCGAATTTTAGTGGTGTCTTCGGTAAATCTTAGACTCCATTGTTTCTCCTCACGTGCGGCTCGGAGCATTTGTCCTTCTCCTGCCATTGAGACCCCCCCTTATTATGTTAGCTTAAATCGAAGGCAGAAAAGCTCATTGCTATATCCTCGCATCGAATGTCGTCATCTTCATGATGACGTATTTCAATGATAAAATCAAAGTCAATCTTCAAACGGCCATCTCTCAGCAGAACATCCGGGTGTTCGATAATTTTCACTGTCGGCATTTCCAAAACATTTTTAAGTAAGGACCAATGAGCATCGTTTCCTCGCGTGGTGCTCGTAATCCCATCGATGAGAAATATGCTATTTGTTGACTCGCCAAGTAATAACTCTGTGCGTATGGTTTGCCGAATGATTGTTGAGGATAATAATATCCATCGCTTGTTGGCATAAACACAGGCAGCTATGGCTGCTTCAGTTTTTCCTACCCTCGGCATTCCCCGAATTCCAATGATTCGATTTCCGCCCTCAAGTAAAGTATCTCCTAAAAAGTCAACCAGCACTCCTAATTCTTCACGAACAAACCGATATGTCGGCGGATTAAGTTCAGCCATGTCTAATCTTTTGCCATGGCGTAAAGCTATCCGATCCAATAAGGTTGGTCTTCGGAATGCTGTCACTTTGATAGCCGCAACTTGC
The DNA here is from genome assembly GCF_049943955.1 of Desulfosporosinus sp. SYSU MS00001. Lineage (NCBI taxonomy): Bacteria > Bacillati > Bacillota > Clostridia > Eubacteriales > Desulfitobacteriaceae > Desulfosporosinus > Desulfosporosinus sp. SYSU MS00001. The sequence continues at coordinate 282,353 of NZ_JBNFTW010000006.1, forward strand.
AACAAGGCTTCTTGCAAGGTCCTTGTTTTAGTATCCGAATGAGCTTCCAAAAGAAGTCCTCGTCGGGTTTGTCCAATACTTGTGACCGCCAGAATATTAAGATCCAGCATACCAATCAAGGTGGTCACAGCTCCTAATAATCCCGGCTTATTTTGCTGAATGTCGTATTCCAGATATAGTAGACTCTCGATCCGTGTCGGCCACCTTTTCATCAAGATAGCGTTCCAACTCCCTTAACGCTTTAGTAGACTCACTATAATCGATAAAATAATTATACTCTGCGTTTGGTTGATTGGGATACGCATAAAGTTTGTCATAATATTCAACTAAAAGACGTTCAGTGAAAATTTCCAAATGATTTGCTTCTAAAAGGGAACGCAATTCCCGCACTTTAACATGACCAAGCGTTTTTACCAATCTCTCTAAAGCGGCACCAATCTCTTCAAGGGCATTCGGCACTGATGTATACTCCCGTATTAATCGTTGAACACGATTTGGCAAACTGTCATACTGTAATAATTGAGTCCCCTGCTGCATTGCCGAGAAAAACGTGGTTGGTATAGTTACTCTCCCAATACGTTTACTTTCACATTCTACAATGACATAAGGGAAACTCCTCAATAAATTTAGTTCTTCATAAAGCAGCCCTTCAAATCTTTTCTGGGAGGGTGAATTTCCTAAACCCAAGGCACCAAAAACAGAACCTCGGTTATTCGCTAATTTCTCGAGGTCAATCGCTGGATATCCTTCTGAACGCAACTTTCCCAGAAGCTCTGTTTTACCGACGCCCGTATTGCCACGGAGCACGACAACCTTAACAGGAAGTGGATTATTAAAGTATTCAACCACTAGATTACGGTAAGCTTTAAAACCCCCTTGCAATCGGTAAATCGGAATACCCATTAATTCAGAGACGGCAGCAACCGCCTTACTTCGCATGCCTCCACGCCAGCAAAAAAGCACCACGGGACCTGACTTAGACAGTTCCTCAACTTTTTTGACAAGTTCAGGCAATTTTGGACTAGCAATATTTAAGCCAAGCTCTCGAGCTATAGCTGGTGATGACTGAGTATAAATTGTCCCAATTTCAGCACGTTCCTGATTGTTAAAAAGCGGAAGATTTACTGAACCTGGGATCGTTGCTTCTTCAAATTCTCCCTCCGAGCGTACATCAATCAAAACAGGATGATCTAAAGATTTTATTTCACTAACATGTATCTCTTTTAGCATAAGTATTCCTTTACTATCTTATCAAATATCATTTTACCTCTTATCATAAGGCTTAACAAAATTTTATGCAACTAATATACAATTTCGTTTTCTAAACAATTTCATTATTCAAGGAACCATACTTTAACTCAAATTGTCCTCTGGTCATCAATACTTCGCGAGGTTTAGAACCTTCATAACCTCCAACGACCCCTTTTCCTTCCAATAAATCCATAAGGCGTGCTGCACGAGTATAGCCAATTCGTAAGCGTCGCTGCAATAGAGAAACTGAAGCAGTTCCGCTTTCGATAAAGAGTTGAGCTGCCTGATAAAAGAGTTCATCTTCCATGTCATCCTTTGTTGTACTCCCAATATCCACATTAGGGATATCCTGATATTCAGGTTTGGCTTGATTTTGCAGGAACTCCACAACATTTTCCACTTCTTTGTCACCTAGATAACAGCCCTGAACACGTATGGGTTTACTCGCACCCATGGGATAGTATAACATATCACCGCGCCCCATAAGTTTCTCCGCTCCATTCAAATCCAAGATTGTTCTCGAATCTGTTTGAGAAGAAACCGAAAAGGCAATTCGCGAAGGGATATTTGCTTTAATAAGTCCCGTAATAACATCTACGGAAGGTCTTTGGGTTGCCACAATCAAATGAATTCCGGCCGCACGAGCCATTTGAGCCAGACGGCAAATGGCGTCCTCAACATCTCCCGGTGCAACCATCATCAAATCTGCCAGTTCGTCAATAATGACGACAACATAAGGTAAAGGCGGATGCTCATTATTCTTTTCCTGTGCGCGTAAAAAATTATACCGAACAATGTCTCTCACACCCGAGGCAGCAAACAACTCATAGCGAGTTTCCATTTCGGTCACAATCCATTTCAATGCTCCTGCAGCTTTACGAGAATCCGTGACAACTGGGGCAATCAAATGAGGAATGCCGTTATAGTTAGCCAGTTCGACCATTTTCGGATCAACAAGTAAAAACTTCACTTCATCCGGACGAGCTTTAAAAAGAATACTGTGAATCAAAGTATTAATACACACAGACTTACCTGAGCCTGTTGCTCCGGCAATTAAGAGGTGCGGCATCTTAGTTAAATCTGCTATTACCGGTGCTCCAGTTATATCTTTACCCAAACATAAGATCAACTTATTGCTTGACCCCTGAAATTCGGGAGTTTCTAAGACTTCACGAAAATGTACCATGGCAATTTCTTTATTGGGTACTTCTATCCCTACCACTGATTTCCCGGGGATAGGAGCCTCAATACGAACGTCAGCCGAAGCCAAACTTAATGCGATATCATCTGCTAAGTTGGTTATTTTGCTGACTTTCACTCCTGGAGCAGGCTGAGCTTCATAACGCGTAATAGCAGGACCTTGAGTCACTTGGGTCACTTTGACCTTTACCCCAAAATTAGCAAGGGTTTCCTCAAGTATCCGGACATTATCCGTTAAATCTTTATTTAACCTAGGGTTTTTAACTTTTAAGGATTTATGCAGCAAGGAAACTTGCGGAAGTTGAAAATTTCCGTCTTCACGAGTCTGCCGTGAGATGGGCGTGCTGGTCACTTTGCCCGGTGCTGGCGGTTCGGAAGTTACTCCGCCTAGTGTTTTCTCAAAACCTAATTGTCCTTTGGGAAGAGACTCAGAAGGACTCTCAGTTATCCCTTCACGGAGATTTTGGCTGGTATTTTCATTAGGATCATCAAGAGTTTTGATAACTAATGGCCGTTCAACAATGTCCGGATCCAAGACAGGCGGGCGTGAAGATGGCGATTTCTTGAGGATTTTAGATGCTTTATGACCATCAGAATCCCTTTCTTCACTTGTTTCAGCCTCTTTGTCAACGTCAGGATTTTTCAATACTTCCTTAAAATCCTCCACGTGTTGTTTCATCCATACTCCGGATTCTTTCCCCATCTGACCAATTTCCTGTACTCCTTTTATGAGCGAGCGATTTGTGATTAGCAACGCTCCAATAATTGCAAACATAATTAAAACAACGTAACTTCCGGGAATTCCGACTGTCTCCTTCAATAAAAAGGCTATTACCGCACCAATAAGGCCCCCGCCATGTCCAAGCTGGCCCTCATGAAAAATATCAGATCGGGAAAAAGCTTCAATTCCCGGCAGCTGAAGGTGAAGAATACCGATAAATACAAGCCAAAGGAGAATCATTCCTTCCATTTTAGGTCCAAGACGCAGAGTTTGTTTGTTCATGAAAGAAATACCCCAAATTCCTAACATGACTGGGATACCTATTCGTCCTCCTCCAGCTAACATGGTCAAAAAATAACTAATTTCTCCGCCAACAACACCGCTTCTCTTCGAATAGAGAGCTACAAGCCCTAAACAAGCCATGCCAACCACGATAACTCCAATAACTTCTCTGCGAATCGTCTCTGCTATCGTGACAGCCCTCATATCGACCTTTTTATTTAATTTGCGGCGTCCTCTTTTTTTCGCCACACACCAATCCCCCAAACTTTTAAAATAATTTTTATAACCCACATTAAATTCCACATACTTAAGGCGTTTTCCTTTTTTGAATCAATTGACATTTATCTACCCCCACCAAAGAAGGGTATGCGAACCGCTCCCACTTGTAGAAGTGGGGGTCTTGCGATTGGCTTAAAAAGCCAGTAACTTTCTCACCATTACGTTAATTCGATGAGTATTACTGGCCCAGCCTGAATCTAACGATCTAAAGTTTAAGGCATCTTTAATACTATAGCGGCTTCTCTGAAGAACTTATCAAATCATTCAGTTCTTTGAAAGCCTCCCGAACCCCACCAACCGCTTGAATCAACCCCGCTTTGACAGCTTCTTCGCCAATTAATATTGTTCCGATATCCTGAGCTAACTCTCCTGTTTGAAACATAAGCTGCTCTAATTTTTCTTTACTAATATTTGAATGCGAATATATGAACTGATCTATTCTCTCTTGCATCTTTTTCAAATAGTCAAACTGCTGGTGACCATTTATTACTAAACCCGTATAGCGAATAGGATGAACGGTCATTGTGCCTGTCGGTGCTATAAGGCTCTTGGTACAACTTACAGCGATAGGAATACCAATACTGTGACCACCACCAAGGACTAAAGAAACAGACGGCTTGCTTAAACTAGATAACATTTCGGCAATTGCTAATCCAGCCTCCACATCACCGCCGGCAGTATTGAGAATAACTAATATACCCTCAATTTTGGGGTTTTGCTCAACTGCCAGAAGCTGAGGAATAATATGTTCATATTTTGTCGTCTTAGATTGCGCAGGCAATATTTGATGACCTTCAATTTGACCAATAATGGGCAAACAAAAAATCCTTTCGGAAACTTCAGGAATTTCAACCTGTCCTAACTCTTTAATAGAGTTTGTTGATTCGTCAAGCTTAATGTCTTCTTCTTCAGATTCAGATAAAGATAGTTTATTAGAAAACACTGATTGTTTTACCCCCTTACTTTCGAAAACCTCAACTAGCTGCTGAAACATCAAGTTAATCAATCGTTGCCAAGTTCTCTTTTAGTATGGTGGATTCAAGCATAAATAATACTAATGTCGGTTATGAAAGGCTTAGATAATTAGAATGTTGATTCTGCTTAAATTCTCACGATATACGCACAGACATTCACTGTTCTTACTTTGATCAAATTTGCAGCCAAAGACGAAAAAGTTTTGAACTTCAGTATTAGCAGGAAGGGTATTTTATTTGAATGCAGAATATATTTGTATTAATACTATATGCATGATGCAAATAGTTGAGGTGAGTATATATGGATAACGAGAAGGTAAAGGAGCTTGAATTCTCACTATCTATGGAACGTTTAATTCAAGCGGAATTACTTCTTCTTTTAAAGCAAAAACCTTCTCATGGGTACGAATTAATTCAACGCCTAAATGACAGTGAATTTAAGAGTGCTGAAGTTGACGCAGCTACAATTTATAGAAATTTACGACGTATGGACAAGGAGGGAATGATTAAATCTCAATGGGAAGTTGGCGAATCTGGTCCAGGCAGGAGACTTTATAAGCTAACAGCACAGGGAGAAGAGTATTTAATTGTCTGGGCACAGTACATTGTTCTGCAAAAGATAAAGTTAGAGAATTTCTTAGCGGCTTATCTTCAATTTAATCAGTGATAGGTGGTGGCAACAAACGTGGTTCAAAAGACTCTTAAAATTATTCATGCGGGTGCTTTGCAGATCGTTATGGAAAAGTGTCAAGAACATTTCTTACCACACTACCCAGATCTCCAAATTGAGCTGACAGGAGTTGGTTCAAGAGAAGGAGCAAAACGTTTACTCACTGGAGAGAAATACGACATTATCGCCCTTGCAGATCAAGCCTTATTTGCAGAATTACTTGTACCCAACCTCGTAAATAATTACTTTATATTTGCGTCGGATCAGATTGTTATAGGCTGCCACGAAGAGTCTAAAGGAACTATAGAAATGACTCCTGAAAATTGGGCCGAAGTGTTACTGAAACCCCAAGTCAGTTTTGCTCGTTCCGACCATCGTCTTGACCCATGTGGTTATCGAACTCTTATGGTATGGCAATTAGCTGAGATATTCTATGACAGACCCGGCTTATATTCGACTTTAGAAGCTGCATGTATCCCTTATTCAATCTATCCTAAATCAATTGATCTGTCTCAGGCCTTATTAAATGGTCAAGTAGACTACGCATTTCTTTATTCCTCGGAGGTTAGACAATTGGGTCTTCCGTTTATTCCTCTAGCGCCAAAAATCAATTTATCGAATCCTGCTTATGCCAAATTTTATGACCAAGCCTCCGTCAGCCTTGAGAGTAAGATCCCTGGCACAACTACTATAATCCACGGCAGCCCTATAGAATTTGCCATTGGCATAGCAAAGGATAGGTTTCAATCTGACATTGCTCAATCGTTTGTTGATTTTCTTACGGGAGAGGAGGGCACAGCGATTCTCGAGGAATGTGGGTTAACTCCATGCTAAACCCTGGAATAACTCAATAGCCATCTTTTGATGTTCTCGAAACGAGAAAACTTATTACTTTAGAGTACTTTAAATTCCTTTCTAATTATTTATTGATTATGGTAATTAGGAGGTAAAGCCATGGAAACAAGAAGAGAAAATGAAATAAAGCAGTCATTAGAAACGCCCAGAGTTGTAAGTCTTTTTGAAATCGCAAGAACTTTTCTTCACATAGGTCTTGTATCTTATAGTCTGGCGGCACTGGGTGAAGCAAAGAAAGCTTTAGTCGATAAAAAGTATTGGCTGACTGATGAGGAATACTTGAATGGTTTAGCTCTGTCGCAGCTTTTACCGGGAGCACCTACCGTAAACCTCAACACTTACATTGGTTACTTCATTAGGGGTTTTCCCGGTGCCTTAACAGCTAGTATCTTCTTTGTAATCCCTTGTTTTGTTTCAATGGTACTTCTTGCCCATCTGTATTTAAACTATAACAATGTTCCCGTGGTATCCTCGTTGTTTAAAGGAGTAGGTGCTTTAGTTGTAGGTCTTGTCTTAAACACTATCCTTGATTTATGGAAAAAAGGGGTAAATACCCCTCAGTTAACGATCCTAGCTGTTGGCGGTTTTACTTTGGTGTGTTTTTTAAAGGTAAATATTATTACCCTTCTCATAGTTGCTGGGATAGTAAGTCTGATTTTTACTTTTTTAACAGTTAAGTATTCTAGCTGGAAAACTGTAATGGATAAAAAATTCTGGGTCCCTAAGAAATCTTCACCAAAAGCAGTTTCGGCGATTAAATTTGAATTCAGCAAGAAAAAGTACCTGGTTACGCTGATTATGCTTGGCATACTGATGTTTATCAATTTTGCTATTAATTTTAGCAATCCTCTCTATAAAAACCTGGGAAATTCCTTATTTGGAATCGGAGGACTGACCTTTGGAAGCGGCTACGCAATGTTACCCTTTATTCAAAATGCCATGGTTAATCAATATCACTTTGTGACCGACAAAGAATTCGGGGTAGCTTTAGCCCTGAGTTTACTAACGCCTGGACCGGTAACCGTAATTTCCGCCTTTATCGGATATAAAGCAGCAGGCATCTTTGGGGCGGCCCTCGCTATGGCAAACATGTATCTGCCTTCGTTCGCTGTTGTAAATATTATTTCCGACCTCTATAACCGAGCAGGTCAAGTTGACAAGGTAAAAATGATCATCAGCGGCGTTGTTTCAGCGTTCATTGGGACGCTATGGGCAACCATTTACAAATTAACTGGCAGTTCGCTGGTCGATTTACCTACTTGTGCGCTGGCTTTAGCAGCTTTTGGCATACAGCGATTTACCAACATTGATACACTATGGATAATTATGGCTGGGGCATTAATCTCCATAGTTATTTTCTAATATCGACTTTATCAAACAGCAGCCCTCCTCATTTATTATGTGAATGAGGGGGGCTGAACTCATATCAATTTTAGAATATCCATTCCTGTGAACTCGTTCAGCTAAAGCTGAACATCGGGGCTTGGGGACTCTACCCCACCTGAAGTTAACGAAGGACCCACCCCCACTTACAAGAAGTGGGGGCCTTAAAAATTAGATAAAATTCTATTAGAGTAGATTATTATTTTCATTAAGATTCATCTTAAAGAAATTCAGAAACCTCGAAGCTGCATAGGATAAATACCGTCCTCTTTTCCATGTCAATGCCAATTCAAGATACAATTGAGAATCTGTTAGTGGCCGGGATATAACAATCTCTGGATCAAGATCCTGACATATTTTACTGGGTAATAAGGCAACACCTAGCCCTGCAGTCACCATTTGGATCATGAGTTCACGCTGCGAAGTTTCAAAAGCTACTTGAGGGATAAAACCGGATAGTTTACACCTGTCCAGAATGATATCATGAAGCTTATAGTCGCTATTGTAAATAATGAGTTGCTCCCCTTGAAGATTTTCATAGTCAATCGTATTATGGCACATTAACCAATGAGTTGGGTTCATAATCACACTGTGAGGATCTCGCTCAAACCAAATCCATTCAAAGAGATGACTATCTTCAGGTGTAAAAATACCGAAATCCAGTAATCCTTCTTGCAGCGATGCTTCAATCTTTTTGGGTCCATATTCATAAAGTTGGATTTCAATTCTAGGGTAATCCCGTTTAAATGCACCCAAAACGTGAGAAAACGTTGTAACAGCAGTGATATGGGGCAAACCAATGTGGACTTTTCCTATTTCTTGTTTTTCAAGGCCTTCAAGCTGAACATGGATATTTCTAAAAGAGGCCACAATTTGTTGCGCTTGCTCGAGAATCGCTTTCCCAGCATCAGTCAGTTCAACATATTTCGTACTTCGATAGAACAACGTTTTTCCCAACTCAGTTTCTAAATCCTTTACAGCCTTACTGATTGTGGGCTGAGAAATATGAGTTACTTCAGCGGCTTTACTGAAACTCTTATGCCTGGAAACCTCCAGAAAATATTCTAAATGTCTTATCTCCATCGTTACACCTAACATTTATTCTAAAATTCGATACACTCTATGCCAAATGAGTATTTTACGAATGGGCCAATACAATTTATAACTAAATAGTAAAGATCCTGATATAAAGGTTAAATCTAAAATAAGGAGTTTTCAATGTGCAAGAACAACATTCCATCAAGCATCTGGCCCCCTCCTGGTTTGCTGTAATCATGGGTACCGGTGGATTAGCCAACATCCTCTTCCAATGGCAAAACGCTTTTCCAGTGGGAAACCTTCTAGGTATACTTTTTGCTATTGTTGCAGACCTTCTTTATTTCGTGGTTTTAGTCCCGTGGGTTATTCGTTGGCTATGTTTCTTTGATTATGCTTATCGCGACCTAAATCACCTTCACACCGGCAATTTCTTCGTGACCATGCCAGTAGCGACAACCATTCTGGGAACGAATATTTACCTTATTTGGAGCCATTATCTTAATCAATCTATAGTTTATCATCTTATTCTCGGCTTGTGGATTATTTCGATGATTGGTGTAAGCTTTTTTACCTTTTATTCGACGTTTTTGATTATACGGCTTAAAGAAACTCCAAGTCCAGACGTCATTAACTTTTCTTGGATTATGGCACCCATCGCAAATATGGCTGTTTTGTTGATCGGGAACCCGGTTCTCGAACTGACAATTAAAATTCGGCCGACATGGAGTCTATCCTTCCTGATCATTAATACAGCCTTATTTGGTATTGGTTTTTTCCTTTTCATATTTATTAGCGCCATAGTTTTTGTCCGACTAGCTCATCATCCACTCCCCCCAGCGGATAAAATTCCATCCTTCGGTATTTTCATCAGTGCAATTGGACTAGCTGTAAGTGCAATTATTGATATTACGAAAAATGCTCATTCATTAGGGTTATTAGCATCAACAGATTTCTCAAATTTAATCTCTGTTGCCGTCTGGGGATTCGGAATCTGGATTGTCGGCATCATTGTGATGATTAGTATTTATCAAATTAAAAATGGAGGAATTCCCTTTACAATGGGATGGTGGGCCTTCATCTTTCCATTAGCTTCTTATACAATCGCTAGTCAAAAAGTAGCAAGGATATTTATATCCCCTCTCACGGTTGGCTATTCCGAATTCCTAACCATCCTCTTAATCCTTCTTTGGGTGTATACCTTCAGTAATACCGTTAGAGGAGTATTAAGCGGGAGGGTTTTCATCGGGCCTAGAATACAATCAAAATGCGATCGAATTTTGTGACATAACAAATAATTTTAAGCATCATTCTTTTCCATCCAATTGTTAGAGAGATTTGAATAACACCGATAAGCTCAAGCCTAATAAGCTTGAGCTTATTACATTTTCCAAATGAGAGTTTAGCGAACTTAATTAAATTTTATCAAGATATGATTAAGTTAAAAGCCTAATGAATAAAAAAGAGGTAAACCTGACACCTCGTCGAACTAATCTCAAGATGTTAATAAGGCATTTTTGTATAAACAAGTTCGAACTTCGCATTAACTTATTGATACAGATAATTCAAATTCATGAAGTTCGCCTATACACAATTGAGAATTAGATGGTAAAGCTAGGTCTTGTAGGAGTGGTTCCAGACTATTTGAGAGAGAGGTGATTATCAATGAGAAAAGTAGGTTTTTTTATTGGTTTTATCGTTTTATTTGGCTTCATTGCGGCCCTGAATAGTTCGATTTTTACAAGCAATCCAACCGGAAATACAATTGTCGATGCAATAGAAAAAACTCGTCGAAATGTTACAAAGATCGTGTATACGGAACAAGTTAAAGGTGGAGTTGTTGTTTTCTACAAAAAAAGTATTGGTAAAGGAGGGGAATCGGTCGCTTCAGGTTACGTCAAAAAAACATTGTGGGGATGGCAGTGGAGCTGGGGTGGAGAACATAGCGATGGCGTCTCAAAGGGCTTTAGTGCTCAATATTTTCCTTATGTTAAAGGTACCCCATTTCCATTATTATTTGGCGAGGTGAAAGATAAACAAATAAAGTACATAAAGGTAGCAGAGAAAAACGGCAGCAATGTCAAAGAAGCTAAGATAGTCGGAAAAGATACAGATTTGTTCTGGTTTACTTTCTTAAATAAATCGGAAGGGCCTAATTTTACAGTTACTGGATCATCAGGCGAAGGAACCACTCTTTATACCCAAGATATCAACACCGACGGTAACAGTTCAGCTCAAACCGTACCCGTTAACACTAACTAACAAGGAAAGTGATAATTTGTTCAAAATGGTTAAATTTAAGGGGGATAGGCTATGGGAATTTTCTTTCCGTTATTTATAACACCAACACTTGCCATTATGATATATATCCCATTTTTGGTAATTCCAATAGCCCTAATTGTTTGGTTTATGCGTAAATTTAACAATATCGAAAAAACTCTTTGCAACATTTTAGCAAAACTTGAAGAAAAATAACTCTCGTTAACTGTAAACTATTTAATGTAAAGTGTGCAAGTTACCACTTAAAAATACTTTCATTTCTTTCATGAAACACAAACAGACTGCCAATAAGGCAGTCTATTGCTTGTTTACCTGGCGATGACCTACTTTCCTAGGGGCTATGCCCCAAGTATTATCGGCCCTGGAACGAAAGGCGGATGAGCCTTTCGTCACACTGCGTCCCCTTACGCATTCTCCTGCAGTGTGGATCCTTAACTTCCGTGTTCGGTATACGAAAAGCACGAAAGCCTCCGGTGGAGGGTTTCGCCGAGCCACCAGCCCCAGAGAATCACTTTGT
>NZ_JBNFTW010000007.1:0-226167 GCF_049943955.1 Desulfosporosinus sp. SYSU MS00001
TAACCTTCCGTGATGAAACACGTTGGCCTGGATACTATATCAGAACAGACAAACCGGTAATTGACGAAGAAAACTGGCATTGTTTCGTTAACATGAAATGGGATCCACAAACCAAAGAATGGTCAGTCTTCAAACGTCCTGTTATCGACATGTTCGACGTTAAATTTTAAGTGATTCAATACCTTTAAGCCTTAAATTGCTACTATATTAATAGGTTAACTCCCAGAGGGACGAGTATGACTTTTCGAGATTTCGAAAGGTTTATACTCGTCTTCTTTTTTTAATATACATTTTTATAAAAAGGTTTTTGCGTTTTTCTTATTCTAAACTACTCAATATATTGTCAGAAGTATAACTTTCGGCTGTCCTCAATCCTATGAATTCGCAGATTAGCCCGTGGATTAAAAGAAAAACATCTGACAATAATAAATGTTAATTATAAAACTTAAATTAAATTACATATTTCGTGAAATCAATCCTTTGTAAATTGCTATTAAAGCCTAGATGTGAGGAGGTTAATTAAATGATAGAGTTTTATCTTCTAATATAGAATGAAGTAAATTGGATGCAAAAGAAAAGACCTTTGTAAAAACATAAAGTTGCTAATTAAATCAGCAGAATATGATACAAATAATTAACAGAATATTCTCATAAAAAAATCTCATCATAACATATCCTGATTACGACCATATTGACTCGGAATACTCACAGTGTTAATCTTATCTCATAAATTCAATATCAGTGCAGCGAGCTTATTATAACAAAGATTAAGGGTAATAAATGTATGATACCTGACAAACGTTAAAAATCTATCAAGATTTTTAGCTAAGGCGGTAAGTTCGTAATCAAGATTCGAAATGTTATTTTTCTTTACTAACAGACATAAATAATCTATTTCTCTTTCACTAATCCTTAGCTAGCAGGATTAACTTTTATAGATCTCCAAGTGAAAATAATCTCTATTACAAACTTCGAGGAAACAAAACAAGTGAAACGTTATTAAATCTTATAGTGTAATGCCCTCCTAAATATCTTCAACTTCAACTACGAAATTAACTCCCAACTATAGATAAAAGGCTTAAGAGGTGGGAAGGAGGGAGAGTAAAATCTGTTAACTTAATAATCTTAATGTTGCGTAACTTGCTTTTGCATAGGAGGAGTCAAAGTGGAAAAGGAAATGGAAAAAAGAAAAATCACATTTAAATTTTTATACGAAATATTTATGGTGTTTTTTAAAATTTCCCCCATTACTTTTGGCGGCGGATTTGCCATGATTCCTATCATGGAAGAAGAAATTGTCCATAAAAAACAATGGATAGATCGTGAAAACCTCGTTGATATCTTCGCAGTTTCACAGTCCTTACCAGGGGCGATTGCTGTTAACTCTGCTACATTTGTTGGTTACCAGATCGGCGGCATTCCTGGTGCTTTGTCTGCATTAATTGGAATTGTTATTCCTACATTTGTGATTATTATAATTTTAGGTGCTTTACTTAGTTCATTTCAACAAAACGTTTACGTTCAGGCTGCTCTGCAGGGAATTAGACCTATTGTAGTTGCTTTAATTGCCTCTGCGGCTTTTAAGATGGGACACGTTTCAGTAGTGGATAAAATAAGTGCTGCAATTTGCGCCATATGTATCATATCACTCTTACTATTCAAGAGTCTCAACTTAATCCTGGTAATCTTCTTAGGAGCTTTTATAGGCATTGTGATTGTAAAAGTTAAGGATCAACAAGATAAAAGACTATCTCATAAGAAAGCTAGTGGTGAAACATTATGAGTTTGTATTTAGAAATGATCGTTACTTTTTTCAAGCTTGGGTTAGTCAGTTTTGGTGGCGGCTATGCCATGATCCCTCTTATCCAGACTGAAATGCAAAATCATCACTGGTTAGATATTAGTCAATTTACTAACTTAATTGCAGTATCTGCAATGGCTCCCGGTCCAATTGCCAGTAATACAGCAACAGTAGTGGGTTATAAATTAGCAGGTTTAATAGGGGCCGCAGTTGCGTGTATTGGAGTAACTTTACCATCATTATTACTTATCCTTGTTGTCGGAAAACTGTTTTTTACATTCCAGAATCATCCCTATGTAAAAGCTGCTTTTTATGGACTGAGGCCGACAATCGTTGGAGTAATCGCTTATGCTGCTATTAAATTTGCCGTAAGTAATGGTATTATCGGAGGTAGTCAATTTATTGACATTAAGAGCAGCATCTTATTAGTGGCAGCTTTTATCTTATTAATTAAGACGAAAATACATCCGGCATATCTTATCTTAGCATCAGGAATAATCGGCATTTTCATATTTTAAGACATTCCCGATCAAATTTTAATATGCATCATTTGATTACCTCGAAGAAATATTCTTTGAGGTATTTTTTTAGAGATAAATCTTACTAAATAATAACTTTATTTAGAATTTGTCTCTACTTGTTTATGAGCATAATAATATGCTATAATTTTTTATATCGTAGAAATTATAAATAAGGAATTAATTAGCATAAAACCATTTGAGTATTTCAACTAGTACATCAGTCTAATGTATTATATTATCACAATATCCATCATGGAGAAAGAGGTGTTTGTATGAACGATTCTAAGTTTAAAGTTTTACTTTATTCTGATGGCTCACATCAAGCTTTTTCAGCGGCGGTATATACAGCAACGCTTTTAAAAAAGATTCCTAATATGCAATTAACTATCCTTCAAGTACAAGAAAGCGATGATGAATCACAAGAAATGAGTTACAGCTGGTTAGAGCTGCGACCGAAATATAAGCGTTATCATTGGGGACGTTTAGCTGAAAATGAATATAAATGGTTTGATTCATGGCCAGAGAACCCAAGTCCGGAATGGATGAGTGGTGTACTTAATGAATCTGAGTCAAGCATTGAGAGCCAAAAACAATATGCAAGCATATTAAAAAAGACTAATGAGATCTATCAGAAACGGTCAGCAAATGTTAATGAACAAATCCTTTACAAAAAAACAAGTCCGAATGAATCTGTTAGCATTTCTGAGACAGTAAAAATGATTACCGATTATGCTAATAGTAATCCTTTTGAATTAATAATTATGGGTACTCGAGGTCTTTCAACAATTAAAGGTTTAATTTATGGTAGTTTAGCCCATACAGTACTTGATAAATCTAAGCTTCCTGTTTTATTAATAAAAAAACTTCCCCAGGATTTTATTGATAACTATCTGGCTTCTGAAGAATTTTAACAACATCTAAAGAAAACTGAAAATAAATATTAATTATTTATTTAAATATTTTATTCTCAAAATATCAACATAATGTATTATAAAGATATTCAGTTAAGCTTAAAAGGCTTTGGAAGAAGAAATTCACTCCAAAGCCTTTTTGTATAAGTATTATTATTCTTATAGTCTTAGAATTAATAACCAAAGTTCTGATTCAGTGATGAGGAAAGATTGTAGTTATTAATTATATTGATTATGAACATATTGATTTGATATAGACACCATGTAAATACAATGCTAATCTGTACTTGTTAGTAAAGTCACAAGGAAAAAGGAGGGGTGAATGCAAAAAATACAAATCTAAGTATCGGATTAAGGTAAAATCTGAGAAAAAATTGATATCTTTTTTAACCTATTATAAAATCTTCTTACTGTTTTTGTTTTGCTAAAAATAAGTACTTTCAAAAGGATATGCTTTTATTAATGTGGTATCATGATACGGTGTGAATCAATTTGATAGAAAAAAAACAGCCTTAGAAAGGCTGCTAAGAAATTTGACATGTTAATTATACCATAAAATCGAAACAATGCTGAATAATTATTTTCGAAATAAAAACGGAAGTTTTATAGAATTTATCTATATGGCCAATAAGTGCGAAATATTACTAGCTCAAGTTATTCAGGGAAGGGGCTATTTATATGGAGAGTTCAAATTTTAATGTCTTGCTCTATTCTGATGGATCAGCACAATCAATCTCTGCCGCTGTATGTGCCGCATCACTTATAAATAATATTCCGAATATGAAATTGACAATTCTTCAAATACATGAAAGTCATGAACGTTTTATGGGGAGTGAGTTTAGTTGGAGGGAATTAAGACGAAAGTATAAGAGGATTTACTGGGAGTCTGAATCGGAGCTTAGCTGGTCACAGACTTATCTTAAAATTCCTGAAGATGATTGGTTTAAGCAGTTGATTAATTCTGAGGAAGATCATAGAGATCAATATGCTCGTTTAGTATCGAAAACAAATCGTATATTTGTGGAAAATTCGTCCCAAATAAACCATCAACTATTATTTTCCAATATTGATAAGTCAGATACCTCTGATACTGCAGATTTAATTTTAAACTATTCTAAAAGAAACTCATATAACCTGATTATTATGGGAACACATGGTTTCTCAATATTTAAAGGGTTAATTTTCGGGGGCTTAGCTCATAAGGTACAAAATAAGTCATCAATCCCAGTATTATTAATTAGGAAGCTGCCTCAAGAATTTATTAGTAATTTCTTATCGGACACAAGAGAAGAGAACTCCCAAATTGCACATATGATCAGTGGCCGTACCGGTAATATATTTTTTTAACTTATGAAGCAGGAACTGGATAACTTGCCCTAAATGAGAATTTCTCTTTGGGGCTTTTATATGCATGACTGAATACTGAAAGAAGGGGTTAATTTGTCATCGTTAAATGAAACTAATACAACAACTTCAAATCCGGCTGAATTAGTTGAACGGGAGACCGGAGATAAATCATATCCTATTTGGCTATTAGTAAATCCTAAACATCCCGCTGTACGCCATAATATATGGGCACCAGTTCTTGCTGAGATACAAGATAAGGTTTATAGAGACTTGCGTACGAGAATTGACACAACGAAACTATATACGAGAAAAGTTGTTGGCGACAGCCGAATAATTCCCAATACTTTAAATTGGTGGGGGACGGAATTAGCTAAAGAAATTGAGATTTTCAGGGGAATGGTTGTGGATTATCAACCTAAGATCCTAATAACATTTGGCTCATTTCCTTTTGAATTTGTACGAAGAGTCTATGAAATATATCCGGAAAAGGGACCTAAATTTTGGGGTACCTCAAATTTAGGTGATGAATTTGGTAAAGCTCTGGAAAACTTTGATATCACGAAAACTAATCGCATACCTTTATTGCGCAGAGTCGTAAAAAGTGGGAGATTTATCGAAGATCATAATTATTATGGAGAAAACTATTTTCAGTATGTAGGGAAAAAAATAGCTGAAAAGATAATAGAGAATAAAGATAGCCTAGATATATGGATTAAATAGGATTTAATTAGAATTAAATAAGATGTTAAGTAACAGCAACTACCCTGAAGACTTCAAACTTCAGGGTTTGTTTTTAACAGATAAGTTATCAGTGACAGTGACAGGAAGTAAAACAATCATAATCGATAGAAATAGCCCATATTAAGATTAATTTCAAAGAAAAAATATCCTAGATAATTAAGAAATATTATAATAATTTTTGAATAAAATTTTAAAAATATTTCAGAAGAACTACACAATTTAACAAACTCGGAAGTTTTAAGACAATTTCAAGGTTTAAATATTTCTAATCACCTTTGATTTTCAAGCGTTTTCTCTTTATTTTACTTCTTTATAACTACGATAGGTCAAAGGCTGTTATCCTTATTAACACAAAATTATAGCTAAAGTTGATGCAATGGTATGGCAAGATTAACTAAAATGGAATAAAAAGACACTTATATGTGCTCTATCAATAGAATAATCTTATTACGATAATATTGCCTAGTTATAGACAATACCTTAACACAATGATAATCTTTAATTGTGAGTATAAGTACATACTTAAGGCGAGGAGGGAGACAATACTGCCATCATCTTTCAAATAGAGGAGAGATACAGTTAAGAAAGCATATCTATGGGTTGCTAAGAAATTTGATTAAATATTTGATAAAGCATTATTTATAAATTAAAGACATTTGCTTAAAAGCAGATTCCTGACCCAAGTTGAAGAACTGATCACATTTAGATGTTTAAATCTTGAGAGGAGGGATTTTCATATGTCTAACTTAACTCTTAACAGATACATTCCTGCGATAGAAAAAATAAAACAGGAGACAGGGGATAGAGGGTACCCTATATGGCTGCTTGTCAATCCCAAACATCCTGCTGTTCGACACAATATATGGACTCCCGTTCTTGCTGAGGTACAGGATAAGGTATTTCGAGTGTTGCACTCAAGGATAGATACTTCGAATATTTATATTCGAAACGCAGTTAGAGTAAGCGAGCTGGTTCCAAATACTCTAAATTGGTGGGGCGTTGAAGTAGCTGAAGAAATTGAGATCTTTAAGGAAATTGCCGCCGAATCAAAGCCCAAAATTATTATTTCCTTCGGTGCATTCCCTTTTGAATTTTTGAGAAGAGTTTATCAGATTAAACCTGAAAAAGGACCCAAGTTTTGGAGTACTGCTAATCTTGGCCAAGAATTTGGAAAAGCAATTAATAATTTTGATATTACGAAAACAAATAGAATTCCGTTGCTTCGGCGAGTGATTGAAACCGCGAAATTCACGGTAGATCCAAATTATTCTGGCCCTAAAGACGGAGAGACATACTTTCATTATGTTGGAACAAAAATAGCGGATAAAATTATTGAGCATAAGGATAACCTCGATATTTGGATTTAGCATTTTATTAATCATAGAATCATTAACTGTTAAAAGAACTTTTAACTATTAACTATTCATTAAACCTCAATATGTTCATTTTGGCTGATAATAAATTTAGTATGGACTTAGTCTAATCGTTAGTGCAATTTAGAACTAAATTAATCAATTTATCCGATTGTAAGACTACTACTTCTAAAAGAGGGAGTGGTTCGAGTTAACTATTATCAGGTAAAGTTAAAGGATCACTTTAGACATTCGCTCTTTACTGAATTGAGTAAAGTTTCTTTCAATAAAATTATTCTCTTGTGAAAATGAGTTGGAACTGACAGAAGTTCTAGCCAAAATTGATAGAGGTCTGTAGTGAGTACGTTCCTACGGACCTTTGTTTTTTTTAGGGACTCTTTATAGGGCTCGAACCATAGATAAAATCGATTATGAACATATTGTTATCCTATAGACACGAGGCGAAGACAAATGTTACTCTATTTGTGAGAAGACTCACATATTAAAAAAGTAGGGGGTGCGAGATTTAAAAAATATATAAGTTTAAGACTTAATGCCTAGAAAATTTAACGTATATAGGAGGCCCAGAATATGATCGGACAATTTTTCGCCCACACCAGTTCAATATTTGCATCAACTAGTCTTGCTGTGGCGAATGCGGCTAGTACACCAGGTGTGCCTTGGTGGGTGTGGCCGCTTGCCTTGATGGTAACAACCTTCTTTATAGGTATTGTTTCGGCCTTAGCAGGGATTGGGGGAAGCACACTATTTGTACCAATCATTAGCAGCTTTTTTCCTTTTAACTTTGATTTCATTCGCGGCACGGGTTTATTTGTTGCACTTGCGTGTTCATTGTCTGCCGGGCCAAAGCTCCTCAAAGCAAATATGGCCAGTTTGCGATTAGTGATTCCCCTGGCATTGCTTGCTTCTTCTTCAAGTATCGCAGGAGCTTATTTAGGACTTGCTCTTCCACAGAATATATTGAAAATATTATTAGGCGTTTTAATTACAGGTATTGCCTTAGTATTCGTGTTTTCGAAAAATAGTGAAATCCCCAAGATCGGCCGTCCGGATTCCTTAGCTCGCTATCTGAATATCGGGGGCGCATATTATGAGTCTTCCAGCGGCCAAGATATAAACTGGACGGTTTGGAGACTGCCTCAAGGTTTGTTGCTCTTCTGCCTTATTGGGATTATCGCTGGAATGTTTGGAATTGGCGCAGGTTGGGCTAACGTTCCTGTATTGAATCTCCTGCTAGGTGCTCCTCTCAAAATAGCAGTTGGTACGAGTATGTCACTACTGGCAATCACTGATACCTCAGCGGCCTGGATTTATTTAAATCAAGGTGCAGTACTTGCAATAATTACTATTCCTTCAGTTCTTGGCATTATGGTTGGATCACGTGTAGGTGTTCGGCTTCTCAGTATTACAAAACCTAAATCAATCCGCTATATTGTAATCCTTATGTTATTATTTGCAGGGTTAAAATCTTTATTAGATGGATTAGGATGGGGGTAAAAATTATGAATAGTCAAGCTTCTGTTTCCAATGGCCGTGCTCAAAGTGTAGTCAGTCCTTCGGATGCTGCTCTAAGTTCAATGGTTAGTCCTGAACAGAATCGATATGCAAATATTTTATTAGTATGTTCCTGGGCCGGCATAGGTATTATGGCTGTTACGTTTATTCTGTATATGGCGGGTTTATTTAATCCAATGGTTGCGCCTTCGCAAATGCCTCAGTATTGGGGGCTTTCAGTTCATGAATATGCAAAACTTACTCATGCTCCTTCGGGTTGGAGTTGGTTAACAATGGTCAGCCATGCTGATTATATGAATTTAGTTGGATTAGCATTTTTAGGACTAGTTTCTGTTATTGGTTATATTACCTTGTTTGTCAATTATTCTATAAAAAAAGATATCCCCTATGCAATTATGGTAGGGTTGGAAATTATTATTATACTCTCGGCAGCTTCAGGCGTTTTTCATGTGGCTGGATAAGTTAGTTAATTATAAACTGCCTAACCGGCTCGAAAGCAATTTCAGAGTTGATTATTGATTGTAATCATATCTGGGCTTTAACTATAGATGAGCTCAAAATGGGAGTCAAAATACTCCGAAAAAAATTTTAAAACACTAGAGACTGAGAACTCGTAATTATGATAAAATAGTCCTATATTTTATTAGGAGAGATTGAAATTATGAATGATTCTCAGTTTAAAGTACTTCTTTACTCTGATGGCTCGCATCAGGCATTTTCTGCAGCGGTTTACACAGCTACACTATTGCAAAATATGCCAGATATGCAATTAACGGTATTAAGAGTCATTGAGGAAAATGAATCTCCTTTATTTAAAGCGTATGATTGGAGAGATACTTGGCCGGCTACTCCTACTTCTGAATGGATGAAGCATGTTCTTTCTGAATCGGGTAACGAGACTAAGAAGGAATATTATAAGATTCTTCGTAAAACAAATCAAATCTTCTTCAACCAGGGATATAATGTTGCCCATAAAGAAATATACACTAAGGGCTCAAGCGATGCTCCTAATGATACATCTCACATTGAAGATATAATCCTTGATTATGCAAATACTAATTCTTTTGATCAAATTATTATTGGAACGCGTGGTTTATCAAGTTTTAAGGGGTTAATCTTCGGCAGTTTAGCTCATAATTTACTTAATAAGTCAACGATACCAGTTATGCTGATTAAAAAGCTTCCGCAAGAATTTATAGATAATTATCTGGAAAATTGCTAGGAATTATTATTACACATTCAATCCAATTGTAAGAAGCCCTGATGAAAAAGCTAGACTAAAACAGGTTTTGATTTTGTCGAGGTGACCGAATAAGTGGTTACCTCTTTTTTGCTGCGTTAATTAAACGTGGCACAAGAACCAGCGTTATTAAGGATCTGGATGAAATTTTGTCCTTAAAAGAAGGCTTCTACTTCTTTTTAGGGATTTTTTTTTTAGGATCATTCTTTCAGCATCGGTAATAATTATTGGTTAGTTACTGCTTTCAACTGGATACCTAAACCATCGCTAATCATTTTAGAGAATGGTAATGTCGAATTGTAGACAATATAAGATATATATGGCGGTATTTTGTAGATTATATTGCAAGTAATGAATCTGAGCAAGGAAAAAAATCCATAAAGTAATCAAAAGGATAACTGAAGTATTGTGGAAGTAAATCGATAATTACATTATTTATCGTTTTCACCATTGCGTTAATTGATGGTGAGCATATTGATTTCCCATAGACAGAATAAAAACATAATGTTAACCTTTTATTAAATTAGTGAAATATTTAATTTGGAGGTGAGAGCAATGTTAACAGGTATATTAGCGATCATGGTTATGGTAGCATCCTTCGGGGTTATCTTAGCTGATCAATTGGAACAAAGAAGCGGAGGAAGAGAGCATGCGTAAATGGACAGTTTTAGAAACAGGAACAAAAATTCCGACGATTGGGTTAGAGTTAAAAAAATAAAAAAAGCAGCCTCGAAGGCCGCTAAAAAATGTGACTAAATAAATTATACCAGAATTCCTTATGGTTATCTACCCTGACTAAGATAGCTGCTGCAAAATCTCATGCTTAAAAGAAAAGAGGACTTAGTTGCAGCCTAAGATGAGGCTGCAACTAAGTCTCAATCAAAGTCATCTGTGTTGAGGAATTCTAGGCCGCCGTTTTTAAGGCGATTTGAACGTCTATAGGTATATGTTAACACCAATAGGCTTGGTTTTTTGTTGCTAAATTTTGAGACTGGAGTTATGCCTTAAACGTTCGGAATAACAACCCTAATGCATTATTAACAACACAGATAACCTAGAGGGTTGTTATTCAGAGGAAAGGTGGAATTAATTTGAACCTAACAGGATTTCGATATATTCCCGTGATATCTACAATTAAAAATTACAAAAAGGAATATTTCACCAAAGACTTAATTGCTGCTTTGACTGTTGCTGTAGTAGCGATTCCTCAGTCGATGGCGTATGCTCTGATCGCAGGAGTGAATCCAATTTACGGTCTATACACGGCTATCGTGTCTTCTATTTTCGGTTCAGCTTTTGGAAGTTCAAAACATTTGGTTACTGGTCCTACAAATGCCATTTGCTTGCTCGTTGCAGGAAGTATGCGAAACTATATGGGACTTGATAATGCTTATCAAATGCTCTTTCTTATGACGTTCTTAGTAGGAACTTTACAAATGTTGTATGGAATAATTAAACTAGGAAAAGTCATTAATTTTGTATCACATAGCGTTATTGTGGGTTTTACCGCGGGCGCAGGTGTTTTAATCGCCCTTGGACAATTGAATACGATACTGAGCATATCAATTAAAAATTCAGCTCAATTACCAACAATGGAGAAACTTTACTATGTATTAACTCATATTAATCAAACCAATCTCTATGCATTAGGACTGGGATTATTGACAATCGTGATTATTTTGACTTGTAAAAGAATCAATAAAAACTTGCCTGGTGCACTTATAGGGATTGTTATCCCGATCTTAATCATTATCCTGTTTGGATTGGATCAAAAGGGTGTTAAACTTACAGGATTTATACCTTCGTCCTTGCCTCCTTTCAAAATGGTTCAATTCAGTTTTGATTCAGCGAGTAAAGTTTTTAGTGGAGCAGTTGCGATTTCTGTGATCGGCTTGGTCGAGGCGATTTCAATTTCTAAATCTATTTCAAGTACCTCTAGACAAAGAATTGATGCCAATCAAGAATTCATTGGACAGGGACTTGCGAATATAATATCCTCATTCTTCCAGTGTTTTCCTGCCTCAGGTTCCTTCACCCGTTCCGCTATTAACTACCATAATGGAGCAGTTAGCAGATTGTCAGGAATTCTGTCAGGTGTGGTGATAGCCCTTGTCCTCTTGTTCTTTGCACCCTATGCCTGTTATATTCCGAATCCTTGCTTGGCAGGAGTTATCCTGGTAACGGCATATAGTTTAATTGACCAAGAAGAAATTAAAAATATTATCAAATTAGGGAAATTTAATTCAGATTCTTTAGCTATGGCGGTAACTTGTTTAGCAACAATCTTGCTGCCGGATTTAGATTATGCGATTTATACGGGGATAGTGTTATCCATAATACTCTATCTCAAGGACACAAATAAATCACCAATCAAATTGTTCATTCCTTCACAGGGAAGGGATTTGAAAATTAACCGGCAGGAATTAATGGTCGTAGATGAGAAAACCGATTTGCTTATCATCCAAATAGAAGGTCATTTGTACTTTGGCTCTGCCTACGATTTAGAACAAAAACTTGATAGTTTGGTTGATAAAGCTAATCTTTATGTTTTGGAAATGAAAAATGTTATTTCCCTTGACGTAACATCGCTAAATGCCCTGAAGGTTTTTATTAAATCTGTAAAGAGGTTTGGCGGAAAAGCCATGATCTGCGGAGTAAGGCCGGAGATTAATTTACTACTTTTAAAAGCGAATCTAGATACTGAATTAGGAATGGATTACGAGTTTACCTTGTCTGAAGACGACCTGTTAAAATCGATTGCTCTTGATATTGAGAAGACAAGGGTTGCATTTTCTTGTGAAAATACTAACACAGAAACTGATAATTTTGCCTATCATCTCTTACAATCTGTTTCGAATTTTAATGGCGGGAACAGCTCCAATAAAAAGCCAGCTTATTTTGAAAATACCAGCACTAATTAAAGATGATTGTAAACCTAAAACGATGAGTGATCGACGATCGGTAAATTGATTGAGAGGCGGGGTAAAAATGTCAAATCTCATACGCCATAACTATATATCTCAAACTGAAAAGGCTAAGAGAGATACAGGAGATAAAAATTATCCAATTTGGTTATTGGTAAATCCCAAATATCCAGCAGTTCGCCATCAAATATGGACACCGGTTCTTGCCGAAATACAGGATAAAGTTTATCGGGAAATACAAACGAGAATTGATACAACAAACCTATATATTAGGAACGCAGTAACAGATAGTGGTATCGTTCCCAATACTTTAAACTGGTGGGGCGTTGAAGTCGGCGAAGAAATTGAGATGTTCAGGGATATTGTCTTAGACTATAAACCGAAAATTATTATTACCTTTGGTGCCTTTCCCTATGAATTTCTGCGACGGGTCTTTAAAATTAAGCCGGAGAAGGGACCAGTCTATTGGGGAAATGCTATTTTAGGCGAAGAATTTGGTAAAGGAATTAAGAACTTTGATATAAATAAAACCAACCGCATACCTCTGCTCCACAGAGTTAATGCGGGCGTGAAGTTTGTTGAGAATCAAAATTACTTCGGCGAGAGCTATTTTCAATATGTTGGAGTAAAAATCGCAGAGAAAATTATCGAATATAAAGATAATCTTGATATCTGGATAAAATAAAAGAGTAATTGTTAATCGCTACGGGGGCTGTCCCTTGCCAAATCATTAAATAAAGGCGTTCTCATTATACTGAGAACGCCTTTGACTATTTGCACCAACTTTGGATTTCTGGAGTTAAGTCTCACAATTGAAACAATGTCGCTTAAATAGCACCAAATTGTATTACCAGTGCAACTATTTTGATAAAAACTCGAGCAACATTCGTGAGTTAGAGGTATATCAGGAAGGGATTATCCGTAATTGCCTAATAATTGGGTAAATTAAGACAATTCAAAATATTTGTCATTAGCTGTTTGTCTTGGTATAAATTTTGCTTGTATTATATGTAAAATGTAAAGGAGGATAGTGTTATGGAATATAGTTAGTTTTGAATTATTTATCCTTTAGAATTTTATTTGGATTAGCGCTGGGGGGATATCATGCTTACAGAGATTGTTGTAACTTCACCGGATAAAGAAGCGACGAAAATTATTGAACAAGTTCAAAGTGAACTAAATATGTTTGTTTCAATTATAGAGACTTCTTTCGAATCTGCTGTAAGTTTAATCAAAGATATTATAACAAATGATCCTGATCGCATCAAAGTAATATTAAGCGGAGGGGCAACATTGGAATTATTACGACAAGAATTACCTTTCATTCAAATGATTAGTATTCATCCCACGGAGTATGAGGTAATTCTGGCTCTTGATAAGGCAAAAGCAACGGGAGAGAAAATAGGTTTATTTATTGCCGGAACTGAGGACCCCACCGTCGTAAGACAACTTAGTTATGTTCTTGGCCTTAACGTTAAAATTTACGTCTACAAAAGCTGGGCGGAACTGGAAAATCATATGGAAGAAGCACGTAACGATGGGATTCAAGTAATATTGGGCGTTGGAGAGAGAATCAAAAACTTAGTGAAACGATATGGGTTAGTTTACGTCTCCGTATCTGCCGGAGAAAAAACCATTAAAAACGCTTTAACTCAAGCTAGAAATTTTCTGGAAGCTAGATTATACAGTAAAGTTCAAGAACCTAAGCATAAAAGCGAGTTATTGGCAAAAGGATTCAGAGCAAAATATACGTTCAACGATATTATCTATGTGAACCGTAAAATGGCTGCTATTATTGAGAAAACGAAGAAATATTCAAATACAGACTGTACAATACTTATCCGGGGAGAGAGTGGTACTGGTAAAGAATTGTTGGCTCAGAGTATTCATAATGAACATTATGTGAGGCGTAAAGAACCATTTGTTGCAGTTAATTGTGCATCATTCGATGATAATTTATTTAAAAGTGAACTTTTTGGTTATGCGGAAGGTTCTTTTACTGGTGCAATAAAAGGGGGCAAACCTGGTTTGTTTGAACTGGCGAATGGCGGAACTCTATTCTTAGATGAGATTGGGAAAATGAAATTTGAACAGCAAAGTAACTTATTGAGAGTACTTCAGGAAAAAGAAGTTCGGCGCATAGGCAGCGACCGTGTAGTTACAGTGGATGTTCGGATCATTGCTGCATCTAATGAAGATTTAACAGAATTAGTTAGGAGAGGAACATTTCGGGAGGATTTGTATTTTCGTTTAAGTGTCTTAAAAGTTGTTTTACCGCCTCTGCGTGAGAGAAGGGAGGATATTCCGGATCAAGTAATTTTGTTTGCGAGGAAATTTTCTAAAAAGTACTCCAAAACAGTCAATTCTTTGCCACCATACGTCCTCAAAAGACTATCCAATTTAGATTGGCCCGGGAACAGCAGACAGCTTCAAAATTTAGTAGAAAGATGTGTGGTATTAGCAAATAATGAAAAGGATGCATCAACTATTATGCTTGAACTTATTGACGAAGAATTTGTTGAAAATAATTTTTCCGCTGACTCGAAGGATGGAAATAAGGATAAAATAAGTGTTTGTATTAGTACCTTAGCGGAAATGAATACAGAAATTGTTCGCAGAATGAGAGCTACAGCAAAATTAAGCAATAGTGAATTAGCACTGAAACTTGGAATTAGCCGCCCAACTCTTTCGAAGATGTTAAATTATAATTAAGCGCAGGCGCTTATTATAAACTAATTGTCTCTTAACTAAGTACCTATTAACCCTAGCCTAATAATCTTACTACATTAGGTCAGCCGCGATTAGCATGATTTTAGATGCTAATTTTTTTTTGTAATTTTAAAAGCATAAACCTTTTATATTGGATACGGAAAAATTTTTACATTCTTGAAAAATATTTTGCCAATAGGTAATGGACTTTAAATTATTCCAGTCTTTGAAAATATCTTCAAATCCGCTTCTTCAGGGAGGAGAGATATTTGTTTTAGGGATGGCACGAGAATTGCAAATCCAAATAATCAGAATATTTCAAAATAGGTGTCTCCTGGCATATCAAACGTGTTTTATGATCCTTATTCTCACTCATGTTGAAATTAATTAGTGGAAAGGGGAAAAGACCATGGAACGATGGAAAGAAATTGAGCGAATTCCTGCGCCGGCTCTTGTGCCAACCTATGGACCATTAACAGGTATGAGAGTGTTAATGACAGGAAGTATTGTGGCAGCACCTTTTTGTGCATCATTGCTTGGGGAATACGGGGCTGAGGTTATTCATATCGAGAGGCCAAAGGTAGGTGATCCTTATCGGGAACAGGCTCCTGTTATTAAGCGGGGTGATAAGCGGGTCAGTGCTGGGTGGATCCAGGAAGCCAGAAATAAACTAAGTTTGACACTTGAAATTAACCTTAAAATACCAGAAAGCCGGGAGATTTTTCTCTCTTTAATTAAGAACTGTGATGTCTGGGTAGAAAATATGGTCTGGACAGAGAAACTGGGAATAACAGAAAAGATGCTTTTGGAAGTTAACCCAAAGTTAGTCATTGCTCATATAAGCGGCTTTGGCAGACCCCAGTTCGGGGGTGTTCTTTCGGAGTGTGATCGACCTTCCTATGATCCGATTGGTCAAGCGGAAGGGGGCTATATGTTTGTTAATGGTTTTCCAGAACCATCGCCGCCATCACATGCGGCAACGTTTATTAATGATTATTTAACAGCTATGTTTGCAGCTAATGGAATTCTCATGGCTTATATTCACGCTCAAAAAACGGGTCAGGGGCAAGCGGTTGACGTTGCTCAGATCGAAGCGATGAGCAAAGTCCTCAATGATACCTTTGTGCAATATTTTCTTTTAAGTCGAATTAGAGAACGAAAAGGAAATAAGGTAGCTATTTTTCAACCGGGCAACCTCTTTAAAACTAAAGATAATAAGTATTTATACATTGGAGCCTATGGTCCGGCAGTTTATGGGCGATTTGTTAAGGCTCTGGGACTCGACTTGAATAAATATTCCCATGAAGCAGCAGGAGGATCCGTTGAGGCAATTAATTCAGAGTTAGGCCTGGAGTTAAACCAGATTGCAACAGAATGGGTTGCAGTAAGAGATGCTGAAAAGGCTAAGGAATATTTGCTTAGTTTGAAAGTGCCCTGTGGAATCGTGAGAACCTCAGCCGAACTTGCTGCTAGCGAACATTATCAGAAGAGAGGCAATTTCATTCAGTACTTCGATGAGACCTTGGAAGAAAATGTGAAAGCCTTTGGCTTTTGTCCAAAAATGAGCGAAACTCCCGCCCAGGTTTGGCGTGGGGCACCGAAGATAGGACAAGATACGGATAAGATTCTTCACACCCTTCTCGGTTATAGTGAGAGCGAAATCACTGTTTTTAAAGAAAAAGGCATTATCTAGATGCCATTCCTTCAAGTAATATCGAGGAGGTAAGATGATGGAAAAAATGTCCATATCCCAAATCGTTGATGGTATAGGTTTGTCAAAATATACATTTAAAATTTACTTTTTAATAGGTTTTGCCCTCCTTTTTTGTGGATTTGATTATATGGTCGTTTCTTATACAATGCCTCAAATGACGAAAGAATGGAGCTTATCAAAGGTGCAAACCGGAAGCCTTGCTTCGTGGAGTCTTATAGGCTTGATGATTGGAGGAATTATTGCTGGAGTTATTTCCGATCGGATAGGCAGAAAAAAAACACTTGCATTCTTTTGCCTGCTATTCTCCCTCTTAACGTTTCCTATTTATTTTGTCCATAGTTTTGAGGCCTTTGCTCTACTCAGAATTTTAAGTGGCATTGGTTTTGGAGCGGTCATACCTGTTGCCGTGACCATGTTGTCTGAGAGTTCACCGACTAAAAATAGAGGATATTTTACTTCATCGATTATGTCGTTCTATGTTTTGGGCTGGGTCGTGGCTGGAATAGCAGCCATATATATTGTTCCGGCCTATGGATGGCGTGTTTGTTATTTGGTCGGAGGTATGCCAATTATTTACGCCTTTATATTGCTCTTTGTACTTCCTGAATCGTCACATTGGCTCCTAGGAAAAGGGAGAGAAATTGATGCCATACAAGAAATAATACACATGGAAATTACAGCTAAAGGCCAGGCGGGGAAATATGCTCCGGGTAGTTTAGTGATCCCACCTCCTCCGTCCAAAGTCGGTGTAAGTGCTATTTTTTCAGTGGATTATCGCAAGACAACGATAGCTCTCTGGATTATATATTTTATGGGCTCTGTCGTTATTTATGGAATTAATGGTTGGCTGCCAACACTTCTCGTTGGTAAAGGGTATGGCTTGGTGAAAGGTTATTCCTTCGCTGTTTTACAAAATGTTTTTGGGATGATTGGCGGTATTTGTACAGGGTATGCGGCTGATAAGATTGGTCGAAGAATCAACGTGATTTTTGGCTGGGTTTTTACAGCTGCCGCAATTCTCTTGCTCGGTATTGCTTTAAATCAATGGCAAGTTGTAATTTGCGGAATGCTGGTAGGCTTGGCAATGAATTGGGGACTCAGTGGTACTCAACCACTCCTTGCGGAAGGATATCCAACTGAATTTAGAACAACCGGTGTATCATGGGCCCAAGCTTTTGGCCGAGTCGGCGGCTTTTTCGGTCCCATCGCTGCAGGCTATGTGCAGCAATTAGGAGTTGGTTTCAGGGGAATCTTTATATTTTTTGCTGTTCCTGCAGTTATTGCCGCTTTCATTGCTCTATTTTTTATTGCAGAGACAAGAGGAAAAAGTATCGAAAATATAGCGGGCATAAAGGCTTAATCACTAAAGATAAGAGATACACTTGATCAATCTCTAAGGTTTGCTTCAATACCAAAACTGAGTACAAGTTAATGGATTAATAATTGAAAGGAATAGGGAGAGTGAGTTTAATGAATAAATTACCTAAAGGAGGAAGTTTTCTTTTCGAGCATACCAATCCCCAAGATATCTTTACCCCGGAAGATTTTACATTAGAACACAAAATGATTTACAGAACGGCGGCCGGCTTCGTTACTGACAGTGTTTTAGCCCGAATGGATGAATTGGAAGCTAAAAAAGAGGGACTCAATAGAGAACTGCTCAAGGCAGCCGGAGAGTTAGGATTAAATGGTGCCGATATTTCTGAAGACTATGGTGGTATCGAGATGGACAAAATAAGTACTACCATTATCGCCGAGTGTATGGGCCGATCTGGTTCTTTCGCTATGACCCAAGGCGGTCAGACGGGGATCGGAAGTATGCCTATTGTGATGTTTGGTAATCACGAACAAAAGAAAAAGTATTTACCGGGTATCGCTACCGGCGATATCATAGGAGCTTATGCTTTGACAGAACCCGGAGCAGGATCGGATGCAATGTCGGCTAAAACGAGGGCAGATTTAAGTTCCGACGGCAAGTATTACATTCTTAATGGCACGAAGCAGTTTATAACAAATTCTGCGATGGCTGATATATTTATTGTTTACGCCAAAATTGATGGAGATAAGTTTTCAGCATTTATTGTAGACGCAGATTCCCCTGGCTTATCCACGGGACCTGAAGAAAAGAAAATGGGCATAAAAGGATCTTCGACTAGATCTGTAATCTTTGAAGATGTTCATGTTACGGCAGAAAATTTACTATTTGAAATTGGCCGGGGTCATGTGGTGGCATTTAATATTTTGAACTTAGGCCGCTACAAACTTGCAGCAAATTCTGTGGGCAATGCCAAGTATGCCCTTGAATTAGCGGCCTCATATGCCATTGAACGTAAGCAATTCGGAACACAAATCGCCAATTTTGGCCTTATAAAGGAGAAATTGGCTGAGATGGCCGTTAGAATTTACGTGACAGAAAGCATGGTTTATCGAACAGGCGGTCTTCTGGAAAACATGATGAATAGTTTAGACACTTCAGGTGAAAACGGAGGACAGATTGCTGCGAAGGGTATTGAAGAATATGCTTTAGAATGTTCTATGAATAAGGTTTTTGCTACGGAAGCTTTGGCCTTTGTTGTTGATGAAGGAGTACAAATTCACGGAGGATATGGATTTAGTTCCGAATATCCCATTGAAAGACTTTACCGAGACGCACGGATTTATCGGATTTTTGAAGGAACTAATGAAATAAATAGAGTTTTAATACCTACAACTCTATTTCGTCGTGCCATGAAGGGAGATTTACCTCTTCAAGAAGAGGTTGATAAGCTCAGGAAAAAAATTGAAGCGGGAAGTATAGTCAGAGAAGGGGAAGAGGGAAAAGTACAGGCAGCAA
This sequence comes from Desulfosporosinus sp. SYSU MS00001, assembly GCF_049943955.1. NCBI lineage: Bacteria > Bacillati > Bacillota > Clostridia > Eubacteriales > Desulfitobacteriaceae > Desulfosporosinus > Desulfosporosinus sp. SYSU MS00001. The sequence goes on from NZ_JBNFTW010000007.1 coordinate 19,630, forward strand.
AGGATATCTTTTTGTTGACCTTTGGCAATGTACTTGAGAAGTATGGAAAAGATCTTCAGAAACAGCAAGAACTATTAGGAAGATTGGCAGATATTGCAATCCGGATTTTCGCTCTGGAAAGTGCATGGCTTCGGGCACAAAAATCGTTGCTTAATGAAGGTGAAGAGCAGGCAAAGCTGAAGTTCAAGATGGCTATTGCTTATATTAACACCAGTATAGGATGTATCGAACAAGCTGCCCGAGAAATTTTAACAGCCCTGGTTCAGGGAAAGGATTTAGAGAACCAGTTGGCAAATTTGCAGCGGTTAACAAATTATAGGATACAAAATACGATCTCCTTGAGACAAGAAATTGCCGGCGCTATTTCAGAGAACGGCAAGTATACCGTTTGAATTTGATTACATCTTTGAGTATAAATTCTCAATGGGATTTTGCTAAAACATTACCTCGTATTTGATTTGCTAATTTGTAAAGTTCCAATAGCCTCCCAGGATAAAGAGAATCCTTCGGAAGGCTTATTTTTTTATTGTTTTTCTTAATTCAGTGAAAATTTTTTTACAAGGATAGGAAAGATTTTTTACAAGGGACTTATTTCACAAGGCTTTATCCAATCGTAAGACTCTCACTTCTACAAGTGGGAAGACCCGATGTACAGCTTTAGCTGAACGACTTCACTGTCTCTGTTTTGCAGCAAAACAGGGAGAATGCTCCCAGGGTATTTTGGCATGGGAATTGCATTATATACATTTCAGCGTAACGAAAATGTGTTCTTACAAGATGAAAGAAGATTTTTAGGCTAAGGCGAATGAGAACGTACAAATGACTTAATTTCGAAAGGAGGTGCCGAACCGAGTTTAAAACAAACACCTGTAAATATAAAAGAGTTATTAAAGCTTTATCAGAATAAGGAGGTAGCGTGATGTCAATAAAAAAAATTGGGGTTTTAGGTGCCGGATCAATGGGGGGAGGAATCGCTCATTTAGCAGCTGTTAGAGGTTTTGAAATTGTTCTCTGTGATGTTGAACAGAGATTTGTCGAAGGTGCTGTTAAGCGAATATCCGGTTTTCTTGATAAAAGCATAGCCAAACAGAAAATGACCGTGCAACAAAAAGAGGAAGTACTGCAGCGCATAACTTTGACGACCAATATGGAGGATCTTACCACCGTTGATCTTGTCATTGAAGCTATATTTGAGGATTTAGAAGTTAAAAAGAGCGCTTTTGCACAACTCGATAAAATTTGCCCACCGCAAACTATCTTTGCCTCCAATACATCCTCAATGTCAATAACAACCTTGGCTTCGGCAACTTCCCGTCCAGAGAAAGTCGTTGGCATGCACTTTTTCAATCCTCCATTGATCATGCGTTTGGTCGAAGTTATCCGAGGTTATTATACCAGTGATGAGACGGTAAAATTAGCTTCCGATGCGGCTTTGGCTATGGGTAAAACTCCGGTAGTTGTAAAGAAGGATACCCCGGGATTTATTGTCAATCGGATCATGATGCCACAGTTCCTTGAGGCCATTCGCATCGTTGAAGAAGGAATTGCTTCTCCAGCAGATGTTGATACAGCCGTAAAATTAGGCTTGAACTATCCAATGGGTCCTTTCGAACTTATGGATTTTACCGGTGTTGAAATTTCCGTACATGTTGGAGATTACTTATTTAACGAATCTAAAGATATGAAGTGGAATCCTCCTCAGACTATAAAATCTTTGGTTCGCGCCGGACGACTGGGTAAGAAAACCGGCGGCGGCTGGTTTGACTATGATAAATAACCTACTAAATCAGGAGGAAGTATTTATGGCTGAGAATAATGTCGTTGAACTTACAATCACAGATGATGTGGGCGTAATTACCATCAACAATCCCCCAGTTAACGCTCTTACGTTGGCGGTCAGGTCACAACTAAAGAAGATTTTGAAAGATGTTGAAGAAAATCAGGATTTACGGGCTATAGTAATCACAGGTTCAGGGCCAAAGTGTTTTGTTGCCGGGGCGGATATTAAAGATTTTCCCCAACAAATGGAAAACGGTCCAAGAGAAAATGCAACGATCTATAAAGAAATGTTTGCCTTTCTTGAAGAAACACCAAGGCCAGTTATTGCGGCCTTAAATGGTCTGGCATTAGGCGGGGGATGTGAATTAGCTTTAGCCTGTGATCTGAGAATTGCCGACGAAAAAGCAAAAATTGGTTTGCCGGAAGTGAATCTGGGTCTTATTCCCGGGCTCGGCGGGACTCAAAGATTAGCAAGGTTAGTTGGGCAAGCCAAAGCAAAGGAATTGTTGTTTACCGGTAAAGTTCTTTCAGCAGAAGAAGCATTGCAGATTGGTTTAATCAATCAAATCGTACCTCAGGGCAAGGCTTTAGAAGAGGCTTTGAAGCTTGCCAAACAATTAGCCAAAGGAGCAGGTGTGGCAATATCTTATGCCAAGCATCTGGTTAATAAGGGAATCGAGCTTTCTCTGCCGGATGCAATGGAAATGGAAATGCAATATGTGGAAAAAGTCTTCCATACCAAAGATCTCCATGAGGGCATAAAAGCTTTTATTAACAAACAGCCGGCAGTCTTTAAGAATTGTTGAGATGTTAACCTAAAGTCAAGATTTGGTCGAAAGAATGATTCTATAAGATAATTATGGCTAATTATATGATTTATACAAGGAGGTCATTGAATGTATACTAAAGCCTTTATCCCCTATGGCGGCTACTACAGTACTCCCTTCGCCCGTTGGCAAGGTAGTCTTCAGAATGAAAATTCCATTGAGTTAGCTGCCCTAACAGCTAAGAAATGGTTTGAAACCCGAAAAATTGATCCGAAAATTTTCGAATATCTTGTTTTTGGTAAAACAATCGGACAATTGCACTCATTCTATGCTGCTCCATGGGCAGCAGCACTCATGGGCGCACCGGATATTCCTGGTGTTCACATTCCCCAGGCTTGTTCAACATCTACGACGTCCATTAATCATGCCGCTGCATCGATTGAGACTGGCCTATATGATACTGCCTTTTGTTTACTCACGGATCGTTGTTCCAATGGACCTTTCACAATCTGGCCCAATCCCCAGGGGCCTGGTGGTGAGGTTATATCAGAAAGTTGGATGATGGATAATTTTGCGCAAGATCCTTGGGGCGGTGTGGCCATGATCCAAACTGCAGAAAACGTTGTTAAAAAAGCCGGCGGAATTAGCAAAGAAGACATTGATAGAGTTACGATGCGACGATATGAACAGTACCAGGATGCATTAGCTAATAATCGCGAGTTCCAAAAACGATACATGGTTCCCGTTGAATTCAAGATCACGAAAAAGAAAACCGGAGTTCTGGAAGCCGATGAAGGTGTAACTTCCACAACACTAGAGGGATTAACGAAATTGAAACCTGTCATTCCCGGAGGAGTTTTATCTTATGGAGCTCAGACCTACCCTGCAGATGGAAACTGCGGAGTTATAGTAACAAGCCAGGAAAACGCTCTAAATCTGAGTACTGACAAAGCTATTCAAATTCAGGTAATGTCATATGGTTTTGCTCGTGCTGAAAAAGCTCATATGGCTATGGCTCCTGTTCCGGCTGCCAAAATGGCCTTGGATAAGACCGGAATATCCATTAAGGATGTTAAAGCCATCAAAACTCACAGTCCTTTTACAGCAAATGATCTTTATATGGCTAATGAAATGGGAATAGATGTTATGAAAATCAATAATTATGGATGTTCACTGATTTACGGGCATCCTCAAGGACCTACCGCCGGTCGAGCGATCATGGAAATGGTTGAAGAATTGACTATTATCGGAGGCGGGTATGGTCTATTTGCAGGATGCGCGGCAGGCGATACCGGTGCAGCCCTTGTCATTAAAGTCTTTTAATGCTGATGAATACCACGGAACCGTTTATCTATTTCAAGTATGTTGAGGCATAGGATTTAAAGTAGAACCAATGTAAGAATTAATTTATGATTGGTTCTATTTTATTTTAATTTCTATAATGATCTTATTCAGATAGGGATAGAAGTTTTTTCACATATAAGAATAGAAGGTTATTAGAGCAAGATGGCGAACTAATGTTAACAGTAAATAATATAAAATTCAGAATATTTAATACACATTTAATAGATTAGTACTATAATTTTTGCACTTTATGTACTTGTAGTTAAGAATAGTATCTCTTTTTCTTTTTTCGACCAAATTCTCTTTCATCTTAGATATCAATTAAGAGAAGGTGATAATATGGTCTCTGAAAATCAAAAAACAAATCAACAGGAATCTATTACAGACTTTAAAACGTCTGTTGGCCAGCATTTTTTGCAACAGATACTCGATAACTCTTATGACTCAATATTTGTTACCGATAGATTTGGCAATGTACTTTTAGTGAATAAAGGGACCGGAAAATTTATGGGATTAACTACGGATCAATTAATTGGAAAGAATGTTAGAAATTTTGTTAAAAGAGGAGTCTACGATTGGTCTCCAACCATGCAGGCTATTAAAACTCGTTCGATTGTGTCGGGAATTGTTAGAAACCATCAAGGTGATCAACAAATGGTGACGAGCAAACCATTGATGAATGAATCCGATGAAATTGTCATGGTTATAACAAATGCTCGAGACATTGATGTCGTTAATCAATATATAGAAGCCTTAGAAAGAGAAAGAACTACAGCTCATCTCTATAAAACTGCTGCTAAATACCTTAGTGATTCCGATATGGAGAATAAAGAAATTGTAGCTGAAAGTAAGCAGATGCTGCAGATTTTGAAGAGCAGCAATTTTATCGCTAAAACAGATAGTACTGTAATGCTTATTGGTGAGACGGGGACAGGCAAGGAGGTTATGGCAAGACACATCCATAGGAATAGTCTCCGCTCAAAAGAAACATTTATTCCCGTGAACTGTGCAGCTATTCCCCATGAATTGCTGGAATCGGAGTTTTTTGGCTATGTTCGTGGGGCATTTTCAGGAGCAAACCCTCAGGGAAAGCCGGGATTGTTCGAAATAGCTAATAGCGGAACGTTGTTTTTAGATGAAATTGCTGAATTACCTCTCTCGATGCAATCAAAAATGCTGAGAGTTTTAGAATCAGGAGAGGCCAAAAGATTAGGTGATACAAGGACATATCAAGCTAATGTTCGATTTATTGCTGCTACTAATCGAGATTTGAAAACTATGATTAATCAAAGGCTATTTAGAAGTGATCTATATTATCGCTTAAATGTAATACCTATAAATTTACCGCCTCTTAAAGAAAGGCCTGAGGATATTTTGGCTTTAGCCAATAAATTTTTGGCAGATTTAAATAGAAAATATACTTTGCATAAAATACTGTCCAAAAATGCGACACAGGCACTATATAGTTATAATTGGCCAGGAAATGTACGAGAATTACGAAATGTTATTGAGCGGTTGTTCATAACATCGGCCGGTGATATCTTGAATTTCGAGAAAGATTTTTTCATCAACAGCTTAACACGATCTGAATCATTCATGGATAATGATATGTCGGCCAAGAAGCGAATATATCAAGGAACCTTAAAAGATGTTATCAAGGCAGTAGAAGAAGAATATATAAACCAAGTTTTAGCAGAATGCGGCGGACGTGTTGGTGAAGCTGCCCAGAAGTTAGGAATTCATCGTTCTATTTTGTATCGAAAAAAGAATAACAAATAAGTGAACTATTATGGGCAGCCCAACAATCCGCTCTTATGTGATGAGGGTTAGAAGGCGAAATTTCCTTTTTGAAAGACTGGGATTTCTCTTCCATCCCATGTTTCTCCGATTATCTCTAAATCATTCGTACCAATCATGAAGTCAACGTGTATTAAGGAATCATTGACTCCTAACCCTTGTAATTCTTTTGCATCCATTGCTGCACTATTCTTAATACATACAGGATAGGCTTTACCTATAGCTAAATGACAAGATGCGTTTTCATCAAAAAGTGTATTGTAAAACAGGATATTTGAATTTGAGATAGGAGAATCAAAAGGAACTAAAGCAACTTCACCTAAATAATGAGAACCCTCGTCTGTTGCAATGAGATTTTTCAGCGTGTCGTACCCCTTCTTCGCAGAGAAGGCAACGATTCTCCCATCCTTAAACGTAAAGGAAAAATGTTCGATTAAATTTCCATTGTAATTTAAGGGCTTTGAACTAATGACGGTGCCATTAACTCCATTTCGATCAGGCAATGTAAACACTTCTTCTGTAGGCATGTTGGCAATAAATTCAATGCCTTCAGGTGTGAAGTCTGAACCGCCAAGCCATTGGTGTTTTTGGGAGAGCGAAATGGTTAAATCTGTGCCCAGAGAATTCTTGTAGTGGAGTGATTTAAACGCATAGTTATTGAGAAAATCCAGACTCTTTTTGAGGTTGATTTTATGGCTATCCCATGCCATAATCGGATTTTCTGTATCAACTCGTACTGTCATGAAAATAGTTTCCCATAGTTTGTTTAGTGCTTCTTCAGGTTGTAGATCTGGAAAAACTTTTTTAGCCCAGGCTGCGGTGGGAATAGAAACGATACTCCAAACATTTTGATTACTCATAAGATGCTCGCGGTATTCTTTTAAAGCCATACTGCTTGCTTTTTGGGCTTTCATCATGCGTTCAGGGCTGACACCTTGCATAAGTTCGGGGTCAGAAGCAGAAATAGTTAAGAAAGCAGCTCCCTGATGAACATAAGAGAGATAAAAATCTTTCTGCCATTCAGGGAATTCATCGAATATTTCATCAGGGGCGTTGAGAAAACGAATTTTTGAAAAGAGTTCGTCTCTCCATTGAATTATGACATCTCTTGCCCCTTCTTGGAAAGCTGTCTGGGCAATTAAGCGGGCAAATGATGCACATTCAATAGGAGACATAACAACGAGTGTCTGATTCGGCTGGAGATTTAAGCCGGTTTTTACGATAAGTAACGCGTATTTTTCTAAATTGTTAGCCATGATACCATTCCTTTCTAGCCAGATTACTTTCATTAATCCTATCTTCATCAACATTTAATATATGCTAAAATCAAGGGACACATAATCGAAAGATCTTTTGAGATTGAGGCATTCACACACTAGCTCACAAACACTTGTTAAATTATAACATATATTTTTTGAAGATTTCTTTATAGATCATATAAACATCTTCAAGATGGAAACTAAACTTTATGTTGAGAAAATAGTCTGTAAAATTAAAATCGGGAAATATTCCTTAATCTAAAAGAGGATATGATATAATTATTCGGTAATCAAATCAAAGGAGAGTGACATTAAATGTTAAAACATGGAGATTCCCTAAAAAAAGAAACAGTTTTTGAACGCTTCGGGGGAAAAGGAGAACTCCAAATAACTCATTTGCTTAATGTTGATGAATTTAATGGCAAGGGAAGACTATTTGCCAAAAATGTACTCCTTCCTGGGGCGTCTCTTGGCCTTCATGAGCATGTCGGAGATTTTGAAACTTATGTCATTCTCAGCGGGGAAGGCCTTTTAAATGACAATGGAGAGCAAAAATCTGTCAAACCCGGAGATGTGATTATTACTCGCAGCGGCGAAAAACATGCTATTGAAAATACGGGGAACCAGAATTTAGAGTTTTTAGCTCTAGTCATTTTTGACTAGATTTCCGATGGATACTTACTTTAAAGACGGATGCTTGTTATTTTGCTAAAACATAAGAATATCTAGAGAATATCTGGCAAAACTTCAAAAGAAAGTGGATGAAACGCTCCTCTTGTGGTGGTGGACAGTTTAAATAGAAACTGTTTATTTTACTACAAGGAGGAGCTTTATATGTTTTAAGTTACTTTTCAATGCAGCTTAACGAGCTAGATAGTTTTAGCATAATGTTTGCATGGCCTTGGTTTTATATGGTAAACTTCATTTAATTTAGTTAGGATTTTGACGTTTTTTAAATAGAAAGGCAGGGAAAGTAAATGGCCGTTAGACTTAGTAAAGGGCAAAAGGTCGATTTGACTAAAAGCCATCCGAATTTGCAAGAAATTATTGTTGGCTTGGGGTGGGCTCCGAATGTTTCTAAGAATAGTTATGATTATGATTTAGATGCTTCAGCTTTTCTGTTAAGTTCCAACGGACTTGTCAATGATGAAAAGGATTTGGTTTTTTATAATAACCCATCTGGTGGCCAGGGTTCTGTTAAACATAGCGGCGACAATAAGAAAGGGTCTGGAAGCGGAGACGATGAGCAGATCCGAATTAACCTTCAAGCTGTGCCATCATATATTGAAAGAATTGCCTTTACGATTACCATCAATGATGCTCAACTAAAGAGACAAAGCTTTGGCGATATAAAAAGCTCTTACGTTCGAATTATTAATGCAAACACCAATGAATTATTGCTAAATTATGACTTAGGTCAGGATTTTTCAGTCGAAACAGCGATTGTAGCTGCTGAGCTATATCGCCACGGCGGGGAATGGAAATTCCATGCCATAGCAAGTGGGTTCCAAGGTGGTTTGGCAGCCCTCTGCCGAAATTTTGGGTTGGATGTTGAAGAAGATCAACCGGCAACAAGTAGAAACCTTAGTAATGGAAGAAATTTCTCTTCAGGTAATTATGGAAATAGACAAGAGACCAGTGCCGATCATGCAAATTATGGGAGTTCTTATGCGAGCACACCGTATGGACAGACAAACTATCCTTCCTCTGAACTATCCCGAAATTCAGGGTATCCACAGGATCATGGCGGTCTGACTTGTCCGCGCTGTCATTCGACTCAAATAACAGCAGGAAAGAAAGGATTTGGAATTGGCAAAGCTTTCGTAGGGGGCATTTTACTAGGGCCCGTTGGCTTGCTGGCCGGTTTTATTGGCAGCAGAAACATGGAATTTGTTTGCTTGAGCTGTCGAGAACGTTGGAATGCGGCAAGTAATACCAATACTGCTCAGTGGCTCCAACAACAAACGGAAAATGCCAGAAATGTCGTTAATAAGTATATGGGCAAAGACCTTACTGATGCTCTGGTGGCTGGGAGTGCCTTGGTCGCTATGGCAGACGGAGTAATCGATCCTTCAGAACGAGAGAAACTCATAGACTATTTCAGGACCAGTCAAGAAATGCGCGGTATAAATATTCGAGATGTTGACAGTCGATTTACCGAATATGTTCAAAGAATTAAAAATGACCCCATGTTAGGTAAAGTCGAAGCATTGAGAGCTGTTGGCAAAGTCGCAAATAAACCCGAAGCAGCCCGTTTAGTTGCCCGACTATGCTGTGCCATCGGTTTTGCTGATGGAGAATTCTCACCGGTCGAAAAGAATGTCGTTAGCGAAATATGTCGGGAAGTTCACTTAGATCCCGGAGAATTCATTTATTAAACGATCATGTTTCAAAGTTCATTCTTATAGCAGCTAAGGAAGGGTGGTTCAATGCGGCTCTGGCATCAAGATCTATTACCCTTCTTGCCTCGCGCCCAACTTCTTGGACAACACCGTGAGTGCTGCGCTTTGCGAGGCAAAGGGTGGGGAAAAAAGCATTCGACAGTCGATTATGTTTTTGCTTACAACGTCGAAAAACTTGTAAGCTTTCATCGTCTTGTTCTTAAAGAAATGGAACGCCGAGGATACAACCCAGATCAGAAGTGGTATGGCCCTGAATACCGAGGTAAAAATATTGGACCCTGGGCCGGTCTTGCGCTGAGAAAATTAGATATTCCGACATCCGCTCATATTTACACTGAACATAACAGGGCATACTTAGAAGAATGTTTAGAAAATCTTAGACAGAAAGGGATAGAGCTTAAAGTGCCTTTTAAAGAGGATTCTTGTCCTCCATAACGTTATATTATACAATAATGTTATGGTAATGGTATAAACAAATTAACGCATACCATAAAAACGTTTAAAATAGTAAAAAGCAATATAGAGTTGTATTTCTAGACAAAGGATAAACCTAATAACAGACTTTTTTGAGGAGGAAAGCTTTGAAAGCCATTATTTTGGGTGTTTTAGCATCATTTTTTTTTGCTTTCACCTTTGTGCTTAATCGGGCAATGAATCTGGCAGGAGGCAGTTGGGTGTGGAGTGCTGTTCTTCGCTATGAGTTTATGGTGCCTCCGCTGTTTTTAATTGTTCTTCTCCGGGGAAATTTGAAAATACTTGTTTTGGATTTGGTAAGAAGGCCTTGGTTATGGCTTGGTTGGAGTACTGTTGGCTTTGGCCTGTTTTATGCTCCTTTATGTTTTGCCGCTGCTTACGGGCCTGCTTGGTTAGTGGCAAGTACGTGGCAAATTACGATTGTTGCTGGTTCTTTACTGGCCCCATTTTTTTTTGAAGTTGTTTCTTCAGGCAATGGGCTACAAAAAGTACGTTCGAGAATTCCCGTGAAAGGTCTATGGATTTCCCTAATCGTACTGATAGGGGTCGCTGTTATCCAATGTCAGCAAATTCAACATCTAGCCCTACGGGAGCTCCTGCTTGGGGTGCTTCCGGTCATTGCAGCGGCTTTCGCCTATCCCTTAGGTAATCGCAAAATGATGGCAGTTTGCGGGGAACGTTTGGATACCTATCAAAGAGTTCTGGGAATGACATTAGCAAGCCTTCCGTTCTGGCTGATCCTTTCTATCTATGGCTATATGAGTGCTGGACTTCCTAGTCATCAACAAGTTATTCAATCATTGATTGTAGCTCTGTCGTCCGGTGTAATTGCTACTGTCCTCTTTTTCACAGCAACTGATCTTAGCCGAGGCGATCTTCATAAACTTGCCGCAGTTGAAGCAACTCAGTCCGGTGAAATCATTTTTTCGCTCTTGGGAGAGATATTCATTTTAAAGGGAAATTACCCCAGCATCATATCAATTATCGGTATTGGACTTGTGATTCTTGGCATGACGCTTCATAGTTTCAATTCTGGAATAAGAAGGAAAGATGAATCTGTCTCATTATGAATGCTTGCTTGGTGTAAGTGTAAGTATCAGTTCATTGGATTAATGCCATAATTTAAGCAGATGCATTTTAGGAGAATTACAGTAAGGGGAGCTAAGGAATGACTATCCAAATCTTTGGCGTCAAGAAATGTTTTGATACCAAAAAGGCAGAACGCTATTTTAAAGAGAGAAGAATTTCTTATCAATTTATTGATTTAGCACAATTTAGCTTAAGTAAAGGCGAACTGCAAAGTGTTAAGTCTGCAGTTGGTTTAAATAATTTAATTAATTCTGAGGCCAAAGATTATAAACTATTAATGATGGACCGAATTATTACACCCCAGGGCAAGGAAGAGATGTTATTGAAGCATTCGAGCCTTTATCAAACACCGATTGTACGTAATGGAAAATTGGCAACAGTAGGATATAAACCGGAGGTATGGGACTCTTGGGTCTAGGACAAATCATGGCTTTTCTAAAGAGGTGAAATAGGGTGGAGACAAGCCAAAATGATCAAATGATGTTGCTGGAAATTGAAAAACTTTTTAAGGATCTACTGTCTCCTTTGCAGGAAAGAGAAGGGGGTTCAGCCGCTTACTTCTACCGAATTGTCGGCTGCGATAATCAGAAAGAATTATTAAGTCGAGTCGCTAGTTTTGCAGAAAGACTTCAATCCACGGATAATTTTAAAATTTGGGACATGGTAATTCCCTTGCCGAGTGATCAAAAAATTATTGAAAGGATTAAGGGGATTTTGGAACCAATTTCCCTTAAAGATTATAACAATGGGGCTCTTCTCAATGTTCTTGATGGTAAAGGTTATTTCTCCCTAACGATAGATTATTTGAGTTCTCAAACCATTCGCGAGGCTATTGCGATTGTAATTAATTTGTATATGGTTAATGATCAACCGAAAAATATTAGCATCGCTATGAATTTTGTGACAAAAATTCTGCTTTGGTACACTGATTTTGCTCAGTTTTGCCAAAAAGCTCGGACTAAGCCTAAAATTCTCTTTTGGGGAAGCCCTAAGACCCATGAAGTATACTTCCTAATTTTAGTGTTCCTGCTTGGCTGCGATGTCATCATAATTAATACAACCTTTATTGACCGATTTGACAATGTCGATAAGCAAAATCATTTTTGTCTGCCTATAAAATTATCCCAAGAAATACCCCTTCCTTCTTTTCCCCAAAGACGGCCGGCGCCGGAAGCCCGTCCTAAAAACATCTCAACTATACAATCTCCTAAGAAGGCAGTGTCAGGGTCCTCCAATTTAATCTCTAAAATAAAAACTGATCCTGCAATCGTGGTAAAATTGAAGCATTCAGATAATCCTTTGCAAGATATCCTTCTTCCGTTATCTAAACGCAGTGGGTATATTTCTGGACAGTTTCCCATTTTACCGACATTATTTACACGTTATATCGGTGTGTCTGTTTCTTCGGATGATTGGCAAGCAGAATACTATAACGACCTCTATAATTTAGACCGAACCTTACAACGTTCGGGTTATTATCTGAAGTTTCTTGAGGGCGTTCCTGCTCCTACACCAGTGGAAAGTTCCTTAATTCCGGAGCAATTTGCTCATGGTTCCTTTGAGACTCGCGAGGATATCTTAGAAAAGATTCTTCAAGCTAATATTTTGCCTCAGATAAAAACCCCAATCTTTGATAATACGCTTAAACAATCATTTATCGATACGGTAAGTCTATTTTGTGATAGCCAATCGCATTTCACGTCTTCAATTTTCTTGAATTTTTGTTTAAAGCTCGTAGTATGGATTAACCGCTATCTGCCCAAACTGCTGGAAGGAAGAGATCCCTTGCCGCAAGATGGGGAGGGAGGAATTCTTCAGGAACAATGTTTTAAAATTCTCTTTTATGGCCCGATCAAACTTCATGAAGTTTATTTATTGAACTTTTTTCATAGGATCGGAAGCGATGTACTCTTTATTCATTCCGAGTTAGATGGTGATTCGGCGTTCAAAAATTTCGACAATAATGGTACAATGACTCAAGTGATCAGAAACTTAAATAGTCTACAATTAGTGCCATTTCCTCTAAAAGAACAATTAATTCGCAAAAGTACTGTGGCGTATAATGCCTCAAGAGAAATTGAAGAGGTTATTTACAGTGAGGATGTTGGGCTATATAAACCTTGGCAATTCGAACATTACTTGACTCAACCAATTACTCTGAAAACAACCTATGATGAACTGAAGATACTTTGGCAGGAAGCAGCTAAAATAAGACCTGAATTCAAAGTTCAAAATCATAAAGTCTATATTCCCAATCTCTTCGCTAAGATTAATGGAATTCATGAGGATTTAACAGCCTATTGGCAAGACCTGAAAACTTTTTCCCAGGCAGCAAATACGCATTTAATCAAAGCTCTACCTTTTTGTAGAGTGACCTATTCCAGACAGGAACTTTATCAAGCCAATTATTTATTTAATCCTCAAGGTTATCTCGATGAAGATAAAGTTATGAAAAGTCAACATTATAAATTCACGTATCTGAGAACACCTTTGCAGCGGTTTTTGCTTTCTAAAATCAACGAACTTCTGTTTTCCAATATGTTTCTTTTCCAAATTGATGAACGGATGAAATTAAAGATTTTAATGACAGTCCTGACCATGGATGATTCTTTGATCAAGCTCATAGAAACTTTCGATTTTCCCCAAGAAATTCCCAAACTTATTGTTTATGATGCTAATAAAGAAAGTTTTTCGGAATTTGACGCGATATTAATTGCTTTTCTGAATTTAGTTGGCCTGGATATTCTTGTTTTTACGCCTACTAAGTATAATACCCTTGAACAATTAATCAGGCCAAACCTTTTTGATGTATTTCAGATGCCTTTGTTGAAATATGACCTTGATCTCCCGGAACTATACAATATTCCTACTCCTTCAACTCATAAGCAAGGGTTTTTCTCGAGATTTTTTAATAGTAATAAGCTATAGTACAGTTGATCAAGGGTGGAAATATACGAGACAAGAGATTATGATTTTATAGAAATTAATTAGAGGTTGTAAAAAAATTGGTCATGAGAGGCTCTTAATTAAGCAGGAAATGAGGTATAAAGAACATGGAAATCCAAGGCTTTACAACGACATTGACTGAGGACAAAAGTTTAGTTCCGGCGCCCGTTCCAGAGTTTAATGTTGAACAAACTAAAAATGAAATTATGGCTAAGGTTAAAGAAAGCCCGGAAGTACGCAGTATTGTTCGCCAAATCAATATTGAAGATGTTAGTTCAATTATGAGCTTTGGGAAAAATACTTCGGAAGAGGTTTCTAGATTTGCAGATGCTATTTTGCATTCTATGCAAACTACGAAAGTTGAAGATTCAGGTGAACTCTTGCTGCAGCTGAATAAAATTATGGACAAATTTGATATTAAGGACTTTGAAGAAAAATCGCCGGGATTTTTAGCAAAAATGTTCTCTAAAGCTAAAAACTCTGTAGAAGCTTTGTTCCATAAATATAACTCTATGGGTGATGAAGTAGATAAAGTCTTTGTCACCCTAAAACAATACGAAGCGGAAATCAATACTGCAAACAAACATTTAGAAGACATGTTTATGAGAAACACAGAATATTATGAGCAGCTGGGTCAATATATCTATGCCGGTCAAGTCGTTCTGGCTGAGCTGAAAAACAATATTATTCCTACCGCTCAGGCTGCGGCTAATCAGACAGGCAACCAGCTTGATCAAATTAAGGTTAATAACCTCTTGCAAATACAAGAGATTATGGAACAGAGAATTTATGATTTACAGCTGGCTGAAAATGTTGCAGTTCAAAGTATGCCGACCATTAAATCTATTGAATATGGCAATTATAATTTAATCCGTAAGATTAACTCAGCTTTTGTGATTACTATGCCTATTTTCAAACAATGTTTAGTTCAGGCAATTATGTTAAAACGACAATCGGTCCAGGCTAAGGCGATGAGCGCTTTGGATGAAAAGACGAATGAACTTCTGCTCCGCAACGCAGAAAACACAGCCCTGCAGTCTAAAATGGTTGCTAGGTTAGCGTCGGGAAGTTCAGTAAGTATTGAGACTCTGGAAAAATCCTGGCAAACAATCGTTAAAGGGATAGAAGAGACCAAAGCTATCCAAGATGAAATGAGGCAAAAACGTATAGATGGCACAAAACGTTTAGAGGTTTTGAAACAAGACTTTATTAATCGCGGGATTATTCGTTGATCATAACCGGCAATTCAAAATAGCAGACAACCATAATGGAAAATCACTGATGATGAAAGAAATTAACGGGCCGATCCAATAAATCGTGCCCGTTAATTTTATCAAAAAGTAAAAGTTCCTAATACTTCATTTTTTTGGTTAAATCTTTTTAAATCAGGTTGAATTGTCGTTAGTATAATACTTTCCAAATAAGCTGTTGAAGTGAACTCGTTCAGCTAATGCTGAACATCGAGGCTTCGATGACGAAAGTGTCCGTGGACACTTTCGCCGGAAGCGCCTAGCCCATAACAAATGCTATCGCGCTGAAGGGTGGACTGGATCAAATCAGCATGCAGTATTTTGAAAATTTAAAATATGCCTTGAAACTTCCTTAACTCAAAACTATAATGGTATTACAATTATTTGTATACCATTAATTATAATACCAACAAAATGGAGGTCTGAAGGTAAAAATGATCACCGATAATTCATGCGGTCCCTCAAAATATATTTGTTATAAGCTGAGTCGTGTTATGAGAAAAATATATCGTTATTACGAGAGTAATCTTTCTCCCTATGGTATTACTCCATCTCAGTTTTACGTCTTGACCGTAGTTTGGGAGAATGACGGACTTAAGTTTAAAGATCTTGCTAAACGTTTAGAAATGGATGGGTCGACACTGACTTCTATC
The DNA here is from genome assembly GCF_049943955.1 of Desulfosporosinus sp. SYSU MS00001. Lineage (NCBI taxonomy): Bacteria > Bacillati > Bacillota > Clostridia > Eubacteriales > Desulfitobacteriaceae > Desulfosporosinus > Desulfosporosinus sp. SYSU MS00001. Next base: position 35,390 of record NZ_JBNFTW010000007.1, read on the forward strand.
TTGGATCGCATGGAGAGGCAAGACTTAGTAGAGAGGAGGGACGATCCCGAAGACAGACGGTCACTATTAGTTTGTCTCAAAGAAAAGGCGCGTGCAAATATCTTGGAAATCACTAACCTTGCAGAAACAATGGATCGAGAGATCAAAGAGCGTTTTTCCAGAGAAGAATACGCTATTTTTGAAAAGGTTTTGGAGAGGCTTTTCCAAGATTAGGACAAATTATAGTTGCTCTAGAAAGGAACCCCGATGTTCAGCTTTAGCTGAACGAGTTCACTTAATATTGTCATTAATTGATACTTCAGTTGATACATCGTTGTGTTAGGTTTTATGGACAGATGCCGATTAAGGTGTGGACGAAGATACAGACAATGCAAGAATGGAAAAGGTTTTACCTAATGACAATACCTGACATCTATTTTAGATAGAAAAAGGAGGATTACAGGATGTCTCGATTGTTTTCTCCTGCCAAGATAGGAACCCTTCAACTGCGTAATCGTCTGATCATGACTCCGCTGCATTTGGGGTACTGCCCGGAAGGCGAAGTTACGGATCGACTAATTGAGTTCTATCGAACTCGCGCCCGCGGAGGTGTAGGTTTGATTATCGTGGGTGGTTGTGGCATAGATAAAATCGGCAACGCCTTTGGCATGCCGCAGCTGGATGAGGATCGCTGTATACCGGGACTGATTCGTTTAGTTGAGGCAGTACACTCCGAAGGAGCAAAAATTGTACCACAGCTCTACCAAGCAGGTCGTTACGCTAACTCAGCCCATAACGGTCAATCTCCCGTAGCTCCTTCAGCGATCCCGTCTCGGCTTACAGGCCAACCCCCCCAGGAATTGACACAAGAAAAAATATTAGAAATTATTGCATCCTATAAAAGCGCAGCTAAACGTGCCCAGGCAGCAGGTTTTGACGGAGTTGAAATATTAGCTAGTGCCGGTTACTTAATCTCTCAGTTTCTTTCTCCCTTAACGAATCTACGTAAAGATCGTTACGGTGGAAATCTTCAGGCTCGAATGACCTTTGGTTTAGAAGTGGTTGAAGCTGTTCGCCGAGCTGTTGGAGCGGATTATCCAATAGTCGTTCGGGTTGCGGGCAATGATTTTATGCCAGGAAGTCATACAAATCTCGAATCGAGAGCTTTTTGTCAGGTTCTTGAAAAAGCGGGGGTCAACGCACTTAATGTGACAGGGGGATGGCATGAAACACCCGTACCTCAACTTACCATGAATGTCCCGCCTGGAGCCTTTACCTACTTAGCTGCAGGGATTAAACAAGCGGTTTCAATTCCCGTCATTGCATGCAATCGGATCAATACTCCGGAGCTTGCCGAGAAGATTCTCCAAGAAGGTAAAGCGGATTTCATTGGCATGGCCAGGCAGCTCATGGCTGATCCTGATTTCCCGAATAAAGTCATGCAAGGAAACCTGGAAGCCATTCGTCCTTGCATCGCTTGCAATCAAGGGTGTCTCGATAATATTTTTCGTTTAAAACCGGCTGCTTGCTTAGTCAATGCTGAAGCCGGACGTGAAGCTGAGTTAGGATCAATTCAGCCAACATTGAACCCCCATAAAATTCTAGTGATTGGGGCCGGGGCTGCCGGACTGGAATATGCTCGAGTTTCAAGTCTTCTTGGGCATAAAGTTACTGTATGGGAAAAAGCTGAAAAATCTGGGGGACAATTGACACTAGCCGCTGCTCCTCCGGGACGAAAAGATTTTCTTTATCTCAGCAGGTATTTGCAGTCAGCCTGTAAACAACAAGGAGTACAGATTGAATTTGGTGTTGCGGCTACGCCGGGCATGATTCTGGAAGCGGTAAAAAAAGACATGTTTAATCAAGTTATCATCGCTGCCGGGTCTATTCCTATCAATCCGCCGCTTCCCAATCAGGGACATAAGAACGTTCTTCAAGCTTGGGATGTATTGGCTGGCCGTAAAACAACTGGTCAGAACATAATAATTGTTGGCGGCGGTGCAGTTGGGGTGGAAACGGCTCTCTTTTTGGCAGAACCATCTGCCTTGGATGATGAAAGCCTTCGCTTCCTTATCTTGCAGCAAGCTGAATCTGACAAAGAACTATACCGCTTATTAACCCAAAGTAACAAGAAAATTACATTGCTGGAAATGGCCAAGGGAATTGGCAGAGACATCGGTCCAAGTACGCGCTGGTCAATGCTTGCCGATTTGAAACGCTATGGCGTTAAATGTATGGACCAAACGAAAGTTTTAGAGATAACAACAGATGGCGTGCTGATTGAACGCGAAGGGGAACAACGTCAAATTCCTTGCGATACTGTGATTCTGGCTGTGGGCTCTATCTCTCAGAATGAACTATACCACGCTTTGCTGGGAAAGATTGAAAGATTGAGTTTGATCGGAGATGCCTTAAATCCTCGTAAAGCATTAGATGCTATTCATCATGCCTATCAGGAAGCTCGAGCCCAGAGATCAGGAGAATAATTTTGCCTCGTCTCAATCTCCACTTGATGGAGTGGGGGTTTTAGATGGAGATACGCAGTCCTTATATATTGATTTGTTCAGATAACTAATACTGTCTCTGAGTAAAAACTGTAGTTATCAGTACAGTAATGCTCAGAGTTTTTTTATTAAAGTAACTGGACAAGGAGCAGAAATAGGTGTTATTGTACATAATGTCAATAGTAGAGTAAAATCACTACGGAGGTGAACTGTTTGTCAGCAGCGCAGTATAATGCAGAATCCATACAAGTATTAGAGGGCCTGGAGGCTGTACGCCGCCGTCCGGGCATGTATATAGGTTCCACGGGAAGCAAAGGGCTTCATCATCTTGCTTATGAGGTTATTGACAATGCTATTGATGAAGCGGGAGCAGGTTTTTGCGATCGAATCTCGGTTACCCTTAATCGGGATGGTTCAATTACGATTGAAGACAATGGGCGGGGAATTCCCGTTGATATTCATCCGGGGAAAAAAATCTCCGCAGTGCGCTTAGCTTTTGAAACTTTGCACGCTGGTGGTAAATTTGGCGGAGATACTTATAAAACATCGGGCGGATTACACGGAGTTGGGGCAAGTGTTGTCAATGCCTTATCAGAGTATTTAACGGTACAAATTAAAAGGGATGGCAAGCAATATCAAGTTGAATATGTTCAGGGCGGGGACTTAAAATCTGATTTGAAAATTATTGGCAGGAAATTAAAAGGTACCGGAACAACGGTAACCTTTAAACCGGATCCTTTGATTTTTAAGGAGACTACGGTTTTTAAATACACTACCTTGCGCAGCCGCTTAATGGAGTTATCCTTTCTAAATAGGGGATTGACGATTATACTTACGGATACCAGGGGAGAGCTGAAGACCGAGACCTTTTTGCAACAACAAGGGATTGTTGGTTTTGTTGAACATTTAATGAAAGAGGCCGGAGTATCACCTGTCCATAAAAAAACCATCTATTTTACCGGAGAGAAGGACGAGGTCATTGTTGAATGTGCTTTGCAGTATAACGACGGTGAAGATGAATCCTTGCACTCCTACGTTAATAACATACCTACGGATGAGGGAGGAACCCACGAATCGGGTTTTCGTACCGCTTTAACTAAAGCATTCAACAATTACGGGCGCAAAAATAACCTTTTCAAAAAAGATGAGAGTCTCATCGGGGATGACCTGCGGGATGGTCTAACCTGTATCTTATCTCTTAAAATCAAAGAGCCTCAGTTTGAAGGACAAACCAAAACAAAGCTTTCTAATCTGGAGGTTGAAGGGATTGTTCAATCCTTAACAAACGAGGGTATAAGTCAGTTTCTCGAACAAAACCCGTCGATTGCTAAACAAGTAATTAACCGCACCTTAACAACATGTTTAGCTCGCTTGGCTGCTAAAAAAGCGAAAGAATTAAAAAAGAAGGCCCGAGATGCAGAGGTTAAAGCTTTAAGCGGTAAACTTGCTGCCTGCAGCGGTAAAGATAAAACTCGCAATGAACTATTCTTAGTAGAAGGAGACAGCGCCGGCGGCTCAGCTAAAATGGGGAGGGACCGGCGTTTTCAAGCTATACTTCCCTTGCGGGGCAAAGTAATTAACACGTATCGGGCGAAATTAGATAAGATCCTGGAAAACGAAGAGATACGCAGTATTATTACGGCAGTAGGTTCAGGGATTGGCAAAGAATTTGATTTGGAAAAAGGCAATTATGCTCGTGTTTGTATCATGACAGATGCCGATATTGACGGAGCTCATATTCGATGCCTTTTGTTAACCTTTTTTTACCGTTACATGAAGCCTCTCATCTTAAATGGTCGAGTCTTTATTGCCCAATCTCCTCTTTTTAAAGTGGAAAAAGAACGGGGCAAGATTATCCGCTATGCCTATGATGAAGAAGAATTAAAAAAAGAGCTCAAAGAATTAGGAAAAACAGCCAAGATTGCACGTTACAAAGGGCTTGGTGAAATGAACCCCGAACAACTTTGGGAAACAACTCTGAATCCTGCTAATCGACGCATGATTCAAGTAACTATAGATGACTCATTGGAGGCAGAACGTAAACTGAGAATTCTTATGAGTGAACAGGTCGAACCGCGGCGGGATTTTTTGATGGAAAATATTGTTTTTACAGATGATGATATGTAACGTGAAAGGGGGAGTATCCCAATGAGTGTAACTGAAGAAACGATTAGTCAACGTCCATTGGAAGAAGTCCTGCCTGAATCGTTTTTAGGCTATTCCAAACATGTAATTTTGCAGAGAGCCGTTCCGGATGTCCGGGATGGATTAAAGCCTGTACACCGCCGAATACTCTATTCTATGGACGAAATCGGCATGTCTCCTGATAAACCCTATAGCAAGTCGGCCCGCCTTGTTGGTGATTGTATGGGAAAATATCACCCCCACGGCGATTCTTCGATCTATGAATCTGCTGTCCGTATGGCCCAGCCCTGGGCTATTCGTTATCCTTTGGTTGACGGTCAAGGGAATTTTGGCTCAATCGATGGGGATAATGCAGCCGCCATGCGTTATACGGAAATGAGAATGACCCCTTTAGCTCAACTAATGACCCAAGATCTTGATAAAAACACCGTACTTTTTAAAGCAAATTATGATCAACGGCTCAAAGAGCCCGTTGTTCTTCCCAGCCCTTTTCCCAATCTGTTAATTAACGGAGGGTCAGGGATTGCCGTTGGTATGATGTCGAATATTCCTCCTCATAATTTAAGGGAAGTTGTTGCTGGGTTGATCCTGCAAATTGACCGACCGGACATTACTGTCGAGGAGCTCCTGGAAAAAGTGAAAGGTCCTGACTTTCCTACAGGTGGGTTGATCATAGGTACTCAAGGAATTATCAGCGCTTATAAAACCGGCCGCGGAAAAGTGACCATGCGCGGTAAAGCTGTGATAGAGCAAGGTAAAAACGGCAAAAGTTTAATTGTCATCACTGAAATTCCTTTTCAAGTCAATAAATCAACCTTAGCATCTAAAATCGAGGCCCATGCTGATTCGGGAAAAATTAATGGGATTAGTGAGGTTCGAGATGAATCGGATCGTGAAGGAATTCGTTTGGTTGTGGAATGCCGTAAAGAGGCGGACCCCCTCGAAATTTTACGCAATCTTTATAAATATACCCAGATGGAGGAGACATTTGGGATCATCAATCTTGTTATTACAGCGGATGGAACACCCAAAGTTTTAGGGTTGCACGAGATTAATAAGGCCTTTATTGAACATCGCAAAATTGTGGTTACGAAGCGAACCGAGTTTGATTTAGAAAAAGCCAAAAAGCAGATTCATCTTCTTGAAGGCCTGATGATTGCGATTAATCATCTTGATGAGGTCATTGAGATTATCCGTTCCAGTAAAACGCCGGCACTTGCCAAAGCGGCGCTTATAACAAGATTCGAGCTCTCGGAAATACAATCACAAGCAATTCTCGACATGAAGCTCCAGAGCCTCACAAACTATGAACTGGAAGGAATACGAACTGATTATGAAAATACCTTGCAACTGATATCAGAATTAGAAGGAATCCTGGCTGATGTGGTTAAGGTCTATCAGATTATTAAGCGGGAACTCAAAGAAATCGCCGATAAATATGGTGATGAACGGCGCACACTTATTTTGCCTGAGGAAATGAGAAACGAGTTTGACCTCAGTTCCTTTGAGGAAACGGAACATCCCTTTGAACTAATTCTGACCCAGCAGGGTTATATTAAACGAATTCCTTTACCGACTAAGAACCTTAAATCAGTACCGTTATTATCCTTTAAAGATGGGGATAGTGTCTCTATAAAAGTCCCGGCCACAGATCAAGAAACACTATATTTCTTCACCCAACTTGGTAATTTTTATAGTATCAAAGCCAAGACGGTACCAGAAGCCGGGCCAAAAGAGAAAGGCTGCCCACTTAATAATCTGCTGCAGCTGCAAGCTCAGGAAACCATTGTCTCAATTGCAGCTCTAAAAGAAGGGGCAGATCAGAGCAGTCAGAGTTACTTTGTTTTTGTAACGCAAGAAGGACAAGTGATGAGGAGTCCGGTTAAGGACTTTGTTCATGCTCGCAGCTCAGATGCTATGGGACTTAAAGAAGGAGATCGTTTAATTAAAGTATTTATGGGTTTTGATCAAGGAGAGTTATTCCTTGCCACATATAATGGTCAAGGGATTCGTTACCCCTTGACGGATATCAACCCAATGGGCCGTAAAGCGCGTGGTATTAAAGGAATTACCTTGAACGAAGGGGATCGGGTTGTCGATGCATTATTACTTGTATCCTCACCGGATGGTTCTTTAGGCGACCTGGTAACCCTAACTGAGCGAGGATTTGTCAAACGGACATCCTTTAATGAGTTCAAACCTCAGGGAAGAACCGGCAAGGGAATCGGAATTACTAAAATTAACCCGGCTAAGACAGGTTTTCTCATTGGTATCACTCATGCTAAAGCGGCTGATGCTTTAGAAATTCTTCAAGTCAACGGGGAGATTACAAAACTGGATCTGAACAATTTAAAAACTGAGTCTCGGACCAAATACGGAATACAATGGATACCTGTTTTACAGAATAATTTAACCGTTAGGATGTTTTGAGAAGAGGATTTGCATAATGCCTATAACGGCGCAACATACTAAAGGGTAAACAAGAGGTAAAACGGGAGGAATAACGATGGAAATTTACGATGTTACAGTTAATGGCTCGGGATTTGATCCTGAATATAACTTTAACAATTATGCTTTAACTCTCGTCTTCCAAAACAACGGCTCAGAGAAAACTGTTAGAGCAAATTTGCGCTATTATCCTGCAAATCACGAATGGGATCTCAATCCGATTTTTTATGAGTATTCTGTTGATGAAAAAAAAGAGTTAATAGCCCAAATTATTAAAAATGAGAATTTCCAAACTGTCTTTGAGGATCGTCCGAATACTTTAATGTAACTAGAAAGACCAACTATTTTGCTCTGGGAAGGAGGGCGTGTCATACACAAACTCCTTCGCGAAAAAAAGAGGAATTTTCGGATATTTCTTGAATATTTCAATTGTGTCTAAATATATAGTAAAGGATTGATATATTCTGTCACAACATGAGGAACCATTAATCTACAATCCCTTAAATTTGCCGCCATCTCAAACTCAGGGATTTCTGGAAAAACGGCAGAGATTTGGACTCGTGCAGTTCCTGAAGAACAACATATTACTTTTCACCATGACCTTTACACTTTTAATAAAGTTTATTTTGTTTCTTGGCTTAGTTAATAATGATGATTCCTCAAAATTCAGCTTTATGAAGGCATTTTTTAGTTTTAGTTCAACTCCGCCCATCCTTGTCTATATTTCCATGATCCTGATACCTTTAAGCTTTAGTTTCTTATTCCAGGGGCGGGCACGCTTTTGGTTCCTGCAGTTTTGCAATGGCTTAATAACCCTATTATTAATCTCTGATTTGATGTACTATCGAGGATTTAATAGTTTTATTTCCCCCTATATCTTTAGTCAGACTACAAATCTCGACAATTTATCAAATAGCATTATTTCTATGCTTCGTCCCATTGATGTTGTTATGATCATAGATCTTGTAATATATCTTGCCCTTGGCCTCGGTAAAAAAACATTTTATCTCCATAGGACTCGAAACGGAATAGCCTTTTTACTGACATTGCTGCTGCCTATTACTTACATCTATTATCAGCATTATCAGCTTGATCTTCACGGAAATAAGAAAACAATGCTATTTAGAGTTTCTTGGTCTCCTAACCAAACGATGTCTAATTTGTCGCCTTTAGGTTATCATGCATTTGATTTATATAATTTTTATAAAAATAAGAATATCCAACCGGCTACCCCACAGCAAACCGCTGAAATCAAGAACTGGTTTAAGGAAAAGCAAGAAAATCTGCCGCCAAACCAATATTTCGGTATGTTTGCCAATCAGAATCTTATCGTGATTCAAGTAGAGTCACTTGAGAATTTTGTCATTAAGCAAAAAATAAATGGGCAGGAAATTACTCCAAATCTTAATAAATTATTAGCGAACAGTTTATATTTCTCTAATTTTTATGAACAAGTGAATAATGGGACGAGTTCCGATGCTGACCTTATGACCAACACTTCCGTATATCCCATCCGAACTGGGGCTGCCTTTTTCCGTTTTCCCAATGATACCTATAATTCTTTGCCCAAAATGTTGGCCAATAAAGGGTACGCAACGGTAGCTATTCATCCCGACAAGGGGTCCTATTGGAATTGGATGCCCGCTCTGAAGTCTATAGGTTTTGAAAAAACCTTGGATTCAACTCACTTTAAGGAAACTGAGAAAATTGGCTTAGGGATCAGCGATGGAAGCTATTTAAAGCAAATCGCACCAATTATTGAAAATGAGAAACAGCCTTTCTACAATTTTATGGTCACCTTAACGAGTCACAATCCTTTCGATCTGCCCGCTCAATACCGAACTCTCAAGTTAAGTGATGACTTAAACAAATCCAAGCTAGGGGGATATTTCCAAAGTGTCCATTATACCGACGAGCAACTCGGAAATTTCCTGAATACTTTGGACCAACGAGGAGTTTTGGATAATTCCGTAGTGGTTATTTATGGGGATCATACCGGTGTTCATAAATATTATGATGATGAAGTTAAGCAAGTACAGCCCCAAGAAAGCTGGTGGCTTGATGACAGCAAACGAATTCCTCTGATCATTTTTCATAAAGGAATGAATGGGCAAGAGCTTAAGATCACCGGGGGACAGATTGATACTATGCCGACAATAGCTTCTTTAATGGGTATTAGTGAAAAAACGTATCAAAACACTGCCTTTGGACGAAATCTCTTAAATACGCATAAGAATTTTGCTGTTTTGGCTAATAAAGAATACGTAGGACAAGCTTCCTCAGAGACTGAGGAAAATCAAGCAATAGCAGGTATTGATTTAGCAGATCTTGTTGTTGAAAAGAACTATTTTAAAGGACAAGGTTATAAATAATTTGAGAACCATTTAAAGAATAATATGCCTAAGTCAGTTGGGAATTCCGGGCTGGCTTAGGCATTATTCGTTTCGACATTATCTCTGTTGACGAATTTATTTATAATTAGTATAATAACAATGAAGTAAATAATACATATACAAAAACAAACTAGTTTAATCTGATCTAATCTAATCTAATCTAATTCATTCATCAGATTCATCCAACGACCAAACCAAACTTCTATCAATGAACTTATCTTACTAAACTTTAATCATTAACGAAGGATAAGGAAATGAGGTGGTAAATTGTATAAAGATGCTTATGTCTGAATAAGCGTAGTTTGAGTTAAAAATGAAAGCGGAGGTGCAGCGATGACTCAACTAATATTATCTAGATTACAGTTTGCAGTTACAACATCCTATCATTTTTTATTCGTACCCTTGACTTTGGGGCTTGGAGTATTAGTTGCTCTGATGGAGACCTGGTATGTAAGAACAGGCAATGAGACTTATAAAAAAATGACTAAGTTTTGGGGTAAATTATTCCTGATCAATTTCGCCATGGGCGTTGTCACGGGGTTGGTTCAAGAGTTTCAATTCGGTATGAACTGGTCTGAGTATTCCCGCTTTGTCGGTGATATTTTCGGGGCACCTTTAGCCGTTGAAGCCTTGCTAGCCTTTTTCTTGGAATCAACCTTTTTGGGAGTATGGGTATTTGGTTGGGATAGATTGCCCAAAAAGGTACATTTGCTTAGTATCTGGTTGGTAGCTATCTCCTCGAATTTATCAGCACTTTGGATTTTAATTGCCAACTCTTTTATGCAGGAGCCTGTAGGTTATGCTTTGCGTCATGGCCGGGCGGAAATGACAAGTTTCCTGGCTTTAGTGACCAACCCCCATGTTTTCTATCAATTTCCACATACCGTCTTAAGCGGTTTTGTTACAGCAGCCTTTTTCGTGATGGGAATTAGTGCTTATCATCTAATCAAAAAGAACCATCTGGACGTATTTCGCCGTTCTTTTCATATGGCCGTAGTTTTTGGAATAATTAGTACTTTCGGAGTCGCCGGTATCGGGCATTTACAAGGCATGTATCTTGTGAAGGTTCAGCCTATGAAGATGGCCGCAGCAGAAGCACATTGGGAAACTGAAAATCCCGCCGGCTTGTTGCTTTTTGCCTCTATTGATGAGCAAGGGCATAAAAATACGTCCCAACTTGAAATTCCCGGCATGTTGAGTTTTCTTTCTTATGACAGTTTTACTGGGGAAGTTAAAGGAATTAATGAACTTCAGGCTGCCGACGCGCAGCAATATGGACCAGGAAACTACATTCCGCCTGTAACTTCTCTGTTCTGGAGCTTTAGAATTATGCTTACTGCCGGTATGTGGCTGGTCTTAATGTCTCTTTTAGGTTTGTATTTCTATAAATCTAAACGCTTAGAACAAAAGACTTGGTTTTTAAAGCTTTTGCTTTTTACAATTCCTGTTCCCTATATTGCCAATACTTCCGGTTGGTATATGGCAGAAGTCGGCCGTCAGCCCTGGATTGTCTATGGTCTGCAGAAAGTGGAAGCAGCTGTTTCGACTTCCGTACCTGCGACGTCAATGCTCATAGCTCTGATCGGTTTTGCCCTGATCTATTCAATCCTAGCTGTTGCCGATGTTTATCTCCTCGTTAAATTTATTAAACAAGGTCCTGAAGAGGCAAGCCCGGAGACACTGAATCATGAAATGAAGGGGGCGTCATTATGGACTTAAATAGTCTGTGGTTTATCCTAATCGCTGTTTTGTTTGTCGGTTTCTTTTTCCTCGAAGGATTTGATTTCGGAGTAGGCATCCTCTTGCCTATTCTGGGAAAGAATGATGTAGATCGCCGCCAAATTATTAATACCATCGGTCCCCATTGGGATGGCAATGAAGTCTGGATGATTACGGCGGGGGGAGCCATATTTGCAGCGTTTCCCAATTGGTATGCCACCTTATTCAGCGGTTTCTTTCTCGCCTTGTTTTTAGTCTTAGTGGCCTTGATCATCAGGGGAGTGGCTTTTGAGTTTCGCAGCAGTCATTCAAGCCCCGGCTGGCGTACCTCTTGGGATTGGGCAATTTTCACCGGGAGTATTTTATCGGCCATTCTCTGGGGGGTTGCTGTAGCCAATCTCATTAAGGGAGTTCCTATTGATGCGAAGATGCAATACGTCGGAACGTTCTTTGATCTCCTTTCTCCCTATACAATTATCGGCGGTTTAACGACACTTTTTGTTTTCGTCTTTCATGGTGCTCTGTTTCTCAGTCTTAAAACTACTGGGCAAATGGCTGAAAAGGCTGCAAAAACAGCCCGAAGTGTTGGCTTATTAGCTATTCTCATCGTCCTAATCATGGCAGGCTGCACGTACTTCCAAACAGGACTATTTTCCAGCCTGGGGGCTGGGATCACCTTGTTATCCTCGGGTATTACGCTTATACTTGCCAATGTCTTATTGCGTTCGCAAAAGGTAAAAGCTTCTTTTGTCCTGAATGGCTTGACAATCCTTTTATTTACTGTTGCAATGTTCTGGGGACTTTTCCCTCACGTTATGATTTCAAGTTTAAATCCGAATTGGAGTTTGACAATCTATAATGCCTCTTCCAGTCCTTATACGTTGAAAATCATGACTATCGTAGCTTTTACCATGGTTCCTATCGTCTTGCTTTATCAAGGCTGGACTTACTGGGTCTTCCGCAAACGGGTCACTGAAAAAGACTTACACTATTAAAAATACGCCTGAGGGCCTGTTCTCCATGCATTCCTTTATGTCGACTGTGAATGCCATAGAAAACTAAGCCCTCATTTTTCATTTAGTCACGCTAAGGTTTAGGAGATGAACGGCATGTTTGATAAGCGACTAATAAATGAAGGGAGGCAAGTGAAGGGGTACCTTATACTTACCGTTGGTCTGAGTGTCGGAATTTCACTCCTGGCCGTTGCCCAAGCTTGGTATTTTTCTCAAATTGTCGCTAAAGTATTTCTTGGCAAGGCGCCCTTTAAAGCTGTTGAATATGCTTTGGTCTTAATTCTGGCCATAGTCATCGTTAAAGCTCTCTTTCAGTGGTTAAGCGAAGTATGTGCCCATGAAGCAGCCTTGCGTGTTAAAAGTGGTTTGCGGCAGCGATTGCTGCAGAAGATATTCGCTTTAGGTCCTTTCTATGTTCGGGGAGAAAAAAGCGGTGAAGTAATTTCAACCATAGTTGGCGGAACAGATGCTCTTGAAGATTATTTTGCCAAATATTTGCCTCAGCTTCTCATAGCGGTCGGTATCCCGCTGATCATCTTAGTCTTCGTTTTCCCCTTAGATTGGGAATCTGGTTGCATTCTTCTTTTAACAGGACCACTGATTCCCCTCTTTATGGTACTGATCGGCAAATTAGCTGAGAAAAAGTCGTTGCAGCAGTGGCAGCGTTTGAGTTGGATGAGCGGACATTTTCTGGACATTTTACGAGGAATCACTACTATAAAACTATTTGGACGGGCTAAAGATCAGATTAGAGTTATTGCCAGGGTCAGTGAATCCTTTCGGGAATCAACACTGAGTGTGTTGCGAATTGCCTTTTTATCGGCCCTTGTTCTTGAATTTTTGGCGACAATGAGTACCGCACTTGTTGCAGTTGCGATTGGCTTAAGACTTGTTTACGGTACACTTTCTTTCTCTTCCGGGTTGTTTCTTTTATTACTTGCCCCTGAATTTTATACTCCTCTAAGAACACTTGGCTTAAATTTTCATGCTGGACTATCCGGAATAAATGCTGCTGAAAGGATTTTTGAGATTTTAAACGTGCCTCAGCCAAATCTTATCATCGAGCCTAATTCCAATATTTGTCATTCAAGGATTTTTTCAGACGATTATCAGATTAAGTTTGATCATGTTACCTTAACCTATGAGCAGGAGGATACTCCGGCATTACAAGATATCACTGTATCTTTGAATTGCCGGGAAACTATTGCCCTTGTCGGCCCCAGCGGGGCAGGGAAGACCTCTTTGATTCAACTTTTAATGGGCTTTATTCAACCCTCAGAAGGTCAAATTTTTGTAAATGGAGAAGTGCTTCAGGCCATCTCACCCAATATTTGGCGGGAACAGATCGGCTATGTTCCTCAAAATCCCTATCTCTTTGCCGGCAGCATTATAGAAAATATTACCCTTGGAAAACCCGAGGCGACCATGAGCGAAGTCATCAAGGCGGCGGAGGCAGCTAATGCTCATGAGTTTATCCTGACATTTCCCCAGGGGTATCACACTATCCTGGGTGAAGGTGGGTATCGTTTAAGCGGAGGTCAAGCTCAAAGAATTGCTATGGCCAGAATTTTTTTAAAAAATCCACCTCTGCTTATCTTCGATGAACCGACGTCTTCTTTAGACCTCGAGAGTGAAAAGGCTGTTCAGGAAGCTCTCTGGAACTTAGCACGGGGGAAGACCGCTATTATCATCGCTCATCGGCTTAATACCATTCGTCAGGCAAATCGTATTCTTGTCTTGGATCAAGGCCGCATCGTCGAAGCGGGCAACCATGATGTTTTAATGATAAAACGGGGGCTGTATTATCAGCTTGTTCAGAAAGCAAGAGGGCTCGCACTATGCAAAGAATAATCTGGTTAATTCGTTTGCTGATTCCTTATTGGCCAAGAATACTGCTAGCCTTATTCTTAAGTGTGTTTACTGTTACCAGTCATATTGGTTTAATGGCCGCGTCGGCTTATCTTTTGGCGCGAGCTGCTCTGCATCCTCCCATTCTGGATTTGATGGTAACCATCGTAGGAGTACGCTTTTTTGGGCTGTCGCGCGCTGTCTTCCGCTACCTGGAACGTTATTTGTCCCATGATGTGACATTTCGTGTTTTAAGCAGAATCCGGGTAACATTTTATGAACAAATCGAGCCACTCGCCCCGGCTCGTTTAAGCCACTTCCGCAGTGCTGATCTTCTAAGCCGAATTGTTGGGGATGTAGAGACACAGCAGAACTTTTATCTTCGAGTTTTTGCCCCGCCCCTTGTAGCTTTCTTAGTTCTGTTGGGATATGGTATCTTTTTAGCGAGGTTCGATGTTCGTTTTTCCTATATTCTTGCTGCCGGTTTCTTAATGGCGGGACTATTGCTGCCTTGGCTCATTAAGATACTGGGACAGGGTATCGCAACTCGGATTATCTCTCTTAAAGCGGAATTAAATACCCAAGTTGCTGACGGTCTCTTGGGAATGACCGAACTATTATCTTATAATCAGGTCAGAAAACACTTGCACAAAATTGAACAGACAAATGACAGGATAATCGAGCATGAGCGTAAACTCATGAAGCTTTCAGCACTTTCCTCATCGCTGATTGGACTGATTGCCAATCTTGGCATGTTGTCTGTTCTCGTCTTGGGAATTCTGCTTGTGGAAGCAGGGAGGTTAAAGGGAGTTGATTTAGGAATGCTGGCTCTTGGAACGTTTAGCAGCTTCGAAGCAATTTCCCCACTAGCCTTACTCCCTCATTATTGTGAACAAAACCTTGCGGCGGCCGATCGTTTGTTAGAGCTAATAGAGAACAAACAAGAGCTAAATGATAACGGCAATCTTCTTCCCCAAGGAGATAATTTAGATTTGCGTTTCCAAGATGTGAGCTTTCGTTATGACCCTGCTGAACCTTGGGTTCTGAAAGATTTGGCTTTTGCCATTCCAAAGGGAAGCAAAACGGCAATCGTCGGACCGAGCGGAGTGGGAAAAACCAGCATCATCAACCTTGTCCTAAGATTTTGGGAACCTGAGAAGGGCAAGATATTCCTTGCTGAACACTCCTTGCCGGAATACGATTTAGAACGACTGAGGGATTTATTCGCTGTCGTTTCTCAACAGACCTATCTTTTTAATGCAACGATTAAAGAGAATCTTCTTTTGGCTAAACCGTCGGCCACGGATCAGGAACTGATTGAGGCTGCTCAACAGGCCCAGCTCCATGAATTCATCCTGTCCTTACCCCAAGGTTATGATAGTTACGTCGGTGAAGGCGGTTTAAAGCTCTCCGGCGGGCAGAGACAGCGTTTAGCTATTGCCCGTGTCTTATTAAAGAACGCGCCGATCATAATTCTCGACGAAGCATTTGCAGGCCTTGATTCGATTACTGAAGGCGAGGTACAAAGGGAAGTCTTTCATCTTCTGGAGGGGCGAACAATAATTTTGGTAACTCACGACATCTTAGGTTTAGAGAACATGGACGAGATTTTGCTGCTCGGCAACGGAAGAGTAATTGAACAGGGGACGCATACAGAGCTTCTTCAATTTGGGGGAGTTTATAATGAATTATGGAAACGGGCAAGATTTATTAGTTAAGGTTAACGTTAAATGACACTATCGAATGAAATGAGCTATTTTACGATGGCTCATTTACTTTTTACGGGTGATTTTAACCCTATTAATGAATTCGCTAGTGAACTCGTTCGGCAAAACAAAACATCGTGGCTTCGGCTGCGTAAGTGCCCTGTGGACACTTACGCCGAAAGCGCCTAGCCCATAACAAATGCTATCGCGCTGAAGGATGGGCTTTACCCCGACTGAAACAAGGTATGGGAACTACCCCCACTTGAAGTGGGAGTCTCACGATTAGTGAATTCGCTGAAAAATTATCTCTTAAAGATTAAAAGTGCTGCCAATTTTTTAAAAAGAAACTGACAGCACTGAACCCTATTAGTCTTCAATATTACTTTCATTCTGTTCTAAGAGCAGATTTGTTTCGTTTACTGGCAGCGATTGAACGGTTTTGAGTTTTCGAACAATGGTGCGCGATTTTTTCGTTGCCGAATCAATAGTATTACTTGCTTCTTGAAGCTTTTTCTGGGTTTTTTCAAGGATCTCCACAAATTTCCCAAATTCCGTTTTGACAGCACCTAAGAGGTTCCAAACCTCACTCGATCGTTTTTCAATGGCTAAGGTTCTGAAGCCCATTTGTAGACTGTTAAGAAGTGCAGCGAGAGTCGTTGGACCGGTAATGATCACCTTATATTCTCGCTGCAGGAATTCACATAAACCCGGGCGCCGCAAAACTTCGGCATATAAGCCTTCAACAGGCAGAAACAAGATGCCGAAATCCGTTGTGTGGGGCGGATCGATATATTTATCATGAATACTTTTGCCTTCCGACTTAAGGCGATTCTCCAGGGATTTGCCAAACTCTTCAACCTGCGGGACATTTACCTTTTCTTGTGCTTCCAGCAATCGTTCATAGTCCTCCAAGGGAAATTTTGCATCAATGGGTAACCAAAGGACACTATCCTGATCATCTCGTGACGGTAATTTAAGGGCAAATTCAACGCGGTCATTGCTTCCGAGTTTTGTCGGGACATTGGTTGCATATTGTTCGGGGGTAAGGACTTGTTCAAGCAAATTCCCCAGTTGAATCTCACCCATAATGCCTCTGGTTTTTACATTTGCTAAGACTTTCTTTAAATCCCCAACACCGGAGGCTAACGTCTGCATTTCCCCGAGTCCTTTATACACGGCTTCAAGCCGCTCACTGACTAATTTAAAGGATTCTCCCAATCGCTGCTCAAGGGTAGCACTGAGTTTCTCATCGACGGTGGCGCGCATTTGGTCTAATTTATGAGCGTTATCCTGTTGAATCTGTGTAAGCCGTTCTTCGACAGTATGACGCAGTCGTTCCAATTTTAAATCAGTGGTTTTAGTTAGGGAGCCTAATTGATCTGAAAAAATATCCAACTGATTGCGCTGGAGGGAAGCAATCTCCGCCATGCGAGTCAAAACTGAATCGTTGAAGGAATGAAGGGTTTGGCTTAGTTCTTCCCGCACCTGACGTGAGTTGAGCATTGATTCTTCGCGATTTTTAGAGATTTCACCATGAACTAAGCGTTCGCTGCGTTCAAGGCCCTTCTCCAATACCTCGAATTTTCCCTGGAAATGGTTCGCTGAATTTTGAGAAGAGCGAAATACTAAGAGAATAAGTAAGAGTAACGAAATACTTACCAGAACTATTAAGGTCATAAGTAAAGGATCTCCCATTGAAATGCCTCCTAAGTTTAAATCTGTAATTACAATAACAATAACACACTTGTAAGACATTTCGCGGTTATTCTCGTATTTTAATAATTTCATTTATCCCCCCCTGGACTGCCAAGTGTCTCTGAAGCCATGGATGGCGAGAAGAGACCGCCGGTCATGGACGACCAAGTGTCTCTGAAGCCATGGATGGCGAGAAGAGACCGCTTCCTAAAAATAAATCGTAAATCATGGTTTGCCCCTGAGTTCACAGAGTTGACTTTCGATTTCGAGCGTGTTAGATTTTAGAAAAACATAAGCACAGAGCGGGGGAGCTGGAAAGGCCGGCTGAGATTTAGACCCTGGAAAGTCTAAGACCCTATAAACCTGATCTGGATAATGCCAGCGTAGGTAAGCAGTTACTCTTTTTGGTTAAATAATTAAGAGCTTAACTCCTATTCTGGAGATAGGCTCTTTTTATTTGAAAGAGTGAACTCGTTCAGCTAAAGCTGAACATCGGGGCTTCGGTGGGGGACTCTACCCCCACCGAAGCGGAGAACGGGGGCCACTCCCACTTGTAGAAGTGGGAGTCTCACGATTAGATGAAAAATCATGGGGGGAGAACAATGAAAAAAGCACTTACAATTGCCGGCTCAGACAGTAGTGGAGGAGCAGGAATTCAAGCCGATCTAAAAACCTTTTCCGCACATGGCATTTTCGGCATGAGCGTCATTACCGCCGTCACGGCTCAAAACACACAAGGAGTTTTTGCCGTTCAGGATATTTCCAGAGAGGTGATAGCAGCTCAAATTAAGGCGATTTTTGAAGATATTGAAGTCGATGGTCTCAAAATTGGCATGGTTTCTCAAATTTCCACTATTGAGGTCATTGCTGAATCTCTAAAAAACTATTCTCCACAGAACATTGTGCTAGACCCGGTCATGGTATCAAAAAGCGGCTACCATTTGTTAAATCCTGAAGCCGAGGTGACACTCATTCGTAAGCTTTTGCCCTTAGCTACCATCGTAACACCTAATATTCCGGAAGCAGAAGTGATGACGAAAATGTCAATTCGAAATCTTCCCGAGATGGAAGAGGCTGCAACAATAATTTGCCAAATGGGAGCTAAGAATGTTCTTCTTAAAGGCGGACATCTGGAGGATGATTCAACAGATATTCTCTATAATGGTCAAGACTTTAAGTATTATGCTTCAAAACGAATAGCGACGAAGAATACTCATGGAACCGGCTGTACTCTGTCTTCAGCTATAACTTCTAACCTTGCCTTAGGCTATTCCCTTGATGAAGCAGTTTCCCAGGCTAAAGAATACATTACTGCTGCGATTGAACACTCTTTAGACATAGGCAAAGGTGTTGGGCCGACTCATCACTTTTATGAGCTGTATAAGAAAGCCGGAATGACGAACTGAGATTAAGAATTTGTTCAAGATTTCTATAAGTGGGGGTGGGTCCTTCGTTATCTTCAGGTGGGGTAGAGTCCTTCTTCGCTATTCCTTTTGGGAAAGTCAGCTCGGCAATAATGCCCACTGGACATTATTGTATCTGAAGCCCTGATGTTCAGCTTTTGCGTAAGCGAGTTCACTTTCTTGGATTAGTTTTACGATTTTTGGCAACCTAAAGTCTGGAAGGACCCTCTGGATTAAACTTGTACAGTTTTAGAGGGTGCGCTATACTAGAATTCAATATTTTAAATTTATATAATACAGATTTAAGACTTAGAGGAGGAGTTTAAATGCTGCAAGGAAAAATAGCTTTAATTACTGGCGGAGGTACGGGAATCGGGAGAGCAATCGCCTTGATTCTTGCTAAAGCCGGGGTCCAGATTGCCGTTAATTATTCCCGTTCGGAAGATGACGCCTTAAAGACAAAGGCTGAGATCGAAAGTTTGGGTGTTCGTTGTCTAACATACCGGGCCGATATATCGAAAGATGAAGACGTCAGATTAATGATCAGGAAGGTTGTTAACGACTTTGGGAAATTAGACATACTTGTTAATAATGCCGGTATGACTCACTTTGTAGATCATACTGATTTAGAAGGTTTAAAGGAAGAATACTGGGATGACATAATGGGGGTAAATGTTAAAGGAACGTTCTTTTGCTCCCGTGCTGCCGCCCCAGAACTTAAGAAAACTCGGGGATGTATCGTCAATATGGCATCCATTGCCGGCCTGACGGGATTAGGCAGCTCTATTGCTTATTCAGCCTCAAAGGCTGCCGTTGTCAGCATTAATAAATCTTTAGCTCGCGTTTTAGCTCCTGAGGTTAGGGTCAATGCTGTAGCCCCGGGAATCGTACAAACTCGTTGGGTAGCAGGTAAGGATGAACATATCGCCCATCTTGCAGCCGGTACTCCCCTTGGACGCGTGGCCACCCCGGATGATATCGCCGAAGTTGTTTACGCACTTATTGCACATGCCGGCTTTGTAACCGGGCAAACGATTGTTGTTGACGGCGGGAATTTCATCTAAATCCTAAAGAGGTAAATCCTAAAGTATGCATTGGTATGAAGGAGAGAAACTATAATGTTGCGGAAGTTGATAATCTTTGTTGTGATGCTATGTCTGATTTGTTTTCCAGTAACGTTATTCTCTCCTCAGACCGCTGACGCCACCACAATAACTCCAACCGATTATGTCTCTTGATTGGGATAAAAAGGTACTTGACAAAAAACAGAATAGGATTATAATTAAATCATAAACAATAAATAAAAGATTCAGTTAAGTTCTTGTTAGGGCATTGCTAGGTGAAGTTTCGATTCTTCGGAGGTTTTCAGCATTGCGGTTTTAATGGGTGCTGAATTCGTTGAATTGATAACTACCTAGTAAGAAGGTAGTTCTTTTACGTTAAGAAAGCTTTCCCGCAAAGTTCCTCCCCGTAACTCTGTTGTCGTTAGTCCCATAAAATTTCTTTGGTAATCAGTAAGTCATTGATTCTGCTAGGAAATTAGGTCGAGATTTCAGAGGATTGTTCCCGAAACACATTTTATCAGAAGTAGTGGAGGATTTGTCGAGATTAGTTTGCTAACCTAACATGATTTGGTTCATATTTTCTTAGTGAGTATGTTGAAAATTAATCCAGAGCCGTTTATCCATTAATTCTGGGGGGAACTTTGCGGGATCCATTGGTTAAAAGAAAGGTCACTAATTGGTGGCCTTTTTTGTTTGCACTCCTCGCAGCTGTGCAACACAGAGGGTTAAAATCCTTTCACTGCCGTTACCTGTTCGGTGCTGAAGCCAATATTAATCTGTCCGGAATTTATGGACTGACAAATCTTCATCCTTACCTAAAACTTACCACGAAGCAACGCAATACAAACCTCTGGGGATATTGTATAATAAGGCATAAGGACATTGGTCCTTAAGTCTTTTTCATGTATATCCTCTTTGTCCCTCCGGGACAGCATAATCGGAGGGAACCTTTTTCTTCTTTTCTAGTGCGGTTGGGAACGTACTGCTTATAGTTTCTTAGAGGATAAATGAAGAAAATTTATGGATTAGTTTTAGGAATAAGCCCGCCTTTTGGTGGGCTTATTCCATTAAAGTGGACAGATCGTCATAGAATCGGGTAAAATAAGATTGATTAGAATTGTTTAATTTAGGAAGGTGACGTTTATGAGTATACATATTGGCGCTAAAGAGGGCGAGATTGCAAGGACCGTTCTTTTACCCGGCGATCCTTTGAGAGCAAAGTTCATAGCAGAGACCTTTCTTCAAGATGTTGTTTGTTATAATCAAGTAAGAGGCATGTTCGGATTTACAGGTACTTATCAAGGAAAACGGGTTTCTGTTCAAGGAACTGGAATGGGAATGCCCTCAATCTCAATCTATGTTAATGAACTTATTACCGAGTTTAAAGTCAAGAATTTAATTCGCATTGGTACATGCGGTGCTATGCAGGAGGATATTCATCTTAAAGATGTCATTCTGGCAATGAGTACCTCAACTGATTCCAACATGAACAAACTTAGATTCAACAATATGGATTATGCTCCAACGGCTAATTTTTCCTTGCTCATGAAGGCCTATAATAATGCTCTAAAATTAGGAGTCCCTGTTCGAGTCGGCAACATATTAAGCACGGATACCTTTTATGGAGATGAACCTGATGATTGGAAGCACTGGGCTAAGTTTGGAGTTTTGGCAGTGGAAATGGAGGCAGCAGCCCTCTATACTTTAGCTGCAAAATTTAACGTCAGGGCCCTTGGAATAATGACTGTCAGCGATAGTTTTATAACGCATGAAATTACAACCTCCGAAGAGCGTCAAAAGACCTTCCGAAATATGATTGAAATAGCTTTAGAAACAGCATTAGAGTTAGAAGATTAATTATTTAATAGAATTTATGTTAGATTTTATGTATAGAGTCTATATAGGACCTGACTTTACAATCTTAAGGTCCTCAAAAAAACTTAGAGATGTAAAATAGTCTCAGAAGAACTTATGCAGCGTTTCAAAATAGGGGGTGGCAAAGCACATGTCACTGGATAATCCTTTGGAAGTTTACAAATTGCTCCCTAGATCAAATTGCAGACAATGCGGCTTGGCAACTTGTCTTGCCTTTGCTGCAGCAGTAATTAAGGGAGAAAAACAGTTCACTGGATGCCCTCATTTAGAGAGGACGCTTATTCAGGAATTAGAAGGAAAGATCGTTCGCCAATCGACCCCGGAAGAGCAATTGAAGCAAGTTCTTGTACCTTTGAAAAATGAAATCAGTAAGATAAACTTTCCCGCATCAGTAGAACGGTTAGGGGCTGCTCTTTCCGGAGATAAGCTGATCATCAAATGTTTGGGAAAGGATTTTGGCGTTGATTCTGAAGGAAATGTTATCTCTGACTGTCATATTAATGTCTGGGTAATAGTGCCTTTGCTCAACTATACTATTTACAGTGCCGGGAAAGTTCCTACCGGGAATTGGGTTCATTTCAGAGAACTAAGTAAAGAGACTGTATGGAATACATTCTTTGAGCAACGTTTTGAAAAACCTTTAAAACAACTTACCGATGATCATCCAGACCTGATTGAAGATATGATTCATATTTTCAGCGGCAAACCTGTTCCAACAAGTTTTGAAGCAGATATTTCTCTTGCCTTGTATCCCTTGCCTAAAGTTCCTTTACTCCTTTGTTACACGAAACCAACAGAGGACATTGAATCAAAATTAAATGTATTTTTCGATGAGACTGCAGAAGTTAATCTCCAGCTGGATTCAATTTATAGGTTGTGTGTTGGCCTTTTAGTGATGTTTCAAAAGATTGCCTTACGACATTTAAAATCTTAAAGAAAGCTAAGATTTAAAATTTCAGCAATGAGATAAACGATTACTATATGGGAGGGAAAATCTATGATTTTATCGACAACCCCGTCTATTGAAGGACATCATATTACCTCGTATTTAGGTATTGTAACCGGAGAAGCTATTATGGGTGCCAACATTATGCGAGATATATTTGCCAGTATTACGGATATTATTGGCGGACGCTCAGGTGCTTATGAAGAGAAACTGCAGGATGCGCGAAGTGTAGCTTTAAGAGAGTTAGAAGAGCGGGCAGCACGAATAGGGGCTAATGCGGTCGTCGGAATTGATTTGGATTATGAAGTGATTGGTCAAAATGGCAGTATGCTAATGGTTAGTGCTTCTGGTACAGCCGTACATGTTGAATAGTTTATTACATTGTCCCTAAAAGGAGGATATATGGCAAAATTTTATAAAGTTCTTTGGTATTTGGCGATTTTGGTCTTTGTCATTACAATGGCTGCTTTCACCATGGGAATTCTATTAATGGGTGTTCTTCTTGTCGGAACAATAGGGATTTTACGTCTTTATTGGAAAAGAAAACATTACCGAAGTTTTAACAAGCATAACAATCACAATCATTTTGCCTCTGGTGAAATCATAGATATTACACCGAAGTCCTCAGCGTATAATGTTCATTTAAAGTTAAGGCGATAGCCATAGTCATAGCAAACAGCCTCCTCGCAATGAGGGGGCTGTTTTTGAATCGTCTCAGTAACCATTAACGTGCCCTTCTAAAAGGCATTCGCGGAGCTGATTGAAATCTGCTCCCAAGGTCCTCATAGGAATTAATCCCCTTTTTAGCTAAGAAGCGTTGCATACCGTAAGGCATCGCTCGATTAGATTGATTTAAGAACTCAGTATTTCCTCCCGCATCCTGGCCTCCGAGTTCTCCACCTTGATTTAACGCCCGATTTCTACCAAGAAACATTTTTGGCACCTCCTTCAATAACCAATATATGCCATTTGCGGTGTGTTTGTTTTAATATCATGTTCGTATAGCAAAATTAGTAAACTGACTTTTACGATTAATCATTAAAATTTCCGAGATTTATTGAAAGGTGAATCATCGCACGCATGTCGGTGTTACTTTATTGTGACTCAATATTATCACATCAACCCACGTGGAGACTGTCAGAAGATTAAGTAACAGACACTCTGAATGCGCCTGTAGCAAGGGCTTCAGTTTTGGGTATTTTCTCAAATAGAAAAAAATGTGAAGGTTGTGCTAAGACTGCGTCCTTCCTTGGCCTCCGCCTATGCTGGCGGTGGTCTTTTTTGAGTGTGATGGAACGCTGTGTAGCAAGCAACTTTTATGCACGGTGTGGATAGGGGTTAAGGTGGTATTGATAAAATCAAAGTCGTAGCCGTCGTTGTTATTTGTATATGTTATTGATCTGCAGTATTTTAAAGATTTCCACAAATAAATATAACTATTAATAAATAAAGGAAACAAAGAGGATGTATGGAATATTTTAAATATATAGGATTATTGTAACGGTTTATCTATTATAATTTACTAATTTAAATATTGGAGAGGAGCATTTACACATTGGCTGCTGTTTTGACTACCGACGTAAACCCCGGACAATCAAAGAGCTTTTCTAATGGAAATATTGTTGTGTCTGCAACTAAAGTAACTGAATCTAAATTAGCTCCCGTATCTGGTATCAACAACATTTCTGCTTCTGGTGATATAGTAAAGAGGGCTACCTACCAGCGTACTGTAACTGAATTTGGTATTGAAGTGTTTCAAACAACAAATTGGGTTCAATATGTTTACAATGGTACTACAATTAAAGAAATTCAAGGTTACGATGCTTATACATCGATAAACCTTAACCCCACAGTTACTACTGAATGGGACGGTAAAATGGCTTGGGGCGTTGGTACTAACACTGTAAACACTTGTGGTGACGTACATTATGGTTTTTTCTACAAAGACATAGGAATACGTTATGCCAACGCAACAATTGGACTTTGGGTAAATGTCGCGAATAACACAAGTAGCGGTTACTTTAATGAATTATAATTAGAGAAACTAGAAAACAAGTCATTCATAAAGTCTATGAATGACTTGTTTAAGCTTTTGTATTCTATAAATTCCTAATAATAGGTATAAGAAGAGGTGCAAAAAATGAATATAGGTTTTGGTGTAGGTCCAAATGCTGGAGAAACGCCCCCCGCTATTATTTCTCTTATGGTAATCATTTTCGCGATTTTCTTTTTTGTGAGTGTATTAAAATATATGAAGAAAAAAATTGAGTTGGATAAACAAAAAATCGAACAAATTAATATGCTTATTGAGATTTTTAAGAACGTTAAAGATTAATGAACGGCTTAAGGGTTTCCCGATGGGCAACCCTTGGCCGTGGGTTATTTTGATATTCATTCATAATATAGTTGAGTAACCCACAGTTCGTCAATTGCATATTTTCCAAATAATAAAACGCTGCCTGATTGGTCTTCAGACAGCGTCAATATTAACGTGTAAACCGTTTAAGGATATAAACCAAGCCTGCAACCCATTCCCTTACCGCTTCCCATTCTATTTCCTGAGCCGCGTCCCATACCTTGTCCTCCCATGAGTCCGGAACAATTGCCGGTTCCATCACATAAGGCTTGATTGCTTTTTATTGCTGTATAAAGTTGATCCGCCTGTTGTTGGGTTAATTGGCCATCCTTAACTCTTTGATCAAGTATGGCCTTTTTTTGTTCTAACATTTGAGCTTGAAATTCTTCCAACTTTCCGGCTTCTTTAGCAATAGTTCCATAAGTTTTACCTGAAGCTCTTTCTTGATTGACAGCAGTGATTGATTGTCCCGTGACACTTGCCGCTATGTCCGCAGGTGTTTGATTTACAGCGGCATAAGCTGTCCCGGCAATCCCCAACATTCCCAACACAGTTAGGGAAACTGCAAGCTTTTTGTAGATTTTCATCAATCCACATCCTTTCAATAATTTATTACAGTTTTAGCTTACAAAGAAATTGTGGCAAAATTGTGGCAAAACTTTGAACCCGTTTTGACATTAAGTGTGCCACAAATTTGTCACAATCATGAAACGAATTAATGGTAAAATTAATTTAGAGTAGGGGGGGATATTATGAAGAAGTTTCTTCTAATTGCCGATGATAATGAGGGTATCCTCGATATCTTAAAAACCTATGTGAGTAAAGAAGGCTATAACCCCATCGTTGCCCGTGATGGGGAAGAAACGCTCCTAAAATTTGCCGAGTATCAACCCGCGCTGATTCTCCTGGATGTTCTGATGCCTAAGAAGAATGGTTTTACAGTCTGTCAGGAAATCCGTCAAAATTCAACGGTGCCTATTATTATGATTACCGCAAAAGGGGAAGATGGGGATCGAATCATGGGCTTGGATATCGGTGCAGATGACTATATTGTCAAGCCTTTCAGCCCCGGTGAAGTCATGGCCCGAGTCCGAGCCGTTCTGAGAAGGCTTGATATTTCAGAGGAACAAAGCAGCGACGTGATTCGGTACCCTGGGCTTGTTATTAATCTTTCAGATTACGAAGTACTAATTGAGGAACGGTCTATTTCCTTAACGAAAAAGGAACTTGAACTTTTATGGGTTTT
This sequence comes from Desulfosporosinus sp. SYSU MS00001, assembly GCF_049943955.1. Lineage (NCBI taxonomy): Bacteria > Bacillati > Bacillota > Clostridia > Eubacteriales > Desulfitobacteriaceae > Desulfosporosinus > Desulfosporosinus sp. SYSU MS00001. Next base: position 61,730 of record NZ_JBNFTW010000007.1, read on the forward strand.
AGCCTCGAACCCGGGAAAAGTTTTTTCGAGAGACAACCTTCTCAACAGTGTTTGGGGCTATGAATATTTTGGCGATGCACGTACCGTGGATACTCATATTAAAAGACTAAGATCGAAAATGAACATTCCTGCCAAACTTCCTTGGGATATTAAGACGATATGGGGTGTTGGTTATAAGTTCGAGTCTCAGAATCGCTGACAAAATTGTTAACTTAATTAAAAACAAACTGGCAGTAAAATTGGCCTTAAGTGTTATCGTCATAATCACTATATGTATGATTGCCATTGGTGCCTTATTTATGCAGCTTTTTAAGCAATATGCCTTTGAGAGTCGAGAGAAAACAATGGTTACAAGTGCGAGAAGCATCGCTACCATGGCGGCTGAAGTGATGGGCGATTCTGAAGGCAAGACAGCAGGCCCGAATAATCCCCTGAGAGGTTTTGGCGGTTATCTTCGTTCTCTCGATACCATAACTGAGTCCAAGGTTTGGATTACGGATAACAAAGGGAACCCCACTATAATTTCCGGCGGCCTGCAAGGTCAAGGAATGGGACAAGGCCGGGGATTTGGTTATGGAGCAAGACAGGGAGGGCCTATGGGAAGCGGAGCCGGACAAGGTATTTTGACGAATGCAGGTCCGCTGCCTCCAGAGGCCGAAAGAGTAATTCAGGATGTTCTTCAAGGCCAGGAATCTACCAGTGAAAGTTTTAGCAGTCTGTATCATGAAGCCACGATTACTATTGGCGTTCCGATTTTCAATCATGAGCATAAGGTCATAGGGACAGTTCTTTTACATACCCCTGTGACAGGGGTTACCAGTGTTTTAGACAAGGCAGTCAGTATTCTAGCTGTCAGTCTATTAGCAGCGCTTTTATTAGCAGCTGCGCTGGGAGTCATGTACTCTATTCTTTTTACTCGTCCTCTCAAAGCAATGAACCGGACGGCTCTTGAAATTACTAAGGGGAATTATCAGGCAAAGACAGGCATCAAACGAGGCGATGAAATAGGTCAGCTTGGGAATTCTCTCGACCTTTTGGCGAAAGAACTTGGTTCAACGATTAATCAACTCTTTCAGGAAAAGGGAAAACTCAAAGATATTATAGCCAGCATTTCTGAAGGAATTATCGCATTTAATTGTAATCTCGAGCCTGTAAGTATTAATTTTGCTCTCGCAGCCATCATGAATAGGAACGCCCCATATTCCTTAGACGATGTTGACAGAGATCTGCAGGAGTTAGAGATTAAACCTAAGATGGATCAAGTGCTGAAAACCAAGGAAACTTTGCAGATTCTCCGCAATTGGTCGGATAAGGTACTGCGATTTACGATTTCCCCTATCATTGATAAGCATGATACCATTACTGGGTGTGTTGCTTCAGTTCAGGATATCAGCGAAAATGAGCGTCTCGAACAATTGCGCCGAGATTTCGTTGCTAATGTATCCCATGAATTTCGTACCCCTTTGACAGTCATTCGAGGGTATCTGGAAGCAATGGTCGATGGAACTCTGGATTCGCGACAGGATTTTCAGCATACTTACCACCAAATGCTCCAGGAAACTCATGGCTTAGAACGATTGGTTAAAGATCTTCTGGAACTTTCTCAGCTTCAATCAGGAAAAATATCGATAAGCCAGGAAGTAATTCATTTTCCAAGCCTGCTTGAAGATACCATTAAAAATCTGCAAACTCTGGCTGCTAAAAAATCTATTAAATTAAGCTATTCAATGGGAGAAGAAATCCCTCCTTTTCTGGGAGACTACAATCGATTACGCCAGCTTATTATTATTTTCCTGGACAATGCCATCACTCATTCCCCCACTAATAAATGTGTTTACATTGCGGCCAATTTGGAGGATAAGAATGCTTTGATACTCCTGATAAAGGATGAAGGGTATGGCATTGCTGCAAATCAGCTGCCGCACATCTGGGAACGCTTTTACAAAGGAGATCAATCGCGAAACAGTAAAGGGACAGGACTTGGTTTAGCCATTGCTAAGGCCATAATCGAATTGCTGGAAGGTAAGATTGAGATCCAGAGCGAATTGAAGCAAGGTACTCAGGTAACTATAAAGATTCCCCTTCAATTTCCCTCTTCCTCGCTGGTCGACTGAGCTCTGCGGAATATTTCCTGAGTAAAGCGCAGACGCTAGATCAAAAGCCAAAAATCAAGATAGGAAAGTTAAGGTGGATTCATGGGCAAAGTGATTATTGTTGAAGGAAAAACAGACAAGCAGCGGTTACAACAAATTCTGGATGAACCTGTAGAAATAGCATGTACCTATGGCACCATAGGTGAGGATAAATTGGAAGAATTATTCTCTGAGTATAGTGAGGATGAGGTCTTTGTCCTGTTGGACGCAGATTATTCAGGGGACAAAGTCAGGCGTTTATTTAAACAGGACTTTCCCAATGTGCGCCACTTATATACCCATAGGATGTACCGTGAAGTTGCAACAACTCCCTATCATGTACTAGCTCAAATCCTTGAGGGAGCCCACTTTATAGTAAAATCCCCGGAGGACTTAGAGGATAATTAGATTTATCGCTGAAGTGTAAGATAAAACGACCGTAACGATATACCCTCGTTACGATCGTTTTTATTAACACCCTTTCATCTCAAGGGAGTACCATCAGATCATGAAAAAAAACCGATTGTTTCTAAAATCAATACATTCCTTGAAATTTTGTTATTCAGTTTAACTGATCTATCTGGATAGGAATCAGATATCTGTAAGAGCGCAATTTGTATTGAAGCTGCTGGGTATTTCCATACGTACCCAGAGAATTTTTTAATCTAAATAGTAGGAATATTAAGATATATCTAGAACTATTAGGTAAGCTCTAATTAGATTAAGTTACGCTAAGGAGGTTACCTATGAACGATGATATGGCTTTAGAGGCTCGTTCGCGAGCTGGAAACAAATTTAAGGAAGGACTTAATTGTTCAGAGTCAATTCTTCATACCTTCAACGAGCTGCTTAATAACCCCCTGAATTCCGAGAGTTTGAAGATGGCGACTGGGTTTGGAGGTGGCCTGGGGCATGCCGGCTGCATGTGCGGTGCCTTGACAAGTTCGGTTATGGTTTTGGGGCTTTACCAAGGACGCATCAATCCCCAACAAGATCGGGAACCGCTCTATAATCTCGCCCACGAATTTCATGACCGCTTTTCCGACCAATTTGGAGGAACCTGTTGTCGAGTTTTAAATCCCCACGATTTTGATTCCCCGGAGCATTTAAGGCATTGTTTGAAACTAACGGGAGGAACTGCCAAACTTTTGATGGAGTTCATTTTAGAAAAAAAGCTGACATTACAGAAGAAATAACCAAAGGCGTTCTTGCTTCACTAGTATAGTAAGTGAGAACGCCTTTATTCACTTAATGACTAGGCAAGCAAAATTGGGGACTCAATGAAGGAATGAGTCACACTTTTCTCAAAGTTGCCACTTCAGGGAGTGGCTTTTATTTCTGCTCGAATCATGGTATTATGCAAGCAAAGCTATAACAATTTTTGACACGATGAAGTGAGAATACTTGGCAACGAGGTCATAGACAAAGCGCTATGGCCTTAAACATATTTTTTAGCAATTAATCTATAAACAAATCTTAAATTTAAGGCGAATGAAGGTTGGAGGTAAGTATGGAATCACAAACTGTCAAGAGGATCTATGTTGAAAAAAAACCCGGCTATGATATCGAGGCTCAAGGATTACTAAGCGATCTGCGCGAAAACTTAGGCATCAATTCTTTGTCAGGTATACGGATTATCAATCGCTACGATATTTCCGGAATTACCGATGAAGAATACCAAAAATCCCGCTCAATTATTTTTGCTGAGCCGCCTCTTGATTCAATTTACGATGAACGTCTGGATATTTCGGCCCAAGACAAAGTTTTTGCCATGGAATACCTCCCAGGTCAATATGACCAGCGGGCGGATTCAGCTGCTCAATGTCTTCAAATTCTTACGCAGAAAGAACGGCCGGCGATTGCTTCCGCAAAAGTTATTATTTTAACAGGATCGTTAACAGTAGAAGATTTCCAAGCCATTAAACATTATTGCATCAATCCGGTGGAATCCCGGGAAGCTTCTTTAGCTAAGCCCAATTCTCTGGAATTTGAATCCGTCCTACCGCCCAATGTAGAGGTGATTTCTAATTTTATGCAAAAATCACCGGAGGACCTGAGGGTATTTTTTCATCAAGCGGGTTTAGCTATGAGTTTTGAGGATCTGATGTTTTGTCAGTCCTATTTCCGTGACACCGAGAAGCGGAATCCAACGCTTACGGAAATTCGAGTCATTGACACATATTGGTCTGATCATTGCCGGCATACTACCTTTAATACCAAAATAGAAGAAGTTATTATCCCTTCAGGGGATTTTTCTGACCCTCTGATTAATTCCTATCAAGACTATCTTGCATCTCGCGACTTCGTCTATGCTGAAAAGACAGACCATCGCGATATCTGCCTTATGGACCTGGCGGTTATAGGAATGAAAGAGTTGAAAAAGAAAGGGCTGCTTCATGATCTCGATGAATCCGAGGAGATCAATGCCTGCAGTATAGTTGTTAACATAGACCATGATGGCCAGTCAGAAGAGTGGTTAGTCATGTTTAAAAATGAAACTCATAATCACCCTACAGAAATTGAACCTTTCGGGGGCGCGGCAACTTGTTTGGGAGGAGCTATTCGCGATCCTCTGTCAGGCAGGACCTATGTCTACCAGGCCATGCGCGTAACAGGTAGCGCCGATCCCAGAAGCAAGCTGGAAGATACCTTAGAAGGAAAATTACCTCAGCGAAAAATTACACGGGGCGCAGCCGCCGGTTATAGCTCTTACGGCAACCAAATAGGATTGGCAACTGGACAAGTTGCCGAAGTCTATGATGAAGGTTTTATGGCGAAACGGATGGAAGTCGGGGCAGTTATAGCTGCAGCTCCCCGCAAAAATGTGGTCCGAGAGGTTCCACAACCGGGAGATGTTGTCGTTCTGGTCGGCGGAAGAACCGGCCGTGACGGATGCGGCGGGGCGACGGGTTCGTCTAAAGAGCATACCTCGGAGTCTTTGTTAACCTGCGGGGCAGAGGTCCAAAAGGGGAATCCTCCCACGGAACGTAAGATTCAGCGCTTGTTCCGTAAGCCGGAGGTCAGCACAATGATCAAACGCTGCAATGATTTCGGAGCAGGCGGAGTTTCTGTCGCTATCGGAGAATTAACCGAGGGTTTAGAGATTAATCTCGACGCAGTTCCGAAAAAATATGAAGGACTGGATGGTACAGAACTGGCGATTTCTGAATCTCAAGAACGTATGGCTGTCGTCATCAGTTCGGAAAATTTAGAACCCTTTATTGCCTTTGCACGGGAGGAGAACTTAGAAGCGACCTTAGTAGCACATGTGAGTTCTAACCCAAGACTTAAAATGTCTTGGAGAGGTGAGACCATCGTTGATTTGAGCAGAGAGTTTTTGAATACCAATGGTATTAAACAAACGACTAAAGTACGAGTGATTCTGCCGGAGTCATCCAACAACTATTTCAAAACGTTGCCTGCTGCTCTTAGTTCCTTCAACACTGAGACGAAGGACGCCAATCTGCTTGTCAAGGCATGGCTTACGAACTTACAGGATCTGAATGTATGCAGTCAGAAAGGTCTTGTGGAGAGGTTTGACAGCAGCATTGGCATGTCGACGGCGTTAATGCCTTTAGGCGGAAAATACCAGGCGACACCCGCCGAGGGAATGGTTGCTAAACTTCCGATGCAGAGCGGTGATTCAAAGACTGCCACAGTAATGACCTATGGCTATAATCCGCAGCTGGCCAAATGGAGTCCATTCCATGGAGCTCTCTATGCAGTTGTTCATGCTGTTACTAAAATCGTCGCCTTAGGAGGAGACTACCGTAACGTTCGTTTAACCCTTCAAGAGTATTTTGAAAAACTTGGTTCTGATCCGGAAAAATGGGGAAAACCCTTCAGTGCTTTGTTGGGAGGGTTTTATGCTCAGAAAAAACTTCAAATACCGGCTATCGGTGGGAAAGACAGCATGTCAGGGACCTTTATGGATTTAAATGTGCCACCCACCTTAGTAGCTTTTGCCGTTAATGTTCTTGATGTGGACAAGGTGGTATCCCAAGAGTTCAAAAAAGCTGGCAGCAAGGTGGCCTTAATTTCTTGCCTGCGCGATAACCAAGAACTTCCCGACTTTGAAAAGCTTGCTAAAAACTATCGTAAAGTTTCTGAACTAATCCAAGCAGGACACGTCTTGGCTTCACACACCGTCGGCATGGGCGGGCTTGCTGCTGCTGTCAGTAAAATGTCCTTCGGGAATCGCCTAGGGTTAACGATTACTGAACCAATGGACTTTCAGAGACTCTTTAGCGCTGATTACGGATCACTCATTCTCGAAATTCAAGGCTCTTTGGAATTGGATCAGATCTTTGGGGATGTTGACTATGAATTCCTCGGGACAACCCAAGATAATTCGATGCTTACAGTTAATGGGGTTTCTCTTGCGATAGAAGAAGCCCAACAGGCCTGGGAACAACCTTTGGAGAAAGTCTTTCCTACTCGGACTGGAATCATGTCTGAACCAAGATCAATACATTTTAATTCACGCAATACGCAAAAACCATCCTTAAAAATTGCCAGACCGAAAGTCTTGATCCCTGTTTTTCCCGGTACCAACTGTGAATATGACTCAGCAAGAGCCTTTGAGAAAGCTGGAGCAGCTGTAGAAACCCTAATTATCCGCAATTTAACGCCTTCCGACGTAGAACAGTCCATCTCGGAATTGACGAAAAAGATTGGTCAAGCCCAGATCGTCATGCTGGCAGGTGGTTTCAGCGCTGGGGATGAACCTGACGGTTCCGGTAAATTTATTGCCACAATGTTCAGAAACCCTCGGATTAAAGAGGCGGTTTCGGAGCTTTTAAACAAGCGCGACGGACTTATGCTGGGAATTTGTAATGGCTTCCAAGCGTTGATCAAGCTCGGCTTAGTACCTTACGGAGAAATTATAGATTTAACCCCGGAAGCGCCGACTCTGACGTACAATAAGATTGGCAGGCATGTTTCCTGTATGGTTCAAACCAAAATTGTTTCCGTTTTATCGCCGTGGTTTAGCGGGGTTTCCCTTGGTGATATTCATACAATCCCTGTATCCCATGGAGAAGGGCGTTTCGTTGCCAGTCCAAAGGTCATTGAGACGTTGGAAGCCAATGGACAAATTGCGACCCAGTACGTAGATTTCAATGGTGACCCAAGTAACCGCATTGAGTATAATCCAAATGGTTCATACGGGGCTATCGAAGGAATAACCAGTCCCGATGGAAGAATCTTAGGCAAGATGGCTCATTCTGAAAGAACGGGCTATGGAGTGGCACTTAATATTCCCGGGGATAAATATCAGCCGATTTTTGCCGGCGGTGTGAATTATTTTAGAGGATAAATTACAAGTATTTCCACAGGCAAAGCCACTGAAATGGGTAAGTTAAGGCAGGACGATAAACAGTAATATTTTGAGATAGCGTTCTTTTGCAGGGTTTCAGAATTGTATGTCGAAGACATATGTTTAGTCGATTTCTAAAGGGCATAATTTATTGTACAGATATTGAAATTTACACAGATCTTCAAACACGAGAATCAACATAAGAATTAGGAGATGAATGACTTGGAAAGTAAATTTGAAGCAGCTGTCGTGACAGTACAAGGTAAATCTATAGCGGTGATTTCGGTTCAACGCCCCATCTTCCGTGACTCAGATAATGCGATTATGATTATTAAAGCTATGCTTCCCGTATTTCCTGGTATGCCGGTTGTCCTTATGACACTCGACCCCCAAGGAAATCCGGCTTATTTTGGCAGATCAGATCTAATACTTTTACTGGAATCCATCAACATTAAAGAAGCTGATTGGAAAGAAATAACTGCAGAAATAGATCTCAGCAAGACTTGCCCGACCAAAGAGGCGGAGGATGCATAAGATTATTTGATCTCCCTATCTTTGGCAACCGCCGGCAAGCTAATCGATCTGGCGGCGGAATCAAAAGTGTTCTCATTTTAAATGCCTGACCAGTTTAAAAGGATAGAATAAATAAGAAACAGAAATATTAAGCGATACCCTGTAGTTGGACACAGAAAAGACGCTGTGCAGGCCAATCTATAGGGTATATTTTTATTTGCAATCCATATATATAATTTGAGATTTTCTTTTCAGTATTACCACTTTAATAGTTACTTAAGACTGATTAGTACCAGGCTTGTTTGGGTTACACTGGAGATAGAAAATTATCTAAGATTAAGGAGAGATTCTCATGAACCGGTCATCTTCCTATATCTGCGTAACCCTTTTAGGTCTGCTGATTCTTCTAAGCGGATGTCATCGGTCCTCATTTCCAACGCCAGCGATTCCTTCAGCCGACACGAACAGTGCTTCTGTTCAAGCAACCTCTGGAATTCCAGTATATCAGCGAAAGGAAAAGGTTACCACTCCAGAAGCAGCAATGGAGCTTCTTCTGGAAGGAAACCAGCGCTTTAAATCAGGAACGGTGTTAAATAAAGATATTAGTATAACCAGACGCACTGACTTACTGCGGAATGGGCAGCACCCCTTTGCAGTGATTGTCAGCTGCTCTGATTCAAGAGTCCCTCCAGAAATGTTATTTGATCAAGCTCTGGGTGATTTATTCGTCATTCGCGTGGCAGGAAATGTCATAACACCGGTTGAACTGGGGAGCGTTGAATATGCCGTTGAACATCTAAAGGTACCTTTAGTCGTTGTGCTTGGCCATGAAAGCTGCGGGGCGGTCACAGCTGCCGTAGAAGGAGGAGAAACGAAGGGAAGCATTTCTGCTGTGATTGCTAAAATTACCCCTTCTGTTATTCAAGCAAAGTCAGATAACCTAGCGGGAAACCCATTGATCGAACAATGTGTGAACTTGAATATTCAGAGCTCTGTTCTAGACCTTAAAAAGAGTCCAATCTTAAAAGAAGCGCTCGAGAAAAAACAGCTTCAAATTATTGGATCGAAATATGATTTGGACGAAGGGGGAGTATCAATTCTGAATTAGGGCAACGTCTTTCAAGAAAGTTCAATAAAACTGAATTAAAGAATAATTCATACCATAGGCAGTAATGATCAAACTTCGATTGTTACTGCCTATATTTATGAAACTATCCACTAAATTATGGCAGAATCAGGTGATCGCGCCCTTGCCAACTTGAAAACCGGCCATTAATGCACCTTCTTTGAAGATGCCTTTCTGTCAGAGGTAAAGTTCAAAAAAAGAGTTAATTATTTCAAAGGAATTATAAAGAGTAAATTATGTTTAGGAGTGAAGTGGGGGTCTAAAAACTGGATAAATATGCAATGCGATTATTGTAAATTGGTGTCGGAAAATTTTCTGTTAGAAAAGCCGATGTTCCAACTTTCTATATTTTATAATAAGAAATATGAAGCAAGCTTTATTATCTGAGCAAGGAACTGATTCGATCTGGAAAACAATTGCTAGTTATGAAAAAATTATCTCAAAAGGAGGGTAATCAATTATTAGTTTTAAGAGAACTGAAGAAAGGTAGGAATAAGGATGATTCGAAATTATAAAAAGGCTTTGGCAGGGGTTGTGACGATGGTTTTTTTATTCCAAATGTATTCATTTCCCGTTTTGGCAGCTGAAAAGACTTCCGCTTCTTCGACAACAGCCGTTTCCGTTGGAGTGACATCGCCTGAAATCACGCTAGAAAAAGCTCTTCAGATTGTAAAAGCAAATTTTAACATACCAAGTGATTTATCAAACTTTACATCTAATTACAGTACCAATGACGAGCGACAATCTTGGTCCCTTCATTGGAATAATGCGGATAAAGGAGGAGATTTTTCAGCCGAGGTAAATGCTGTTAATGGGGATATTTTGAGTATTAATTATTGGAAAAATGATGACCCGGCGTCAAGTTCAGGCCTTCCGAAGGTTTCCAAAGCTGAGGCCCAAAAAATCTGCGATTCGCTTTTGACCCGGCTCTTGCCAGAGCGGGCCAAAGAGATCAAACAAATAACTAATGACCAAGAGGTTGTACCTCTTAATAATTACGGACCGGTTACCTATATGTTTCATTATCGGAGACTGGTTAACAATGTTCCTTTTGCGGGCAATGGTGTAGATATTCAAGTTTCCGGCAGTGACGGACACATCATTTCCTATCTGCTAAATTGGAGTGATGTTAACTTCCCGGAGAATAAAAATGTGATCAGTGAAGCTCAAGCGAAGCAAGCTTTCGCTTCATCACCGTTTTTTAAACTTCAATATTGGATGCCCACTCCTTACCGGATCCTGACAACGGGGCAAAAGCAAGATGCAAAACTCGTTTATCAATTATCCAGCCCGAGTGGTGGAGCGATTGATGCAATGACAGGTGAACCTTTTAAGCTAAATCCCGGTGACTGGATTTCTCAGAACTCAATGAATGGCGGCATGGGAGATAAAGCGAGTAGTACCAGTTCTGCTTTTCACAGTTCACAGAGCTTGACTCCTCAGGAACAGCAAGAGGTAGATAAGACCGCGAAACTCATAAAACAGGATGAAGCTATTGCAGATGTAAAACGTTGGCTTAGTATACCGGACAATTTAACTCTGCGAAGTGCGAACTTAAGTACCGACTGGCGCAACGGAAACAATAGTGTTTGGAGTTTTGATTGGTTCACCCCCAACCCGGAAACCTCCGAGGGTAAAGCTCAATATCTGAGCGCCAGAATCGATGCTGCAACAGGAGAATTATTGAGTTTTAATCGTGGCTATCAACCCGCAGAAAAAAGCGAACCCAAACTAGACCATACAGCCATGCAAAAAATAGCTGAGGATTTTCTTGAAAAAGTTCAGCCAAGCCGTTTTAGTCAAGTAACTTTTGATGCGGACGACAATAGTGATCAGGCTAAAAAAGCCGTTTTACTTTATAATGCGAACAATTTCACCTACCATCGCATTGTCAACGGAATTGATTTTTTCAATAATGTAATGACTGTTACTGTAGAACCTACTGACGGGACCATTGTTAATTACGATTTGAACTGGTCTGAACCTGCTTTCCCTGATCCGACAGGAACATTAAGTAAAGATCAAGCAGTTCAGGATTTTTTAAATCTGCGTCCCATGACGTTGACCTATGTGCGAATTTATTCCAATGGGATTCCTGGAGATGTCCGCTTAGTATACCTTCCTAAGGAAGAGGATCAGAGTTCTCAGACTTCGAATGTTCTTGATGCCAAGAGCGGAGAATTGCTTGATTTTCAAGGCCGACCCCTTGATAAAGGACCAAAGCCTTACATCTTTAACGACATATCAGGAGTTGAAGGTGAGCAAGAAATCGCAGCCCTCGGAGATGCAGGCTTATTCACTGATTATGGAAATAGTTTTAAACCTAATGATAAGATGACTCTCGGTTCACTCTTAAGGGCTATGTATTTAAGCCGTTATGGTGTGATGGGCAATACCTCCTTGTCTGACATGGATATTCTGACCCAAGCCAAAGAACAAGGCTGGTTAAAAGAAAACCTGCAGTCAGGAGATTATGTCAGCCGCGAACTATTATGCAAACTTTTTCTGCGATATCTCCAGCTTAATAAATTTGCCGAGTTTAAAAATATCTACCAAGTAAATTACCAGGATGCAGCGGACATATCGCCTGATGCTTTGGGCTATGTCGCCTTAGCGACAAGCACGGGAATTGTCAACGTTAAAGGGCAGAATTTTGCTCCCAGCGAAGGTGTAAGCCGGGCTGAAGCTGCCGCTGATCTGTTCAGAGCTCTGACTTGGCGCAATTAATCAGACCCCATGTGACTGATGCGGTATAACTATTAAAGAGGGCGCTCGAGTCGGGCAGCTTCTCCCACATCGTTCACTCAGCATTCCAAGGCTCGCCCACTCGCTTGCGCGGGAGCTCCGCCAAACCTCAGGGTAATCAAATTTATCATCCATATGCTGAGTAAAAGCTTGCGTTGTATCCTTTCTAACTATAAGTGACTAGGCAGCCGTCTGTGCCAGAGGTTTGACAGCTGCCTAGTTTTCTTTGTGGGATCTGTTCTTGAAGTATTATATTGCCGAATAGATATATAGCCTTGATTAGCCCAAGGATTTAGAAGGAATTGAACTAGAATTGTTGAATAATAGATAAATATGTTTGCGAAACTAGAGCAAGCAATAATTCGACAAAGATCCTATCACCAAATCTATCAAAGAGAGGGAAATGTTAAATGCCCAATCGTCAACGATTGATAGCTGAATTTCTGGAATTAGTAAAAATTGAATCGCCAACGCGTCAGGAAAGAAAAATAGCTGACATCCTTAAAGAGCGTCTAAGTGGTTTAGGCTTGGAAGTGAGCGAAGACCAGGCCGGGGAGGCAGTTGGCGGCAACTGCGGAAATATCTTTGGCTATTTAAAAGGTAATCTTCCGGAAGCCCCAACTCTATTACTATCTGCTCATATGGATACGGTACAACCCTGTCAAAACATTGAACCTCTTCAGAAGGAAGGAATAATAGGCTCCGCCGGAGCAACAATTTTAGGGGCAGATGATAAGTCCGGCCTTGTACCAATTTTAGAGGCACTAAGAGTCATCAAAGAGGAAAACCTTCCTCACGGTGATATCCAAGTAATCTTTAATATTGCCGAGGAAGGCGGCCTTAATGGTTCCAAGAACCTTGACGCCTCAAATCTGAAAGCAGATTTAGGCTTTGTCTTAGATTCCGGGGGAACACCAGGGAAAATCATTCTTGAAGCTCCTGGTCAGGACAGAATTAATGTCTCTATTAAAGGCAGAGCGTCCCATGCCGGAATTGTTCCCGAAGAAGGAATTAACGCTATTTTAGCTGCGTCTAAGGCCATAGCCAAAATTTCCTGGGGACGTCTTGACGGGGAGACAACTTCAAATGTTGGTACAATTCGAGGCGGTATAGCGACAAACATTGTGGCCGAAAATGCGGAGGTTGTTTGTGAATCTAGGAGTCGTGACTTAATTAAACTTGAGCGTCTGTCTGCAGAAATCTGCGCAATCTTCCAAAATTCAGCGAAGGAGATGGGGGCTGAGTCAGAAATTAAGGTTCAACGATTATATACGCCGTTTAAGCTGGCTAAAGAATCAGCAATCGCTGTTTTAGCGGCCAAAGCAGCGGAAGCAGCCGGCCTTACTCCGGAATTTATTGCCACTGGAGGAGGCAGCGACGCAAACAATTATAATAACTACGGTGTTCCCTGTCTTGTATTATCTACAGGTATGGAAAAGCTTCATACAACGGATGAATACATCAGGGAAGAAGACCTGGTAAGAACTACATGTTTTGTCCTGGAGATTATTAAAGCCACTAGTTTTAGAACTAAAGATTTAAAAGTAAAAGACTAAAGATATTAGGAAAAGGAGCTAATTCTTTGGACTGAATAGCAGATAAGTAGAAATTGTTTAATAGAAATCTATATACAGAATTATAAATAGAGCCTTAACTTGAGGAGTGTAGAGAACGTATGAAAAAAAGCAGTCTGTGGTTTAAAGTCATTCCATTTCTATTAGGGTTAGCCTTAATTGTCTCCGGGTGTGGAACTGCATCGCCGACAACAAAACAACCATCAGCAAAGACAAGTACTCCTGTAAAAATCGGTGTGCTGCCGATTGAAGATAATCTTCCTTTCTATGTGGCTGAAAAAGATGGACTTTTTGCCAAAGAAGGGGTTCAAGTTCAATTAGTTAGTTTCTCAAGCGCTGTTGAACGCGATACAGCCTTGCAGGCTGGTCAAATTGATGGCGAAGTTGCAGATCTGGTTGCAGTTGCTTTGCTAAAAAAAATTGGAACAGATGTAAAAATAGCGACAATTGGTCTTGGCGCCACCCCGCAGGAAGGGCGTTTTGCCATTTTGTCGTCACCCAAATCCAATATTCGTGACCTCCAAGGCCTAAAAGGAGCTACCTTGGGAATCTCCGAAAACTCTATTATTGATTATGTCAGTGATCAGATGCTCAAGGACAAACGTGTACAACTAAGTGATGTCAAGAAGATGTCCATTCCTAAAATGCCTGTACGTCTGGATATGCTGCTTTCCGATCAAATTAATGCCGCTTGCCTGCCAGATCCCTTGGCTTCTTTGGCTCAGGCTAAAGGAGCGCACTTAATTGCAGATGATACCTATCGCAATATATCTCAAACAGTGCTTTTGTTCCGCACGAAAAGCATTCAGGATAATCCTGAGGGTATAAAGGCTGCCGTTCGTGTCTACGGCTTAGCCGGCCAAGCTTTAAGCAATCACCCTGAGCAATACCGAAGTCTGTTTTTAGAGAAAGCTCAGGTTCCCGCCGCTATTCAACAGAGCTACAAAACACCAACTTTTTCTAAGCTGCAGTTGCCTACTCAAGAAGAAATAGATAGTGTCATGAAATGGATGGAAGACAAGAAGCTGATTCCTCAAGCGTACAGTTATAACGATTTAGTTGATAATACCCTCGTGCCTAAAGAATAAGGAGAAACACAGCCCGTGATTGAAGTGACGAATTGTAATCTTGCCTATGTTCAAGGAACAACATCGGTAAAGATTTATAGTGATTTTAACTTAACCATTGAGACTGGTGAAAGTCTTGTCCTTATCGGCCCTTCTGGCTGCGGAAAAAGTACTCTGCTCTATCTTCTCTCGGGATTATTACGACCGACGGGGGGAGAGATTACAATTGGCGGAGAACCCTTAAAAAGGACACGCCAGCAGACCGCCATGATTCTTCAAGAGTATGGCCTTTTTCCCTGGCTCAATGTTGAGCAAAACGTTCGACTTGGTTTGAAGGTACGACATCAACCTAAAAGAGTCTACCAGAGCCTGGTCGATGAAATAATTCCCAAAATGGGGCTGGCAGATGTCCGTCATCATTTTCCCAGTCAATTAAGCGGCGGACAAAAACAGAGAGTGGCTTTAGCAAGGGCCTTAACTCTTAAACCCGATCTGCTCTTGATGGACGAACCATTATCTGCCCTTGACGCCCTTACTCGTGAGCGCCTGCAGGAACTTTTACTGGAGATCTGGCAGGAAGAGAGGCTGACAACGGTTTTGGTCACTCATAGTATTGAGGAGGCTGTTTATCTAGGGAGTCGTATCTTAGTGCTTAAAAATGGACGTCCAACAGAAATAGTAGGAGAAATTCATAATCCTTTAGTTGGACAAAAGGGTTATCGGCAAACCTCCGAGTTCTTTCAAAAGGCAACCTACATCCGTTCTCTCTTAGAAGGAGGAACGGCAGAATGAAGCAAGGCCAGGATAACGTTCGAAAACAACTTTTGGGTTATTTGGGAGCCGGGTTATTTCTGCTGGCACTTTGGCAGTATGGTGCCTGGGCTCTTAAGACACCACTTTTACCAACACCAGGCGCAGCCATTAGAGCAACGCTGCGCCTATTGCACGGAGACCTCGGGGCACACCTTTGGATTAGTACTTACCGAGTTCTGGCTTCGACCTTAATTTCCCTGTGTTTGGGACTGCCCCTCGGTTTGATGATGGGATTTGAGAAGAAGATTGACCGCTTTTTGGCCCCCTTAATTTACCTTCTTTACCCAATCCCTAAAATTGTCTTTCTCCCTTTAATTCTTTTGCTTCTAGGCTTGGGAGACCAATCAAAGATTTTTCTCATTACTTTGATCGTCTTTTTTCAGATTCTTGTAACGACACGGGATGCTGTCCGTAAAATACCATCGGAAACAATTTCCTCTCTGCGTTCGCTGGGAGGCAACCGGGGGCAAATCTATCGTTATGTGCTCTTGCCTTCAAGTTTACCGGATGTTCTGACCTCACTGCGTCTCAGTATGGGAACAGCGATCGCCGTACTGTTTTTTGCCGAATCCTTTGCTACGACAAAGGGGCTGGGGTATTTTATTATGGATGCCTGGAGCCGGGCGGCACCGGATGAAATGTTTGCCGGGATCATTATGATGGCTTTCCTCGGGGTTGGCTTATTTATCATTGTTGATTTGCTGGAGACTTTTTTATGCCGTTGGCAGCATGTCAATAATCGTAACTAACTTAGAATTTGAGACGATGGGCCGAGCGTATCCACACAAATCTGCCATGTTAGGCATCATCAGTTTAGTAAACGGATAAAACCAAACCTCTCATTCTTTGAATGAGAGGCCTCTTATTATTTGAGATCTATTTCTAGCTCTTAAAATAAGAACAGACAATCCTTAATATGCTATAATTTTAGAGATCCGACATTAGTTTATCTTAAGCTTTCCCCTTAAACTGTCATCCTCTTAGCGTCAGTCAGTTATCAGTTATAAATAATGAGAGGAGATTATATGCTTCTTTTTAAAGATCTCATGTGGTTTTTTAAGCTGGAGAAAAAAAACTACATATCCGGAATAGTTGTCTTGGTCCTCGTCGCCTTTCTTAATTTATTTCCTCCTTATGTAGTTCGAGTTATTATTGATGAAATCAGCCGCGGAGTCCTAACGTCAATATCGCTGCTTCATTGGACGTTGTTGCTTATAGGGACTGGTCTGGCGGTCTATGCATTGCGTTTTTCCTGGCGTTTAATGATTTTCGGGGCGGCAAGCCGTTTAAGCAGGTTGCTGAGAAAGCAACTTTTTGATCACTTTACCCTTATGTCCCCGCAGTTTTATCAAAAGCAGCGAACCGGTGATTTAATGGCTCATGCGACCAATGACATCCAAGCCGTTGAAATGACTGCCGGCATGGGGGTATTGACTCTGGTGGATTCTTTAACGACCGGCGGATTAGTGATTTTATCAATGGCCCTATTTATCAGTTGGAAACTCACGCTGATTACGCTTTTACCCATGCCGTTAATGGCTTGGTCTACGAGTCGTTATGGGACAATGCTCCATGAGAGATTTCATCGAGCCCAAGCCGCCTTTTCCGATCTTAATGATAAAGTGCTGGAAAACATTAACGGCATGAGAGTTGTCAAAGCCTTCGGAGAAGAAGAGGCAGAATTAGATGCTTTTCGCAGCTTATCTGAGGATGTGGTAGAGAAGAACATTGCTGTTGCCAAAGTGGATGCTCTTTTTGATCCGACAATCCAGCTTATTATCGGGATTTCCTTTTTTCTGGCTCTTATTTTTGGCTCAATTGACGTAATTAACGGAAGATTAACCTTCGGACAGCTTACTCAGTTTACTATCTATTTAGGTCAATTTATCTGGCCTATGCTCGCTTTTGGCTGGTTGTTTAATATCCTTGAACGGGGCAGAGCGTCCTATGATCGAGTCGATACCTTATTAAAGATTAACCAGAAGATAAACGAAAAGGATGGAGCTCTTGACGGATTCGACAATGGTGACGTCACTTTTGAAAATGCTTCATTTACCTATCCCGGAGGAAAAACACCCATTTTGCAAAACGTTAGTGTTCAGGTACGCCAGGGCCAAACTCTGGGAATTGTCGGTAAGACCGGGAGCGGGAAAACAACGTTCTTGCGGCTTCTTCTGCGCGAATTTGACCTTAATGATGGAGATCTTCAACTAGGAGGAACTTCAGTTTATGATGTAACTCTCCAATCGTTACGCAGTAAGATCGGCTATGTACCTCAAGACCATTTCCTTTTCTCGACCACTATTGTTGAAAATATTGCCATGGGAAAACCGGAGGCCTCCTTTGCAGAAATCCAGAATGCGGCACGAATTGCCGACATTCACGAAGATATTCTGAGTTTTCCAGAGAGTTATAATACTTTGGTTGGAGACAGAGGGGTTACCCTTTCTGGCGGGCAAAAGCAGAGGATTTCCATTGCCAGAGCACTTTTGTTGGAACCGGAAATTCTTATTTTGGATGACTCTTTATCAGCTGTTGATGCGAAAACAGAAAAGTCAATTCTGGAGAGTCTGCGAAAAAAGCGGGCTCAAAAAACCACGTTTATATCGTCTCATCGTCTTAGCGCCGTCGAAGAGGCAGACCTAATCATCGTTCTTAAAGATGGACAAATCAGCGAACAAGGTTGTCATTCAGAACTGATGGCACTCAATGGCTGGTATGCCGCCACCTATCGAAGACAGCAGCTGGAATCCTTGCTTGAAGAGGGGGCGGAACATTAAGATGGTGATTCGACGCTTGCTTAACTATCTTGTCCCCCATAAAAAGGCTTTAACGGTTGCTTCGTTCCTTCTGATTCTTGCTACCTTTTCAGATGTTATCGGTCCTGTTTTGGTTAAGATTTTTCTCGATCAGCACTTAGTGCCGCGTTCTTTCAATCGAGGCGCACTAATCATCTTAGCTTCAAGTTATCTCGGCTTGAACATACTGTCGGCACTATTACACTATCGTCAATTAGTCAGTTTTAATGAAATAGCTCTTAAAATAGTCCAGCAGCTGCGAATTGATGTTTTCAGTCATGTACAACATCTGGAATTTAGGGTTTTTGACAAAACTCCGGCCGGGGCCTTAATTTCCCGCATAACTAATGATACGGAAGCCATTAAAGAGTTGTTTGTGGGGGTTTTGGCTGCTTTTGTCCAGAATGTGGTGTTTATGCTTGGCGTTTTCGTGGCTATGTTTTACTTAGATGTTCGTCTGGCCTCTTTTTGTCTGATCCTGCTTCCTATTATTATCATCCTCATGATTTCTTACCGCAAAGTCAGTACCAAGGTTTACCGAAGATTGCGCAAAGAACTTAGTCATCTCAATGCTAAACTGAATGAATCTATCCAGGGAATGTCTATTATCCAGGCAATGCGTCAGGAGAAACGCTTTCGCCAGGAATTTCAGACCATCAACAACAATTACTATCGGGAAGCAATGGCTAACATCCGTTTAGAAAGCCTGTTTGTTCGTCCGGCTGTTGATCTGATCTATACCTTGGCCTTAATCATTGTCTTAAATTATTTTGGTTTACAATCGTTGACGGGGCCAATTGAAATAGGGGTACTGTATGCTTTTATCAACTATCTGGAACGTTTCTTTGAACCTGTCAATATGATGATGCAGCGTTTGTCTCAATTTCAACAATCTTTAGTTGCTGCTGAACGGGTTTTTGAATTATTGGATGATCAACGAATCACTTCGAAGGTCACCGCGCTGGATTCACCTGCCATATGTCAAGGAAAGATCGAATTCAAAAATGTCAGTTTCTCTTATGATCAGGACGCCAAGGGAGCAATGGCCTTAAAATCAATCAGTTTCACTGCCTACCCGGGACAAACAGTCGCTTTAGTCGGGCATACGGGCAGCGGCAAGAGTACTATTGCCAATCTGCTCATGCGGTTCTATCCGGTTACTCACGGAGAAATTCTCATCGACGGAATTTCTTTATCTCAGCTCTCTGATCAGGAGCTGAGGTCAAAAGTTGGACTTGTAGCCCAAGATCCCTTTTTATTCGTTGGTACTATTTCCAGTAATATTGCTCTTTCCAGATCGGAAATTAAAGAAACAGAAGTACGAGACGCTGTTTCTTTCGTTCAAGCCGACAACTTTATTGGCAGGCTGCCCCAGGGACTTCAAGAGCCGATGGGTGAACGGGGGGCAACGTTATCCAGTGGTCAGCGTCAACTTCTCTGTTTTGCCCGGACCATTGCCGGTAATCCCAAGATTCTAGTTTTAGATGAAGCCACTGCAAACGTGGATACAGAAACAGAAGAGGCCATCCAAAACGCTTTAGGAAAGATGCGTCAGGGACGAACAACCATCGCTATTGCCCATCGGCTTTCAACGATTCAGGATGCCGATCTTATCTTAGTCCTCCACCATGGTAAAATTGTAGAGAGGGGGACTCATGCTGAACTCTTGGCTCAAGAAGGGTTGTATTACAAGATGTTTATTCTGCAGCATGGGAGCAAAGATAAAGAAGAATAATTTGAATCAAAATGGTAGATGAATTAGCAATAATTTCATCTGCCATTTTTGGCTTTGTTTTAGTCTTTTGTCCTTAAAGGAATGCCCTTTTTGTTCACCGATCGGATATGTTATTAATTCGAGTGGATCACTTCATTTTAGATATTTTTGTCACTAGGTATTATGAACCAGGCTACAAGATAGGCCAAAAAACCTGTCCCACCTACTAAGAGAAGAAGTAAAGCACCTATCCTAACAAGACTGGGATCTAAATCTAGGTATTCAGCTATTCCACCGCATACGCCGCCAAGCTGGCGATCTTGACTCGATCTATACAAACGTCTCGACATAAGATTTCCTCCTTTTCCTTATGGAGTCTCTCTAGCATAAAAAAATATAATCTCTCACTTTAATATGCATGAAGATGTAACGATGTGACAAAGACGGTGAAAGTGAAAAAATGTGATATCCGCTTTGCTGCGGGATCCCATTAAGAAAAATAAAAAAAGTCTAAGGCCTGTCTTGATAAAACTAGCCTTAGACTTTTTTATTTATGATAAAATCATGGTAAAAAATTTACTGAGTTTTATTCGGGAAGGAAGGTGGCGCAGTCTGTCATTTCAGTGGTTGTGGCATCGGGGGATTGAACTTCGATCTTCTCGGCATGGCAATGATCTCCTGTACCATAATAATGACAGGTATTAACAACACATCTAATTCCGGTATTAGGTTGAGGCATTTTCTTAACATTCATGTGGGCTATTCCTCCTTAAATTTAATTCTCTATTAGATTCTCCAGAATTAGAGTTTTAATGAATCCATATACTTGTAAGACAGTAATAAGAATATTATTGATGGTATAATTTAGCACATAGCGATTGATAGATATTTAAAGATAAGACAATTAAAGGAGGAGATTTGTTTGAGAAAAGTATTGGGAATTGTGGCTTCCCAACGAAAATTAGCCAATGGGGAAATACTAATTAAAGAAGCCGCTGCTTCTATGGGAGAGGAAGTGCAGCTGGACCTTGTAAAGTTGACAGAGTTAAAGCTGCTGCCGTGTAAAGCTTGTTATGCCTGCTTAGGCCAGGATAAGCGCTGCCCCTTGGATGATGATTTGTATTCCTTATTTGATCGGATCAAAGAAGCCGATGGAGTCATTTTTTCATCGCCCTGCTACGCTTTGGGTCCCGCAGGAATTACAAAACTTTTTGGAGACCGGATTATCGCTCTTGCTCAACAAATTGATCAGATTTGGGGCAAGCCCTGTGTAATTATCGGGACAGCTGGAATAAAAGGTTGGGAAGGGTATACCCTTTCTGCCCTTATCACTTATGCACGTTTTCTGGGGTTGAACGTTAAAGACGCCCATATGTTTATCGGTGCTCTCCCTGGTGAAGCCTTAGTTGATCCGGAGGGCAAAAAGCGAATTAAGGCACTCGGGCAATCCTTGTTCGGCAATTCTCATCAGCCGGAAACCGGACGATGTCCTACCTGTTGGTCTGATCTCTGGAAATTCCCAGCCCCCAATCACGCTCTATGTCCTTTTTGTGGCCAAGAAGCGACGATCTTGCCCTCGGATCAAGGGAATTCCTTGCATTGGGAGTTTGGTCCTTCCGGCGGCCGCTTTACAAAAGATTATTTGAAGGAACATTTCCAAGTCTGGCTGAAAGGTCAAGTGCAAGAATTTGTCAAGAGACGTAAAGAATTAGCTCTGATTAGAAATCAATATAGGAGGTAACGCTTAGCAGGAAGCGATTGTTTTCCAAAGGCTGATGATGCAATATCTTTGGCAATGTTAAAAGTAGTTTGGAAATGCAAATGGAAAATTGAACAAGTCAAATAGGAGCCGCCAATCAATTTTGGCTGCTCTTTTTTAACACTTAGTAACATTCGCAGATCTTCTTCGTTCTCAACAAAAGTGGAGGATGCATATGGAGTTTTAAAATCTCATATAGTCATGATAGATATTCTAATTATATATTTTACTTATAAGTTAAATTGACGTAGAATGATTACAGAGACCAGGAGATGAAAGAGATGCAAAATAAAGGGTTGTTTGATAAGAATTGCCAAATAACTTGCTCCTAAAAAGGAGGTGTCATCTAATGAAAAGACAATTATTAATGTACATTATGGGTTGTCCTGTATATGCTAAAGTTAAAGAATCTAATAAAACATTGAGCAATAATGCTGCGAAATAAAATGACCATGGAAAAACGCAATAGGCTTATAAATTAATCCAGAAGGGTCGTGAAAATGATGGTAAAAAATGAAATAGGTAAGAAAACTGTTGTACTTGATGTTAAGAAATCAGCAAATGGAGACATTACTCAATCTAAGGAGTATTGGTCTACTTTGGCGGTAATTAGCTAATGGGGAAATGTATTCTGCTAGTTAGAGATAATACAATGGAAATTTCGAATATGGAAAGCCCTGATATTTCACTGCCGAGATATTAGGGCTTTTTGTTAGGTCGAAGATTCAAAAAACTCTTGTAATCTGAAGCTCTATGGATTAAAATACGATTAATTAAAGACATTATAGGTGCCCTTAATAAGGGAGAATAGGGAACTGGGTGAGAATCCCAGACGGACCCACCACTGTAAACGAGGAGACTTATGCTTAAGCCACTGGGAAGCCGGGAAGGCGTATAAGTCGTTGATTCTAAGTCAGGAGACCTGCCTATAATGTAGAACATGAATCAAGGCAAAGTTCATGGTCAAAATTCTGTCTTTCAAGGCGGATTTTTGACTGTGAACTTTTTGATTGTTAAGGGAAAGGAGTTGAATAAAGAGTTGGGGTATCAGGGACGGGATATTGAAGCTGTTTTAATTAATACGGAACAATATCTTATTGCAGCTTGTGATTCCTGTGGAGCAATCGGACTGAAAGATTTCGATGTCGTTAAAGTATCTTGGCAGGTTACAGGCAGAATGACCACGAGGGTAGCCTTATTAGAAGTCTTAGCTGTGGGCGCGGAGCCTCAAATTATGACTGTTGCTATTTCTAACGAACCCGATCCAGCAGGTGATGAGCTATTAAAGGGGGTGAAAGAAGAATTAGCTTTTGCCGGTCTTACCCTTTCCATGGCCGTGAGCACTGAGAAAAACATACCAACCCAGCAGACTGGGCTTGGTATCAGCGTTATTGGTACCGTTGCCAAAGATCAGCTGCGTATTGGAACCTCACAAACCGGAGATGAAGTATATTGCTTAGGTTTGCCGAAAGTTGGCTCGGAACTTAGCAATCCTGAGGACCCGGAAATAGTACAGATCAAAGAGATAAGAAAACTCTTGGCATCTCCCGGAATCCATGACATTATTCCTGTGGGCTCAAAAGGAATTTTAATAGAAGCCCAGCAGCTTGCTTCAAACGCAAAGCGGCAATTGCAGATTAATCAATCCTGCGGTTTAGACTTGAGTAAATCCGCCGGGCCGTCGACATGTCTCGTTTTCTCGGCATCTTCAGCTATGACAAAAGATTATATTTCTTCGAACCAAAATCAATTAACGATGGTTAAAATTGGTGAGCTGACATAAGTGCAAAAGAAATATGAACGCTATGTCAAGGGACATGAGGTATTAGAACATATCAATAAAGAATAAAAGGCAAAAACACAAAACATGAAATATTTTATATTTTATTCATTCATGAACTGTTTCGGTTCACAGAGTAGGATGGAAATTGTTTTTCATAAAAGAGTAAAAGTGTAAAAAGTCTAAAGTCTAAAGTCTAAAGTCTAAAGAAGTATAAAGAAATATAGGGAGGAAAAACTCGATGAGTCAATTTAACGCAGAAACTAAGGACGTCAAGCTGTCCGCCTGGAATGTCAAACGGCTCTCTATTATGGCTATTTTTCTGGCCTTGAGTTATGTGGGGGCACTGATTAAGATTCCCAGTCCGGTGGGAACCATCGGTATGGATTCGGCGCCGGGCTTTTTCTGTGCTATTGCCTTTGGAGGAATTGAGGGAGCAGTAGTCATTGCTTTTGGCCATTTATTAACATCGGCTGTTGTTGGATTCCCGTTGACAATCCCTGTTCATATTTATATTGCTGTGCAAATGGCTTTATGGGCGGTGGTATATCGTTGGGTGAATAAAACGTTTGGCCTTATTCCGGCAGCTATTGCAGGAATAATCCTTAATGGAGTGGTATCCTCCTTTGCGATGCTGCCAATTATGGGAATGGGAGGAGCTCTTGGGGTACTGCCCTTCCTCGTCATTGGTTCAGCTCTTAATGTAATTATTTCGGCGATAGCCTATAAAGCAATCAAAGGGACGCGGCTCATTTAGGCTCATAAGGAGGAAACAGAAGAACAATGGTAATCAAAACAACAGCAAGAGATCGTAATAACGACGAAAATGACAAAGCCATTGAACTTAATAATGTTTCCTATCAATATCCAAATTCTCTCGAACCAAGTTTGCGAGGTCTTAGCGTTACCCTAAACAAAGGACAGTTCGTTGTCCTGATGGGAGCTGCCGGAGCAGGGAAAACAACAATGAGTCTCTGTCTCAACGGACTGATACCTCAGCTTTTCGAGGGGGAATTAACCGGCGAGGTTAAAGTGGCAGGCAGAAACGTGAGAAAAACTCCTGTCCAGCTTATGTCTACAATATTGGGCCTTGTTCTTCAAGATTCGGAAACTCAAATTCTTGGCCGTACTGTGGAAGAAGATACGGCCTTTGGCCCCCGCAATAGTTCTGTTCCCTTAGAAGAAATTCAAGACCGAGTTGATCGTTCTTTAGAAAAAGTTCGGCTCAAAGGATATAACCAGCGTTTAACCGAGGAATTATCCGGGGGTGAGAAACAACGTTTAGCCATCGCGGGAGTCCTGGCCATGGAACCCGAAATCTTAGTACTTGATGAACCAACATCAGAACTTGATCCTGCAGGGCGCTTGGAGATCTACGCAACTCTTGATGACTTGCGCCGACAAAGAGCTTTGACCATCTTATTGGCGGAACATTCCAGTGAAGAAGTAATCAACAGGGCGGATGAGGTAATCGTATTAAATCAGGGACAACTGGTTTGGCGTGGTGAACCAACTCAGCTCTTTCGCGACATTCCTTTATTACAGCAGTATGGCATAAAACCTTTGCCTGTTAGTCTTGTAGGGTGGAACTTTTATGAAAGGGGATGGATAACCTTTGACGAAATCCCCTTGGATCTGCCATCAGCAGCACGCCTTTTGAAAAAACTGTTATCCAGCCCTACACAGTTTGCTAACGGTGTAAAGCATTTTCCTCTTCTGCCGAAAAAGCACGATCGGAAAGACCATCAGTTTTCTAGGGAAAAAGCCATCGAAATCAAGGACTTGTTTTATCAATATCAACCGGGAAACTCTATTCTCCAAGGAATCAATCTAACAATAGACAGCGGTGATTTTGTCGCCCTGATTGGCCAAAACGGGGCCGGTAAAACGACCTTAGCAAAACATTTAAATGGTTTGTTAAAACCGACAAGCGGAGAAGTCCATGTCCACGGAATGAGTACTCAAAAGTATGATACTGCTCATTTGGCAAGAACCATCGGTTATGTTTTCCAAAATCCGGACCATCAAATTTTTTCCACCACCGTTGAGAAAGAATTAGAATACGGTTTAAAAAATACCGGTTTAACGACGGCGGAAATCAAAGAACAGATTAATCAGGTCCTCAAGGAAACCGGCTTAGAGGGTTATCGTCATGTTCATCCCTTTACTTTGGGAAAAGGGGAAAGGCAGATGATTGCCGTAGCCTCAATCTTAGTACTGAAACCTCGAATCCTAATTGTTGACGAACCGACAACCGGTGCAGATTATTCTGGTGTCCAGGTCATGATGAGGTTGATAAACCAACTTCATCATGGGGGTACGACGATAATTATGGTAAGTCATGATATGGATCTTGTAGCTCAGTATGCTCAACGAGTTATCGTCCTGAAAGAAGGCAGTGTTCTCCTTGATGGACATCCCCGCGCAGTCTTTGCTCAAGAAAACTTATTAGCAGATGCCTCCATTATTCCTCCGCAGCTCTGCCGCCTTTCTGCCTGCTTGAGTGACGTCGGCTTCCCAGAGAACTTACTCCATCCGGAAGAATTTACGGCACTGTTCGAGAGAGGGGAAAAGACAAAATGTTAGTTGCCTCTTCATCGGAAGATACCTTAATTCATCGTTTAGATGTACGAAGCAAGATGCTGGGTTTTTTAGTGATTATCATATTGTCTTTCCCGTTCCAAAATCCAATTTATCAGCTGGCAATCATCTCAGTTACAGCCTTTTTAGCCTTGGCGATAAATATCCCGCTGCGAAAGATTACGGGCCTTATCATCCCTCTGCTGCCCATTGTTATTTCCATCATCCTGATCACAGGCTTTTCTTATTCACCTCAGCACTTTGACCATCTTTCCAACCGAAAAATTCTCTTTTATCTTTTTCCGGGGAAACACTTAGGGGCTACTGTCGGAGGACTTTTAATGGGGACGACCTTTCTGCTTCGAATATGGAGTCTATTGATTGCTTCTTCAATCTTAACCTTCACAACATCCCTTGAGGATTTTACTCAATTTTTTCAGTGGTTAAAGGTTCCTGCTGAAGTATCTATGATATTGACGACAGCTCTGCGTTTTATTCCAACCTTAGATAAAAAAAGAACCCTTATTCTAGAGGCTCAAATGGCACGAGGAATGAATCTGCACGGAAAAGGAATTGTAGGTTCAATTCGTTCCTATGTCCCCATTATGATCCCCTTGTTTATCAACTCAATAATAATGGCTAATTCCCTATCTATGGCTATGCTGAACAGAGGGTACGGTCTATCTCGGACTTGGACGGTTAAGCTTGACAAAGCCATTGCGGCTAGAGATTTTTGGGCAGTCACGGTTATTATTTTCTTATCTTTTTTATGTTTATTTTTGCGTTTCAAATGGCGTCTTGGACTCTTATAAGAATCTAATGGTTTGATAGGCTATGGGCAAATTGGATTGCTTACAGAAAATTTAGCTTTATCCAAATGCTTAATATGGGAAATACTTGTCCGCTGAGGTAGTAGTGTTGAACTGACAAATATTATCATTTATACTTTAGATAAATATCTGGCAAATTTTAATAAAGGATTAGGATTATTAGAATACTTCTCTGACATCGAACTTTATAATTATTTTTTCTGAC
Organism: Desulfosporosinus sp. SYSU MS00001; assembly: GCF_049943955.1. Classification (NCBI taxonomy): domain Bacteria; kingdom Bacillati; phylum Bacillota; class Clostridia; order Eubacteriales; family Desulfitobacteriaceae; genus Desulfosporosinus; species Desulfosporosinus sp. SYSU MS00001. The sequence continues at coordinate 88,683 of NZ_JBNFTW010000007.1, forward strand.
TAGAACAATAACTTCTCATAACGTAACGTAAAAAGTGCAGAGAGATGAAAATTCTCTGAATGAGATTCTAATAAATTGCTAATAGGAGATAGCTATGGCGCGAAACAAAGATCGACATACCTGGCGCGAGGGATATACAACAGGCAGCTGTGCTGCAGGTGCTGCCAAAGCAGCTTGCCTTCTCCTGGGTGGAGATTGTTTGCCGGAACGAATCGAAATACCTTTGCCCAATCAAGCTCGTTTAGGGATGCCGATCCATTCCGGAAACCTTGAAAATTCAAGGGCAACTGCAAGTATTATCAAGGATGGCGGAGATGATGCCGATATTACTGACGGCTTAGAGATTCGTGTCCTCGTGCGCGAGCTTTCGGCTCAAGGAGAGATTCGTATTCGTGGTGGACAAGGCGTGGGCACAGTCACTAAAAAAGGCTTGGATCAGCCTGTAGGTGAAAAGGCTATTAACTCGGTCCCCAGACGAATGATACGCGAAGCAGTTCGAGAAGTCTTTCCCCAGGAAGAACTTGAAATTACCATTGAAGTTCCGGGAGGCGAAGAGACTGCAAAACGCACCCTAAACCCCCGTCTGGGTATCGTAGGCGGGATTTCAATTCTGGGAACTAGTGGGATTGTTCGTCCCATGTCCGAAGAAGCCTTCAAAACCTCGATTTTACCGGAATTAGACCAGGCAGTGGCCTACGGACATAAAGCAATAGTTTTAACTCCAGGACATTATGGATTTCGTGTGGCGACAGAAGGTTTTGATGTTCCCACCGAAGCTGTTATTCAAATGAGCAATTTTGTCGGTTACCTTTTGGAAGAAGCTGTTTACCGAGGTATTGAAGACGTCGTTTTATTAGGACATATCGGCAAATTGATTAAAGTTTCGGGAGGTATCTTCCACACACATAATCGCGTGGCTGATGCACGGTCGGAAATTTTACTGGCTCATGCTGCACTCTTCGGAATTAAAGCCGAAACCTTAAGAACACTAGCAGAGTTCCCTACAACGGAGGGAGCTGCTCTAGAACTTTTAAACCTTGGTCACCAAGAATTGCTGCATCATTTAGCTCATTTAGCCGGCGAACGGGCACAAGCTTTTACGTTTGGCCGTCTTCGAGTGGGATCCATCATGACCTTATTGAATGGTCAGCCTGTAGGCTGGGATATGAATGCTCAAGAGATCGTTGCAAAACAACAGTGGAAATGGAACGTCGGTAAGGCTTAATGGTCTGGGAGTAATACGTTTTTTATCCCCAGCTAAGACCCCCACCTCATAAGTGGGGGCTATACTATTCCTTCGATTTCTTCGGTGGGGGTAGAGTCCATCCTTCGCGATAGAATTTGTTATGAGCTAGGCGCTTTTGGGGAAAGTGTCCACAGGACACTTTCGTCACCGAAGCCCCGATGTTCAGCTTTAGCTGAACGAGTTCACTAAGAGAAGCCCTAAAGTCGAGTGCTCGATTTTAGGGCTTCTTGATTATTATGGAATCTAGGTAAAGGATTCGTGTAGTTTAGGGCAGTGTTTCAATATCATCTTCAATTGGGGTTTCAACAGTTGGAGATTCAGAAGAGTACGTAACAACTTCAGGCTCGGATTCTGAGTCCGCCTGGATATCAACCGCAGACGAGCTGGCGATGTCAATGGAATTTAATTTTTTGGGTTTTAAATCCTGCCAGAGGACTTGAAGATCTTCTTTAATTTTCTTTCCCTTGTCGAGCAGGTTTGAGCCCGTTTCTTTTAAAGCCTCTGCTTGGTGAACTGTGCAGTCTTGAACTTGCTCGGCAAGATTTTCTGCTTTTGTTTGAATATCTTTACGTAATGCTTCCCCGCTCTTAGGTGAGACCATTAAACCAACAACGGCGCCGGCCACTCCGCCAACTAGCGCTGCAATGGCGACGGAGGCGATACTCGCAGTTTTTTTACCTTCGGGCATCTTATCAAAAACTCCTTTCTTTGCACTCTATGCAAAATATCTTATTCTTTAATAGACGGTGAAGTGTCAAATGCTTTATGGTATAATATAACATAAATGGTTAAAATAATTATATAATCTTTGTAGGATATTACCAAATACCATTTGAATTGCTTAAAACAAATTGCTTAACATTGCCTAATTAAGAAATAAGCTATAAAATAGTATTAATCAATGATAGTAAAGCTTTATTTTAAATTTTTTTGAAAAGAGGAATTTTGTTAATACTTATAGAATACTCAGATATTCGGATAATCTAATGAAATCTCATTTAGGTTTTACAATTTTATAAAATACTTAAGGTTCCTCAGGCAACGAGGATCTAAGAGGGGAAGCCGGTGACAATCCGGCGCGGTCCCGCCACTGTGAACAAGGAGTTCTCTTCCATTGCTTTATCTGTTGTAAACATAGGAAGAGAATGATGATTTGAAGCCAGAAAACCTTCCTTAAGTAATTCACAGACCTACGAGCGATAGGAGATGTGTGTGTTTATTAAAGGATAAACCATACGAGCCGCTCAGGCTCTTTTTTAATTGTCCCAAAGTTCCAAGTAAGGTTTTGGCAAAACGTTAGTCAACCACGGAAGAAGGGAAATCAATGTTGAAGGTAATCGGAATCGGTCCCGGAAGAACAGAATGGCTGCCGCCGGCCGTTATAGATCTGGCTATGAACTGTGAGGTTTTAATTGGAGGATCTAGAGCTCTCAAGCTTTTTCCTGATTTCTTGGGTGGTCAACACTGTTTAACGGGAGACCTTAAGGCCAGCCTTGAGGTCATTAGAACGGCCTTATTGGCTGAGAAAGAGATAGGAGTTCTTGTCTCGGGTGATCCAGGCTTTTTCAGCCTTTTGCCCAGACTAAAAAAGGAATTTCCGGGAGAGCAAATAGAAGTCTACCCCGGAATCAGTTCTCTTCAATTTGCCTTTGCCCGAGCAGGACTCCCTTGGCAAGAGGCTGATTTTGTAAGTGTCCACGGACGGGATTTATCAGTACTTCCTACCCAAATAAGACGTCTGACGGGAGTATTAACCGGAGGGACGAACACTCCGCAAAGAGTCGCCCAATTTTATATTGATCTTGGACAAAATCCGAATATTTCAATGGGGAATGCGTTAGCTTACCCTGAAGAGCTATGGCAAACTATGGACGCCAGGCATCTAGCTCAAGAAGGTGCCTCCTTGAAGAATGCAATTCTTATTTTGCATCCGGAGCTAGATCCGGTAATAGATGATCAGGCAAAGAATTCAGCACATAATTCGGCGAATAACGTACTCCGAGGACGAATAGGGATACCGGATCAGGAATTTTTGCGGGGAAATGTTCCAATGACTAAGTCGGAGATCCGAGTTCAAGTTCTCGCTAAAGCCCAAATCTCCAGATCTGACAGTATTGTTGACATTGGCGCAGGCACTGGGAGTATTAGTATTGAAGCTGCCGGTTTAGTCCCGGAGGGAGTTGTCTATGCCATTGAGCATAATCCTGAAGCCCAAGCCTTGATTCTTGCTAATCAGCAGAAGTTTGGCGTTTCAAATCTTCATTTAATTCCCGGAAGCGCCCCCGATGTTTTTCCGGAACTTCCACCAGTTAATGTCTGTATCATTGGGGGAAGTAAAGGGCGGCTGGAGGATATTTTATTAAATGTGCCGCTTCTTGAAGGTGGCAGGATCGTCATTACAGCCGTCACCCTTGAAACTATGTCTCAGGGAGTAAAATTACTTTCAGAACTGGACTATCAGGATATTGATATTGTTTCTCTTCAAGCTGTCCGCTGGCAGCCCGTTCACAATCTGCATATGGCCCAAGCCTTAAATCCCATCTTTATACTATCTGCACGAAAAGGGGTAAGATTATGACAACAACATGGGGTAAATTTTATGGAGTCGGAGTTGGCCCGGGAGATCCTCGCCTTCTAACTCTGCAAGCCGTCGATGTCCTGCAAACGGTAGATTTGGTGGCTATTCCAAAATCAAAAATGGAAAGAGAAAGTGTTGCTTGGGACATTGCCAAAGTCCACTGCCCGGCTAATGTGCGTTTGCTGGAACTGGAAATGCCCATGACGTCCGATCAACAGGTTTTAGCCAAGGCCTGGCGAGACGGAGCAGAAATGCTCTTACATGAGCTGAAGATAGGTAAATCTATTGCCTTTATTACGTTAGGTGATTCTTCCTTATATAGTACTTACAGTTACCTGCTGAACCTTCTTCAAGAGCAATTACCTTCCGAATTAATTACTACTGTTCCTGGTATTACAGCTATGGCAGCCGCGGCCGCGAAAATTAATTTGCCGCTTGCCACGGGAGATGAGCCCTTAGTGGTCCTGCCGAGTACGGAAGACGTTGACCAATATCTTGATTTTCCTAATTTAGTTTTGATGAAAGTTTCGCGCAGGCTTCCGGAAATTCTCAACCTTCTCCAAGAGCGAGACAGAAAAGCCGTTTTGCTTACACGTTTAGGTCAGCACGGAGAGCAAATTTGTTGGGAACCAAAGCCGGAAGATTTCCAAACCAATAAGATCGATTACCTTAGCCTGCTCTTGGTCAAAAAGGATTTATTAGGGAGGGAAAACGGTGAGGGAAAATAAACCTAAGGGAGAAGTTATCTTTGTAGGTGCAGGCCCGGGAGATCCTGAACTGATCACCATCAAAGGATCCCGAGCCCTGGAGAGAGCAGATCGGGTCATTTACGCCGGATCTTTAGTCAACCCGGATTTGCTTAAGCTCTGCAGGCCGGGAACGCCTTGTCACGACAGTGCCTCTTTGACTCTGGAAGAGGTGGCCGCTTTAATGATCGAAGGAACAAAAAGAGGGGAAACTATTGTCCGTCTCCATACGGGAGACCCTAGCATGTACGGCGCAATCAAAGAACAATTTGATCGCTTAGACCAAGAAGAAATTTCTTATACTGTGGTTCCGGGAGTCAGCTCAGTTTTTGCCGCTGCGGCGGCAGTCAAACGGGAGTTCACCTTGCCGGATATCAGTCAAACCTTGATTCTTACCCGTTTGGCTGGACGGACACCCGTACCGGACCGTGAAGCTTTAACCCATTTAGCGCAGCATCAATCCAGCATGGCGATTTTTCTAAGCGTACAAGATATGGGGGCTGTTGTTGAAGCCTTGCTTGAAGGAGGTTACCCTGTCTCAACTCCTATTGCAGTAGTTTCTAAAGCCAGCTGGCCGGATGAAGAAATTGTCGTTGGAACTTTGGAAACCATTGCAGATAAAGTGAATACTGCCGGAATCCGCAAACAGGCTCAAATCCTTGTGGGAGATTTCCTGGATCCGGCAGGAGGATATGCCCGTTCTAAGCTTTATGACCCGACATTTACTCATGAATTCAGACAGGGAAAAGAGACGTGAAGATAGCGTTACTGGCTTTAACAGATCGAGGTTTGGCAACAGCCTTGCGCATTGGGGAAAATCTTCCCCCCGGTTCGGCCCAACCGACCTTCTGTCTTCATGCAAAAGCACTTTCAGCAAGCTCAGGAAAAATCCCCAAGACTATCCCTTTACAACCCTTTCAGCATTTAGGTGATCTCGTCCCAACCTTATGGCAGGATTGTTCAGTACTTATCTTCATCATGGCCTCAGGTATTGTGGTCCGGCAGATTGCCCCACTCATCGATCGGAAGGACCGGGACCCCGCCGTACTGGTTTTAGACGAGGCAGGAAATTTCGTAATTCCTTTGCTTTCCGGTCATTTAGGGGGAGCGAACGCCTGGGCGAGAGAAATCGCCAAGCATCTCCAAGCCCAAGCGGTTATCACTACAGCCACAGACGGCCGGGGAATTACGGCACCTGATGAATATGCCCGAAGGTTTGGGTGGAAGGTTGAACCTGTTGACCATTTGCCCGCTGTTAACCGGTTGCTTTTGGAACAAGGGTATCTTAATGTACTTAAACCAGTTGATTTTTCGATTGATCAACGTTGGTTGGAGGATCCTCACTATCGTTTTAGGGATTGTATAAGAAGATTCGCTAAACCTATGATTGGGTTGGATAATCCTATAGATGCCAAGGACGGTAAGGACATTAAGAATATAAAGGATATTAAAAATACTAAGGATACTAAGATTACTGGGGTCGCTGAGAGCTTCAGTATATCTCAAGAAACAGCTCTGAAAGAATACCAAAATAACCCAAACGTAATTATCGATGCCTTTCCTCGCGGCAATACTAAAAAAGATTGTATTTATCTAATCCCTCCGTTCTTAAGTGTGGGAGTCGGGTGTCGCCGGGGAATTTCCAGTAACGTGGTTTTAGATGCGATTACCTCAGCTCTGGAACAAATTGGGGCATCATTAAAGGCCATATCCGGTCTTTATAGCATCGATTTAAAAGCTGATGAAGCAGGTTTGCAGGAAGCGGCGAAATCCCTCGGGGTTCCCTTGCGGACCTTTTCAGCTGATGAACTTCAAGCAGTAAATAGCCAAGAAAATTTAACGCGCTCAAACTTTGTAAAAGAAAAGATAGGAGTGGACGGAGTATGCGAAGCAGCGAGTATCCTGGGAGCACACATGGGGCATCTGATTCTGCCCAAGACCAAGGGACAGGGAGTCACGGTGGCGATCAGCACAGCAAGCTCTATGTCGTGGGACTTGGCCCCGGAGACCCCGAGCACATGACAGCACGGGTTCAATCTGTACTAAACGAAGTCGAATACATTGTAGGTTATAAAACTTACATTGAGTTAATTCGCCCTTTCTTAACCCATCAGCAAGTCGTCGCCACAGGTATGCGGCAGGAAATCGATCGCTGTCGGGAAGCGATTCGCTTAGCGGGAGAAGGACATCGCGTTGCCGTTGTAAGCAGCGGTGATGCCGGAGTCTACGGGATGGCCGGAATTATCATTGAATGTATGGAACAGGCTGGGCTTTTGGACCTGCCTCTGGAGATTATCCCAGGAGTTACGGCGGCCTCGGCTGCAGCCTCCATGCTTGGTGCACCGTTAATGCATGATTTTGCTGTAATCAGTTTAAGTGATTTGCTTACCCCTTGGGAAGTCATTGAAAAACGAGTTCGTTTAGCAGCTGAAGGGGATTTCATTTTTGCAATTTATAATCCGAAAAGTCAAGGCCGTACCCAACACATTGAAACAGTCCGGGAAATCCTCTTGCAATATCGCCGACCGGATACTCCCGTCGGCCTTGTTCGAGAAGCCTTACGGGGTGACGAATCCAGTGTCCTGATTACGAACCTTGGTGAATTTACCAATCATCCCATCGATATGCTGACAACGGTTATCGTTGGAAACTCTCAAACCCGTATTGTGGGACCTTACATGGTTACTCCTCGAGGTTATAAACTGTGAAGCTATTTCTCCTGGCAGGAACGGAGGATGGACGTAACCTGGCTGAAACCTTAAAGACTCGGGGACATGAGGTTTTAGTATCGACACTAACTGCTTACGGCGCAGATTTAGCCGCAGAATCCGGGCTGGACGCCCGTTCTGGAGCAATAAATGCCAAGCAGCTTACAGACCTTCTACGAAGCGGATCTTATTCAGCCCTCGTTGATGCCACCCATCCTTATGCCATACAAGTCAAGGAAACGGCCCAATTCGTTTGTTCTGAACTAAAAATACCCTATCTGCGCTGGGAGCGTTTACCTCTGGAACTTGAGGATCATCCTCTGATTCATTGGGCCGAGGATATCCCGGATGCTGCCCAAAAGGCCTCCGACCTGGGGGAACGCATCTTGCTTACCACCGGGAGCAACTCTTTGCCGGAGTGGAGGACGCAGTCCTGCCTTGACAACAAAACCCTTTTTATTCGTGTCTTGCCGACGTCTCAAGTTTTAACACGCTGTGAAACCTTAGGATTCAAGCCCAATCAGATCATTGCTGCTCAAGGGCCGTTTTCTCAAGCCTGGGACGAAGCCATGTTCCAACAGTTGAAGATCGACGTTGTGGTTGCTAAGGAAAGCGGCAAAGTTGGAGGAACCTTGGAAAAAGTCCATGCCTGCCGCAGGCTGAATATTCCTTTAGTCTTATTAAAGCGGCCGCCGGCGAATTTAAATAATCCAGAAATCCAAACAATAGTGGCTCATTCAATACCGCAATTTCTTAAACAAATGGAGGAACTCTTATGAAAACTGAGATCATTCTTTTAGGACATGGAAGCCGACGTGCTGAGGCGAATCAAGGTCTTTTAGTAGTTGCTGAAAAAGTAAGCTCATTACTTGGCCAACACGTTACACCAGCTTATATGGCTCACGATAAGCCCAGTCTTCCTGAAGCCGTGGCGGAAAAGATCAAGGAAGGTGCCTCCCGAATTATTATCATGCCGCTGTTTCTCTTTCGCGGGATTCATGTCACCGTCGATATTCACGAAGAACTTCGCGAACTTCGCGAACAACATCCTGATGTAGAGATCGTCTATACCAGAGAATTAGGAGCAGATGACGGTATTGCCGGCTTGGCCTCTGAACGCATCAAGGAGGCTATTGGATGACAGAGTTTATTTTGGATCCCCAACAAATTGAAGCAAAAAGCATGAGTATCATTCGCTCCGGTCTCACCCGCAACTGGCTGGAAAAAGAGTATCCCGTCGTCGAACGCTTAATTCATACCAGTGGTGATCCATCGTTGGAACAGGATATTGCCATCCATCCTCAAGCCATTGACTGCGGGCTTCGAGCTATAAAAACCGGAGCAAGAGTTATCACGGACGTAGAAATGGTACGTGCCGGAATAGCAAAAGAGAAACTCAAATCTTTAGGCGGAAGCGTTGAGTGTTATCTGAATGCACCTGAAATTGCCCAACAAGCCAAAGAATGGGGAATCACTCGTTCCATGACCGCCTTTCGGATGCATCCCGAACGATTGCAGGGAGCGATAGTTGCAATCGGCAATGCTCCTACAGCCCTGTTGGAGGTGCTTCGTCTTGCTGAGAATCCCGAAACGCGTCCGGCTTTAATCATTGGCATTCCAGTTGGCTTTGTCGGTGCCAAGGAATCTAAAGATTTGCTTTGGCAGCACCAAGAAATTCCTTCAATAACTGTTCTCGGAACCCGCGGGGGAAGCCCTCTGGCGGCAACCGTGGTTAATGCCTTAATTTATACTGCTTTACGGTAGGTTAATGGGATAACGTGAAATAAACACCACCTTAGAAAAGAGGGTGAGGATATGTCTCCAGAGAAACAAACAGCGGCCAGGCTCATGGTCCAAGGAACCTCCTCCAGTGTGGGAAAAAGCGTGTTAGCGGCCGCTTTCTGCCGGATCTTTTATCAAGAAGGTTATCGGGTGAGTCCCTTTAAAGCCCAAAATATGGCGCTTAATTCCTTTGTCACCGCAGCTGGGGGAGAAATGGGCCGGGCGCAGGTGGTTCAGGCCCAAGCGGCTGGAGTCGATCCCGATGTACGCATGAATCCGATTTTATTGAAACCCAGCGGACCCAAAGGTTCTCAAGTTGTCATTATGGGAGTATCCCAAGGGAATGTGACAGCTCTGCGCTATCATGGGGAATACCAGCGTTTGACCTGGCCTCATGCCCAAAAGGCTCTGCATGAATTGCTCAATGACTATGAAATCGTTGTCATCGAAGGGGCAGGGAGCCCGGCGGAAGTAAACCTTAAATCCAATGATATCGTGAACATGCGCGTAGCCATGGAGGCGAAGGCCCCTGTCCTGCTAGTAGCTGACATCGACCGCGGCGGAGCTTTGGCCTCTGTGGTGGGGACCTTAGAATTAATAGAACCGGAAGAACGGGCTTTGATTAAGGGAATTATTTTCAATAAATTTCGGGGGGAACTGGCTCTTCTCCAGCCGGCCTTAGATTTCATTGAAGAAAGAACAGGGATACCTGTAGTCGGCGTCGTTCCTTATTTTAAAATACGCATTCCCGATGAAGATTCCGTAGCCATCAGTGAGGCAGCGGAAAAGCCTCACATGTCCACCGCTGATCAGTTGGATATTGCAGTTATTCGCTTGCCCTATATTTCTAACTTCACTGATTTTGATGCCTTGCAGGACGAGTCTGATGTTTCCGTCCGTTATGTTACGGAACTTGGCAATTTAGGCCGTCCGGATTTAATCATTATTCCCGGCAGTAAAAACACCCTCGCAGATTTGCGCTTTTTACACGAAAGCGGCCTAGGAAATCAGATCTATAAGGATTGGCAAGAGGATCTTCCCATCATCGGGATCTGCGGAGGCTACCAAATGATGGGGCGTTTGGTGAAGGACCCTCTCCATACGGAATCCGATTTGGAAGAAGTGCCCGGACTGGGAATTCTCCCCATGGTCACTGAATTTTATCCTCAAAAACATACGGTCCAAAGTAAAGGAAACATCCAATCCACAAGGAGCTTTTTTCAAGGTTGTACCGGAGAGTCTGTAGCAGGTTATGAGATTCATATGGGACGTTCCATACCCGATGAAGGTCAGGAACCGCTTTTTGAGTTAACGTCTAACGGGGTATCATATGACGACGGATTACAGTCAAGGAATGGGTACGGAACATATTTACACGGGATCTTTGACAATGATCATTTAAGAACGTCTCTTCTGAATTGGCTTTGGCAGCGCAAAGACCGCACGCGCCCCTGCGCAGCGACTGAGTCTCAGGCAGCCCTGAGGGAATCGGCTTTCAATGAATTAGCAGATCTCGTGCGTCAAAGCGTTGATCTTGAACGTATTCGCAGGATTATGGGATTGACACCAGTTGAACAATCATCCCCTAAAGGAAATAGCTAGGAGAAGGATGATGACAGAAATTCCTTATCTCACGCTTACCGTTTTTCTCGGTTTTGTTTGCGATCAAATGATTGGTGACCCGCCAAACTGGCCTCATCCGGTGGTGATGATCGGCAAAATTATAGCTTTTTTAGAAGGAAAGCTTAATCATGGACCTGGAAACTCAAGGCGGAAAAAGGGTGTTTTGCTCACAGTTTTAGTTGTAAGCGGGAGCTATCTAGTGACATGGGTCATTATTTATGGAGCAAAGGCAATCCATCCTCTGCTGGGCTTCGTTATCAGCGCCTATTTTATTTTTACAACACTGGCCGGCAAATCTCTCCCAGATGCGGGACAAAGTGTTCTAAGCCCCTTAGAGCAAGGCAAGATGGAAGAGGCACGAGTCAAACTGTCTTGGTTTGTCAGCCGGGATACATCCAATCTCAGTGAAAAGGACATTGTTCGGGGTACGCTGGAAACACTGGCTGAAAACTTCGTCGATGGGATTCTCTCACCGCTTTTCTACGCGGCACTGGGGGGGGCTCCTCTGGCAATGGCTTTTAAAGCGGTCAGTACCTTGGATTCTATGGTTGGATACCGCAATGAACAGTATGAAGATTTCGGCTGGTTTTCTGCCCGCACAGATGATTGGGCCAATTATATCCCCGCACGTTTATCTGTTTTCTTCCTGCTCTTATCAGGATGGTTCCAGAGACTTCCCGTCAGACGGGCCTTTAAAATCTGGCGGCGAGATGCCTCAGGCCATCCGAGCCCTAATGGCGGAAACCCGGAAAGCATTGTGGCCGGATTATTGGGAGTACAGCTTGGCGGCATCAATATCTATCACGGCCGCCCGCACCACCGGGCAGAAATGGGGGATGTCTTGCATGATTCGAACTTTAAAGACATTATCCTTTGTCAAAAGCTTATCAGATCAGCGACTTGGTTGTCCTTGCTTCCGGCACTGGGTTTAGCTTATTGGTTACGGTAACGGAAATATTAGCAGTTAGTTTCTGATCAAAGTGCGAATCAAAGTTCGGATGAACAGTTGTTTAAGCCCTTCATTAAGCTCATCTAATTTGCTTGGATTCATTTTTATAAAGATTTATCAAGATCTATCAAGATGGAATTTATCCAGTTGGCTTTCTGAAAAGATCCTTTTTGGAATGTTAATCCTAACATTTACTCCAATATGCTAGAGGACAAGTGATGTCATTCAGCAATTAAATTTCATGAACTATAATAGTTCTTAGAATTAAACATAAAGGGGGCGGCGACGTGAAGATTCCTCGCATAGTCCTGGCAGGTACACACAGCGGCGTGGGCAAAACTACTCTGGCTACAGGATTAATGGCAGCGTTAAGTAAACGCCAGCGTCCGATTCAAGGGTATAAGATCGGCCCCGATTATATTGATCCCAGTTATCATGCGGCTGCGACCGGGAGACCATCACGCAATCTTGACCGCTGGCTTCTGGGAGACCGTCTTCCTTCCGTTTTTCTGCAAAGTTCACAGGAACGCTGGGCAGTGATCGAAGGTGTCATGGGAATGTTCGACGGTATGAGCGGAACCGCCGGTTTTGGAAGTACCGCCGATGTGGCGAAACTCCTCAAAGCTCCGATAATACTGATTATTGATGCTTCTTCCATGTCCCGAAGCGCAGCAGCTTTGGTGCATGGATTCAAAACCTATGATCCTGAGGTGAGTCTTCAAGGTGTCATTCTGAATCGTGTTAAGTCACCGGCCCAGGAAAAAATAATTCGAGAGGCCCTTTTAGAAGTTGAAATCCCTGTACTTGGAGTCCTACCCAAAGAAACATCACTTCACCTGCCGGAGCGGCATTTGGGATTAATTCCTGTTGGAGAAGGTGGCTTGCTGGAAGGATTCATTGAGTCCCTCTCCGAATTTATGCAAAAGTACCTTGATCTTGAGCAGATCGAAAAAATTATGCTGCAAGCTCCTGATTTTCCAGAAACCATTCAAGCTGACATTAATAATTACAAAGATAAGTTATCCTTTGGATTTAATCGTGGTATCGATGCCTTAAACCATATCGGCACGATTAAGAATAGTAATCAGGATAAGGGCGAATTTGGATACGCAAATCGTAAGGGTCACTTGGACTTGAAGGTATCCGACCATAAATTTCGTTTAGGGTTAGCTTGGGATGAGGCTTTCTTGTTTTATTACCAGGATGCTTTGGACCTTGCCGAAGGCCTGAACTGTTCTCTTATACCCTTTAGCCCATTGCATGATCAGGCTCTGCCGGACGACCTGGATGGGCTCTTTCTCGGAGGTGGTTTCCCCGAGCTGCATCTCCAAGAGTTGAGTGATAATATTCCCTTTCTTAACTCCCTGCGCAGCTTTGCGGCAAGCGGGAAACCCATTTATGCGGAGTGCGGCGGCTATATGTACCTGGGGAAATCGATCACAAGTTTTGAAGGAACAGAACTCCCTATGGCCGGTCTCATTCCCATGAAAGCAGAAATGACAAAACGCTTGCAAGGTATAGGTTATCGCAGAGGCGTTTTCAGAGAAGATAATTTTCTTGGACCCAGGGGAACCGTGGTTCAGGGTCATGAATTTCATTACTCACGAGTTACCTACGAATCAGAAGTTCCGACAGTTTACGAACTGTTTAAAGGAGAACAACCGGATCGCCTGGAGGGATATGTGCGGGATAATCTTATGGCTTCTTACCTTCATCTCAACTTTGCCGGACAGCCTGAATTAATGCAGCATTGGTTTACCTCTCAACGGAGGGGATGATAAAAATGATTACAGTCTACACGGGTCAGGGCAAAGGGAAAACTACATCTGCGATCGGGGACGCATTATTAGCCTATTCCGAAGGTAAAAAGGTTCTCATGGTGCAATTTCTAAAGGGGAGTACGTATAGCGGCGAGCTTATGGCTCTTAATCGGTTGGGAATTCCTCTTGTTCAGTTCGGTGTAGGATGTCGTTGGTCAGGAATGATTCGCACCGGACTGAAACATTGTACAGGATGTGGTGAATGCTTTCGCCAAAATCGCGACCCGGAGATCGCCAATGGACTTGTCAATATGGCCTGCGATTATGTTATTAAAGAAGCTAAAAGTAATTGCTATGATCTCATTATTTTAGATGAAGTCAGTCATGCTCTTAATAAAGGCTTTTTAAACTTCAATCGACTGCAGGAACTTATTTCAGCTAACACTCAAATGCGCTGGATTCTAACCGGCAGGGGAATGCCCGAAGCAATAGAACCTTGGGTAGATTCCTGGTGGGACTTAAACTCAATTAAACATCCTTTCGCTCAAGGGGTACACAGTCGTAGGGGGATTGAATATTAATGAATTTCTCTGTCGGTTTAGCCCGGTGTCCGGGAACATGCGGGGAATGGGTGCAAGGGGCTCACGATGGAGTCCCATTTCTTGTCGATTGTCCTGTCGATCGCTTTGCGGAGATCAAAGTGACCCTTAACCCGCTTAGCGGCCAATGGGATCTCCCTATACAAAAAACGAAAGTTCTTCAGGTATTGGAATTGCTCAAGGAAGATTTGGGCTTGCAAACGTTAGGTGGACAAGTCGAATTTCTTCAGCAGCTTCCGGAAGGGAAAGGAATGGCCAGTTCAACGGCTGATATTTCAGCTGCTGCCGCAGCTCTTTTACTGGCCTTAGATCAAAATCCTGCTCCTGAGCACGTGATGAAATTAGCTTTGCGCATAGAGCCAAGTGACAGTGTGATGTTTCCCGGTATTACTGCCCTTGAACATGTTCAAAGACATAACTATCGCTTTCTGGGATCTTCCATACCCGCTTTGTTTCTAGCTCTGGATTGGGGCGGTTCAATCGATACTAAAGCCTTTAATGCCCGTCCGGGACTCGGAGAACATTACCGTCGCTTTGAAGGTACGATTCAAAGAGCCTACAGATTAGCTTTGGAAGGAATTGAGCAGGGGGATATCGAAAAATTAGCTGTATCCGGGACAATAAGTGCTCAATGCAATCTTGAGATAAATCCCAAACCTCAATTTAAACCGTTTCTTGATTGGGTTCTGCAAAACGGTGGCTTAGGCGTGGTAACAGCTCACAGCGGAACGTTGCTGGCCGGAGTTTTCCCAGCCTCGGAATCCGTTGATCGGGCACTTCGCAGCCATCTGCAGCGTGAAGTTCAGCAACGATTCAATCCTGTTTATCTCGATGTCTTTAACAGCCATCCTGGAGGAATTATAACCAAGAATCTAAAGTATACAGAAAATGCGGGGTGACATCATCGTGCACGGCGGTAATCTTAGAAAAGCTCAGGAAAACTATGGTTCACATGACTTTATAGATTTGTCGGCAAATATTAACCCCTTTGGACCTCCACAAGGCGTATGGGAGTCACTAAAAGAAGGTCTAAGGGAAATTGTAAGTTATCCCGATCCAGAATGTTTGGCCTTGAGAACAGCCCTTGCAAGTCATTTAGAGCTTCCTCTTGAGGAAATAATGGTCGGTAACGGTGCCGGGGAATTAATCTTTACTATCGTAAATGCCCTTAAGCCCCGCAAAGTAGCTATCCCGCTGCCAACCTTTAGTGAATACGAACGAGCAGCTCGATCGGTGGGAGCTGAGGTGTGTTATATCACTTTGGGAGCAGAAGGCTGGAACGGCTGTCAATTCACTGAAGAACAATGGTCCGAAACGTTAAAGGACTGTGATCTATTATTTCTATGTTCTCCTCATAATCCTACCGGAAGTGTCTTGCAACTGGAACACTTTGCACGAATCCTTAAGCTGTGCGCAGAGATTGATTGTAAAATTCTCTTCGATGAGTCCTTTTTTGATTTTCTACCATCTGGGCAGTATACCTCTGCTCGCACTTATTTGACCAACTATAAACATCTCATTGTTTTATATTCCTTAACAAAGTTCTACAGCATCCCCGGATTGCGTTTAGGGGCTGCATTTGCTGATCGATCATTGTTAGCCCAATTTGAAGGCTTTCGCGATCCCTGGTCGGTTAATACCCTTGCTCAAAAAGCCGGGATTTCAGCACTTAAGGATCAGAAGTATTCGGAAGAAGTACGAAATAAGATCGAAGAAAGCCGATCCTATTTTTATCACGAATTTGAAGCGGCTTGTTTCCCTTATCTGCGGATTTATCTCTCGACAGTGAATTTTGCGTTGATTGAGGTTCTAGACTCTTCCATTTCTGAATTAATCCCTTATCTTGGGATGAGAGGAATTCTTGTACGCGATTGCCGCAATTTTGCCGGTTTGAAGGGGGATTTTATCAGAGTTGCTATTAAGGATATCTCAGCCATGCAGAAATTGATTGAAGCTCTTAAAGGTTTCTACCTATAGTTAAAGGATTTCCGTGATAGTAGTTCTAGCGAATAATTAAGATGCCTTGGAAGAATCACAGGCGAAAAAACCCTTAAGATTTTGTTATCCTATTCTGGATACGTATTCTTTTGAGTTTAAGCTCTACTTGTAGTAAAGGTCTTAATTTTTAAAGTAAACTGCCTACGGTTGTTCTCCGTTAAATAATGGTTGAGAAACTTAAAATATGTTTTGTTTACCTGATTCTTTACATAATTGAGATTAATCGTTTATCTTTAATTCTTATTTATTTTGTATCGTAATTTATAGGGCTTAAAGTAATCTTTATAATTATATTTTTAAATGAAATGGTTTAATTGGTATAAAAATGTTTTAAAACCATAAATCTTTAGCTTGGAATTAAGCTTAAATGTGTTATACTGTGCAAGTAACATTCAAACGGGGGCGTTTTAGACTCGCTCGGGGAAGCGATAGCAAAGGTTGCGCGTCGAGATTCCACCTGGTCTCGTTAAACGGTGGACACAAATAGTTAACGAAGATAATTTCGCTCTAGCTGCCTAAGTGCCGCTAGCATCCTGCCTTCTGACCTACGGTGAAGGGTCAGGGTGTCAAATTAGTAGGACGCTCTAATGTCAATGCTCGGAGACATTAGCTAAGATCATCGAGCTAGCCTGAAATGAATCCTTGCCTTTAGGAGTTATGACCGGCGAAGTTTAAAATAAAGGCTAAACGCGTAGACGCTTTTGTGGTTGCTCTTCGATACAGGGGTGCAATTCCCCTCGCTTCCACCAATGGCACACCTAACATATCGAACTTGACTTTAATGTTAATGTCAAGCTTTTTATCTTCAGAGAAAAAGAAGACTTTAATAATATCAACATATTCCTGAATGACCGCCTTTTGATCTTTTGGATTATCAGACAGAAGGTCGGTTTTTCTATTTTCCAGGACTTTTATAATTGCCGCATCATCAATTTCTGGAGTTCGCTGAATAACTTCAATTTGAGCCAACTGAGAAGCAAGGAAATCCTTCTTATCATTGGCTTCTTTTATTTTTGACGCCAAGATATTTCGATCAAGAATACCATCCCCAATAACATCGATCCAGTTATTTATCTTAGAATCAAGAGCGGTAATTTCCTCTTTAATTGGAGTAGCATCATTAGATACTTCGCCTTGTTTTTCTCGATATAACTTTTTAACTTTTTCTACGATTCGCTGGATTGCTTCAGGAGAAAAACAAATATCAATTAATTTTTCAATGATAACATTCTCTAGAAGTTTTTTGGGAATTCCTTTGTTTTCGCATTTACCCGAGCATTTATAATAAGCATATTTTCTACCACGACTTGTATAAGATTCCCCAGATATTTGACTACCGCATTGAGAACAGAAAACTAAGCCGCTTAGAAGATATACTTCTTTCGCCCTCAATCGGGCCTTTTCGCTATTGCTTTCTCTTTTCTTCAATTTTGCGTTCACCCTTTCCCAGAGATCCTCTGGCATGATAGCCGGGATAACACCTTTAAGTATAATTTGCTCTTCAATAGGTTTTTTTAGATGGGTATTTCTTTTGCCTGATTCGTCCTTGGAGGAGCTAACATTCCACGCATAATCTCCCTTGTATTTGGGATTAGCCGCCCACGTATCAAAACTTGTAATCTTAAACTCATCACCCGTGGAGGTTCTAAATCCAGCGTGATTTATCCTTCGAGCGATCTCAGCTCGCGTTAAGCCAGCATCAAGGCCTTCAAAATACATTTGAACTGCCTTATATCTCTTTTCGTCGATCTCATACATACGCGTTTCCGGGTTAACCTTAAGTCCATAAGCCGGACGCCCGCCGTTATGGGTTGCATTTATCGCATTTTCCTTGAGTCCTTTTCGAACTTCACGAGCGAGGTTTTAGCTATAGTATTCAGCCATGCCTTCTAGAACAGATTCAAGAATAACAGACTCAGGGGAATTGTCCAATTGTTCTAAAACGCTTTCTAACCTGATCCCATTAAGTTTTAGCTTTCTTTTGTAATGTGCTGAGTCATATCGATTCCTTGCGAAACGATCTAGCTTGTGGACAATCAACACCTCGTAAGCCCCTAACATACTTTCTTCAATCATGCATTGGAAGTTAGAACGATTATCCGTTGTAGCACTCTTGGCCTCATCGGCATATCTTTTGACCAATACATAGCCTTTTTTGTTGCAGTATTCTTCGATGGCTCTTTCTTGAGCCGCGATAGATTTCTCACGTTGGTTGTCACTGCTATATCGGGTATAAGATGCTGCACGGATAATTCTATTCATTGAATTGGCCTCCTTTCTAGCTTTATAGAACATAAGTTCTATAAAAAGGGTAAAAAAATATAGGCGCAGATGGGTTCTGCAAATTTCTATTTTCTAATGCATTTATGAGTAGTATCTTGTCATTTCAATTGGAACTTTATTTTTAAGGAAAAACTGCTCAATAGTCTCGCCTGAGTTTATATCTCCATTGAATAAAAGCAATTGAACAGCGAATTTGTTTGCTTGACTTTCGAATTTATCGGCATTTAAAAATGAATATTCATCTATAAAAAATCGGTTCAATCCTCTATGGAGCCTATCATGCGCCAGCTCGTGAGCACATATGAAGCGCTGCCAATGATTATTAAGGCTAGAGTTAATCACGATAAATCGTCGTCTGAGCTTACTATAATAAATCCCACGCGTATGTTCACCAAGATCAGCATATCGGATATGAACACCTAGATGTTCGGCAATGGTGAAGGGGGTGTTGGTTTTATACTTACGAATTAATGTATGTATAAAAAAAGAAGAGATTGCTTCAAATTTTGTAAGCGTTCTCTGTCAAGAACAACTTACCTTCAACGGAGCAATCTCGATATTAAAAAGTGCTGAACTTATTATCATGCAGTCTAAATTTGCGACTTAATCTGGTTTCTCGGGTTTAGGTTTCTTTGGCTTGTAGGTAGCGTTTGGGTTAGAGTCATTCAATACTCTTATCCGCATCTTTTCCCCTAATGAGCACCTTGTATTCGCGATAGCTCCTGCTAAACATGCAAAGCTGATTTCCCCATAGGACTTGCAGATATTGATATTATGACAATCCTGTTTATAAACATGTTTTCCTTTTTCATCTTGTTCAATTGGATCGGACAGATTGTTGCCTATCAGACTCATTGATTTCATCTCCTTCCTGTATGGATTGGCTTGTCTAATATCAACTTCGACGCAAAAAAGGAATTATCCTGTAAATATTTAGCGAAAGTGAGGTGAGAAAGATAAAAGTAGCACGTGTATTCCCGCGAATCACCAAAGCAACCCCAAACGATGAACTAGCTTTCTATGATTGCCCTCCAATGTTCATACCGGACATAGATGAAGTTCACATTTCGGTGGCGTTCACCTATGACGTTCCTAAGGCAGAATGGTTAGCTAAACAATGGGAGGCAGCAGGGTTACCGGTGAAGATTGGCGGACCAGCCTTCGACGCTCCAGGCGGGGATTTTATCCCAGGAATGTATATCAAGAAAGGTTATGTAATTACGTCTCGTGGATGCCCAAATAACTGTTGGTTCTGCAGAGTGCCGATCTGACAGCTTTCGCGGTAGCATTTCGGACTTCAGGCGCTATTTAAAAGCTCAACGCATTCTCTTGATAGTCGGAGTCATTGCTTAAGGAGGTAAGCCCCAGGGTACTCAAGCAAGCATCCCAAACATGTTACTGTGGTCTACCCATGGAATTCCCAGATGCTGAAGTCAAGACAAAATGCTTATGTGGCGCTCTTTGGGTTCTAGGCCCAGAAGGTTATTGGTACTCATCTAGATCCGTTACTCAAACAACCAAAACGAAACAAAGCCGCTATGAACGGTATATGTCCAGAAGGAACAAAAGAAAGGGAAAAGGAGGGAGACGATGATTAAAAAGATCACTAAGTCAATCTGCAACTTGATTCACTGTAAGCTTAAGTTCTACCGCGATGAATGGAAGAAGCGCCAGGAACGAAAAAAGTTCTCTGAGTTTATGCGGATCAGTAATTCTGTTCGCACTAATGAGAAAGAGGCTGAAGTTATCGTCGACTATCTTGATACGCAAAGGATTGGTCATATTGGTGTCAATCCAACGATTATTAGGCCATTTGGCTTAAAGAGGGAGTGAAAGGATGTTTAAGGGCTATTGTTTCATAGAGAAAGACGGGCAGTATTGCCCGCCAGTTGATCTTAAGGACGCTAACGAAGTTTATTCGTACGTTACTCTTCAGAAAAAACTCTTCCCCGAGGTCCGAATAACGGATGAAAGTGATTTTTGTGTGGTTCATGCCTTAGACGGAAAAGTAGTATTTCCGCTAGAATGGGTTGCATTAGAGAAGATGATGGAAGAAAAAATGGCCGTCATGAACACAAAAAAGGCCTCTGCGCCAACAGAGACCGCTAAACAATATTCTCACCAAGATTGTAACATGGATTCCTCAAAAATTTAACCGTTAGTCTCCTTTCCCTTAATTGAACTTGGCCCTTATTGCAAAAACTGTCTTTGCTTTAAATGCAAATTCCTTGGGGATTGCCATCTTGATTTGCCCTCTACAGTTTATCACTGTTATAACGAATGCAGAGGATCGGCGGCTAAGCGTATTTGTAATTATCATGTTGAGAGGTGTTTGGTATGACAATTAAAAATTCTGTTATGCCAAACAGGAAAACTCGAAACTCTCGGACGAAAGCCAAGCAACCTTGTAAGTGCCTAAGTTGCGCTCAGCCTTGGAAAGAAAATTGCGAAGGTCTAGCCATACTGGTATGTGGTGAAGAAGCGTGTTTCCTAAATTGAGATTACTGTACATCCCGGCCAAATTGCGGGGCTTATGTGCCGATTAAGGTAGTTGTTTAAAGATAAGAAGAGAATGAAACAAATATTACTCTCCAAAATGGAGATAAAGAATTTCAAAGGAATAAGAGAGTTTACCCTTGATACCCAGGATAAAAATGCATTTATCTTTGCCAGAAACGGCAAGGGAAAGTCAACCCTTAGAGACGCATGTCTATGGTGCCTGGCAGGCAAGGATGGTCAAAATCGAACTGAGGGTAAAGGTGGGTTTGACATTGAAACATTCCAGCCTGGCACGAACGAGCCGATCCATGGCATTGACCATGTTGTCGAGGTTGCACTCTTGGTTAACAGTAAGTCGATTAAGTTCAAGCGCCTTTATGCCGAGAAATGGACGAAAAAACACGGAGCCCTTGAAAAAGAACTGACAGGACATACCACAAGTTACTGGATAGACGATGAATCCATGAACCAAAAGGAATATCTGGCCAGAATTGCAGGCATCATCCAAGATGATCTATTTCGATTACTAACCGATCCATATTTCTTTAATAATGATAAATATTTCCCCTGGGACAAGCGTAGAAAACTGCTTATGGAAATGGCTGGAGGGCTCTCGGATGAGGAAATCCTGAATTCTGATCCAGAACTCCAAAGGCTTAAAACCGCCCTTGATGGCAAGTCGATTGATGCCTTTAAAAAAATCGTTGCTGAGCGATTAAAGCTCCTAAAAAACAGCAGGACGATATACCTTCCCGGATCGATGAGCAAACTATGATTTTAAACCGTGAGGCTGGCATTGATTACAGCGAAACAGAAAAGTCAAGCGAAATAAAGACCCCGGAGATAAACCTCCGAGGCAACCCTCTGACAAGTATGACAATTTCTATTTGTGAAGTGAATAATGGAGCAGGGGTTAAATCGCTAAGTTAAACTTTTAATGATTAATGCGTTGAATATTTGAACGGTGTGATTGACTTTTGCACTTCGGGCAGACGAAAGCAGGATTTTTAGTAGCTGAAAGAACGCCCATTTTCAAAGTTCTAGCTGTACAGTTGATCCATTTGCTTAAGTAGTTCGTACTCTGACAACTGGGACAACGTAATATCACTGTCATTTCATCACCTCAGAGTAGCTTATGAATGACAGTGGACAAGTGTTATACGTAAGGGAGGATATGCAATGGGTTACGAAAAATCACCACGAATTCGAGATATAGTTGAGAGACTTATTGACGAACACCATCCACATCTTAGGGATGCTAAGGAACTTATAGAATATTACACCCGTGATGACAGTGGAGTGGATTGGGCAGGCAAATGCAAGAAATGCTCAAGTTTTGAACGTTTCTTAACGGGCATGATGTTTCATGTTTTTATTATCGATGCAACCCTTGAAAATTGGTCCATGGACAGGCTTGAGGCTTTGGTTGATCATGAACTATGCCACATTCAGCGTAAAACCGGAATGGAAGTTATTAATCCGGAAACAGGAAAAGTTATTCGAAAGGAATGGGCCAAGAAAAGCGATCCCGACAGCTGGTATATTCGTGAACACGACGTTGAGGAGTTTTCAGATGTCATTCATCGCCATGGGCTTTGGGATTATGGAATCGAGAAGTTTGCTGAGGCCGTAAGAAAAGCAGATTACCAAATGACTATCTATGATGCCGAACGTGAACAGGAGATGAAGATGGCCCAATGATAAACAGTCGAGCAAAAGGAGCAGAAGGCGAGCGCGAGTTTTCCCGTCTCTGCCGAGATCAAGGATATAGCTGCAGGCGAGGTCAACAGTTTAGTGGGATCGAGGGGGAAGAAGTCGTTGGGCTCCCTGGGATTCATATTGAAGTTAAACGGGTTGAAAAACGGAATGTTGAAGAGGCAATGATTCAAAGTCGCAGGGATGCTAAAGAAGGCGAAATGCCAATTGTAGCGTTCCGCCGAAATCGTGAGAAGTGGAAAATTTGTATGGATGTAGAAGATTGGTTTAGGATTTTTCGCGAGTGGGAAGTTGGTCAAGATTTTGCCGTGAGGAATACGGTTGTCAAGAGGTCTGGCTCAGTGGATCCAAGTATGTGAGTGAGGAGAATGTTCTTCTGGAGATATGAAACTTTTCTTTAGTCGCACCCACCGCATCCGCCTCCATCGCAACCTCCGCCAGAGTCACCTGAATCACAAGAGCTAGAATCGCCATGAGAGAAATCTGAAAACCCGCCGTGATCAACATGTCCATGGTGGTGAGAATGATTAGCATCATCAGAACCCCAAAAAACAAAGTCTGAGTTATTCGAGGTATCGAAGTTACGATACGAGTCTGGCCTGCGTCTTACAGAGTTGATGACTGCAATAAACACGGCTAATCCAATGAAAAAGATTAAGAATGTATTTTCCGTATTAATTCATCCTTTCTACGTTTTCCCTTGTAATGTTTTATTCTATGAGGTAAGGAGAAGTCCTGTATTCACTCAAAAAATAGGGAGGGAAAGGGCTTGGGCGAGGCTGAAATTGTAACATCAGAAAAGAAAAAGCGTGTAAAGCCGTTATGGTACCGACAAACGATCCGCCGGTTCATGACTTACACGCAGGATAAACTTCGTTTACAAATACTTATTGTACAGCTTGAGATTGAATTTCCGAGCAACACGGCTCAGCTTAGTCTAAGTCCTGGCCGTTCTATTGGAAGTACAAGTAATCAAACCGGGGGATATGCTGAGAGGAGATTAGAGCTTGAAATTGAAATCAGGGATTTAAGACTTAAGATCCGTGAGGTAGATATGATTATTGATTCTCTGGGATCTACGGAAAGAAAATTAATTGTGCTCAAGTATATGCAGAGGTTTAATAAGGATTTTTGGATAGCTGGGGAAATTGGGATATCTTTGAGGTCTTATTACAGACTCAAAGATGAATTGATTGTTGTGGCTGCACAGTTGTTTGGGTATGTGAAGAGGGAGCAGATTAGTTTTGAGGAGTTAGAGTGGTGAAGATAATTATTTAGTTACTTATAGAAGGATGAATAAATACACTGTCGAATATCTAAAACAATAATAATTAGAGGTGAGATTTTGGAAATAATTAAACAAATTGCTGGAATTATTGCATTGTTATCTGTATTAATCGCAGCTGGTGGTTTAGCAATTGCTGTTCCTACAAGAGAACTGGTTACAATATCAAGTACTATGGATCTAATAGATGAAGGAAAGACCTATGCGGGTATATGGCTAATGACTTTCGCATTTGCCGCAATAATTCTAAAAATTACAACGGTAGATTTAATATTACTCCATCCAATAATAAGCTTAATTATTTTGATATCGGTTATAATTGTAATGATGATATATTTATTTATGTCTGAGATAACAATAAAATATCGAAAAAAATTTCTTTCAAGCGGACCATCTTCTGATGCTAAGGTATTGTGTAAGACTAAATGCGGTTTTTATTTGGTATCAATAATATCTTTTTTGAATTGTATATTAGTATTGAAAAAAGTTCCTATAGATTATTCCGTAATGGGAATTATAGTTATTTTTTATATCATTACATTACTATGCCTTGGAACTCATTTATGTGTTAAGTCAATAGAAAATGTTAGACTTCAGAAAATCGCATTTTATGAAAATCAGAACTTGAACGAAGTAACAGGATATTTATTAGGTGAAAACAAACAACTAGTTTGTTTTTTAGGGATTTATCAAAGGGATCATAAAAGGATATTTGTAAAAAAAGATTTAATAACACAAATAAAAGATTGTGGTTATCATTACTAAATATTTGGCAGTTATTTGGCATAAAGCACGCATTCTATTGTTAGCTATTCATGGTAACATGATATAAAGAGGGCGTTCCGAGAGGGGCGCTTTTCTATTGCACAAAAAGAAGCCAGGAGTTTATTCGTCTCCTGGCCGGCATAATTCATCCATACTAACTTCTAATGTCTGCGCAAGTTTTAGGGCAGTGGAGACTCTACAGTCCCCACGCCTTTCGATATCCTCCAAAGTTCTGACGGGAATCCCGGAGACTTCTGATAGCTTAGGAATACTTAATCCTTTGTCTAATCTTATTTTCTTGAGTTGCATACCGATTCTTCTTTCTTGATCTTAATGATTAGCTATTAATTGGGCTTTTCAACCTCTGATAAATCTTTCCTGGATATTACATCACTTTTAAAAAAGATTCGATCACGTGGAAAAACCTTAATAGGAACGAGTTTCTTACGTTTAACAAGATCGTCAATGTTTTGCCGGGTGCATCCAAGGATTTCAACAGCTTCGGCAGTGTTAATGATTTCTTCAGCAAGATATTTTGTTAATTCTTCTTTGGTTTCAAAATGATACATTAAGATTCCCTTCTTTCAACTATGAACGTTAGGACGAAGCAAACAATCAGTAAGACAAGTTTAACGACGTCCAAAATGCTTGGGTTGATAAAGTCTCCGTCAATGATGTTGAGGATAACTAAAGCGATTAGGATTATTTTGATCAGATTCATAAATTCCCAGTGGTTGTGGTATAATATTGTAAGTGGTGGGGGAGGATTTCTCCTCCCCGTGGGGCTTACTTTTTTCTTAGTTCCTGTATTAGCTTGCAGGTTGTCAGGATCAGGACTAAGATTTTAAGTAAGTCTTTCACTTTTTCACCTCCCTTCTGTTAAATATAATACCATAATACTATGCGAATGTCAAGTAGCAAAATGAATAAATGTGGTATTTTTTCCAAAAGGAGCTAAGCAATTGGCTCTTTTTCTATTTCTATAAGGTGGTGATTGGGTTGACGAAACCAGCTTTCACATGCGTAGGATTTGAACCCAGGAAGGCTGGGCTGAATCCTAACTGCGGGAACTGTATGAACTGGAAGAATGAGAGTTGTTCTGTTCGTTATATCCTTGATGAGTTGTATGCCGAGACCGAGAGGTTTAAGGCGATTGATTGGATGATGCGGAAGAATAAGGGGATTCAAGGGCTCATGTAAAAAGCCTAGGCTTAAACCTAGGCTAATGTTTCCTAAATAATCTTAGAGGCATGGATGAGGTGGGCAAGGTGGATGAGGTGGTTTGGATAATCTTATAAGCCTAAGCAGTTCTCCAATGATAATCAGTAATAAGACGATAATGACTATTAACGCTGTTATAATCAAATAGTTCACTCCTTTATTTCTAGACTTTCATAAGTGCAAGATGGATTTCTAATACATGCTATTCAGTATGTCCAAGAAGTGTTACGAGGGGACATAGATTTGAATATCAACAATCAAGATGAAGTTGGTCAATGGATACAAAGTCTTATCGACGCTAACAACCTTCATTCATTCATAAGTCCAAGATTGAGATTACAAACCTCAATACCAGGTCCTATATTAAATTCAACACGTCGAATGCCCGTACCAAAGATGGTAAGCGTTCGGCGTGTTTGATTTTTGACGAAGAACATGAATACGAGAATGCAAAAACTATCGGCGTGTTCCAGTCCGGTTTCGGTAAGCGTAAGCATAGTCGAATTTTTAAGATCATAAAGAATGGTTATGTTCGTGATGGAGTACTGGACGATGATTTGCGGTTGGCGGAAGACGTCTTAAAGGGAACGATTAAATAAATTGGTCTTTGCCCATTGCTTTATAAAATGAACAATGAGCGTATTTACAAATCAACAGTTCATATGGGGAGACTATCCGCCGCTTCGATGGGCCGCATGGAATACGAAGAAGGTCAGGCGCGGTCGTGAAGAGGGAACAGATACCGGGAATTATTATTATGCCAAGATTGAAGCGAAAAGCCGGAAGACAGACCCATGGATGGCCGTGGTTCATTCTATGTGTATTGAAAATGAGCTTGAGGATATGGGTGGAGGATTTGATGACTTGCCGGTGATTATCTGCTAAGGAGGTGATGATTTGGGATTAATTACATGGCTTAAGGATAGACTTGGCGGTAATGTTCCGCTAAGCGGAGACGATTTCAACAGTGCTTTAAGTGAGTACGAATATTTAATTGCTGATATTTATATCCCCGAACTGGCCTTTTGGAGCGCGGTTAATCTGATTAGCAATGCCGTATGCAAATGTGAGTTTAAAATATTCTTAAGCGGGAAAGAGACCAAGGGGAATGAATATTATCTTTGGTACATCGAGCCGAATCGAAACCAAAATTCTAGTGGATTTATTCATAAATGGATATCCCAACTTTACCGTAACAATGAATGCCTGATTGTGGAGCAAAGTGGAACTACTTATTGCGGATAGTTTTAATCGAACACCATATGCCTTATATGATGATGTTTTCACCGGCGTTACTGTCGGCGATTTTACATTTAACCGTTCTTTTGTGCAGAGTGAAGTCTTGTACTGGCAGCTCTCTAACGAAGACATGCGTCGAGTTATTAATGGGCTTTATCAGAGTTATTCAAAGTTGATTTCCTACTCAATGAAATACTTCCAAAGATCGCGAGGGATCAAAGGCAAATTTAAATACGAGACGATCCCGGTCGCTGGAACAGAAGAGCGTAAAGCCTTTGATAATCTCGTTAATGAGAAATTTAAGACTTGGCTTGAAGCGGATAATGGAGTTATTCCTCTTGGGCGAGGTCAGGACTTCCTAGATCTAGGCTCAAAGAATTATTCCAATGAAGGTACGCGGGATATTCGAGCTATGATCGACGATGTTTGTGACTTTACAGCGAAGTGATTTGGAATTCCCCCGGCGTTGCTCCGTGGTGATGTGCAGGGTACCTCGGACGCAGTTGACCAACTACTCACGTTTTGCATGGACCCGTTAACGGATATGTTGTCTGAGGAAATTATCCGAAAACGCATTGGGAAAGCTGAGTTTTTGAAAGGGACATACCTGCAAATTGATACTAAGTCAATCAAGCATGTTGACTTACTCAGTGTTTCAAGCGCAATAGACAAGATCATAGGATCAGGAGCCTTCTGTATCAACGATATTCGTAAGGTCTGCGGAGAGACGGTTATTGACGAACCATGGGCTAATGCGCATTTTATCACCAAGAACTACGCAACCCTTGATGAGGTATTAAAGTCTTTAGGCGGGGAGTGATTGCTTTGGGTAAGTTTGTTGACATAACGGGACATAAATTCGGTCGTCTAACTGTTAGGGTTAGAGCTCCTAATGACATTCATAATAAAGCGATGTGGCAATGCGAATGTGATTGCGGTGAAGTTGTTATTGTTTGCGGAACTAGTTTAAGAACAGGGAAAACATCAAGTTGTGGATGTCTAAATAGAGAAATGACATCTGCTTGGAATCGAAGCCATCAGAACAATTATGGTGACGGCAATACAAGGTTGTATAGAATTTGGAAATCAATTCGTCATAGAACCGGAAACTCTAATTCTACAAGATATGCATATTATGGGGGACGAGGTATTTCCGTTTGTGATGAATGGAAAGACGATTTTGAAGCATTTAAACAATGGGCGTTATCTAATGATATTCTGAAGAATTGTCTATCGATAGAATTGATGTGAATGGCAATTATTGCCCAGAAAATTGTCGGTGGATTACTCAAAAGCAACAATGTAATAACAAGAAAAATAATAGGGTGATTGATTATAATGGAGCATCTTTGACAATGGCACAGTGGGCCGAAAGAATTGGAATTGATACCACAGTGTTGGCCCAAAGAGCTCATAGAGGGTGGAGCGATGAAAGAGTTCTCACGCAATCTATTAGAAATCGTTGAGGGGAGGTGAAACAATTGAAAAACAGTAAACCCATGTGGGAATTAAAGCAATCTACTACTAGCCCAGATACTCTGGATATGTATATTTATGGAGATGTCGAAGGAGATTATTTCGACTGGAAAGATTGGTCTTAGAATGCCGCCAAAATTTAAAGTATTTTTCAGCAACTTCAGGAGAAAGCAGAAGAAAAATGAATGGTATTGATTGCGCGACAAAGTTAACCCTAGCGAATGTGCAAGCCCTTAAGAATGCAGGTGTAAAGGCAATTGGACGTTATCTTGGAGGTAACTATGGTATAACTGCTGCAGAAGTAAAGTCGATCCTAGACGCAGGCATGGCTTTGTGGCTTATCTTAGAGCTAGATCCCACTAAGGCGAGCTACTTTAATTATTTGCGAGGGGTATTTGATGCACAATACGCTCTTGCAAAGGCTCAAGCCTTAGGAGTGCCAAGAGGAGTATGTATTTATTTCACGGTTGACTTTGAAGCCCAGCTAATGGATATGTCTCCGCCATCAAAGAGTATTTCAGGGGCGTTCATATGGTTCTAACCGGAAAATATCAAGTTGGTGTCTATGGTTCATATGCTGTGCTCATAGCAATGACGGGCGCAGATTACCCGCCAGACAAGTTCTTCCAAACTTATGCCTGGTCCTATGGAGACAAGGCTCCAAACCCATATCAGTCAGTATGACAACAATGATTATGTAGCAGGAGTTGCCCCATAATAAATAATTGTTCATAAAGTCCTTTTCTGCAAGGTTGTTGGATATGGAGCAATTCCCATCCTTAAGATAATTCATAAACTCTTCCTTATGGTTCAGAGCATAAGTCAAAGCCTCGCTCAGTTTGGATTTCGGCAGCACCTTGCCTCTCACGGAATCGATCCACACCCAAAAAGCCTCTAGAACAGGGGCTTCCTGTTTCAGACGCTCTAATTTTCGTTGTTCGCTCGAAAGATTCTCAAGAGTCTTTTCGATCTCGAAGAGTTTGTTGCAGTATGTAATGCCTTGGCTGGGAAGGGTGGCTTCCGGGCTATGGATATCTTTCGGAAGAGAATCGACGAAGTTCCTCCGAAGATGGCTTCAACAGAGCACTCCTCCCAGATTAAAAATGTAATGATTTGATATGCCCATACTTAATCCTTCCTTCTTAATTAAATATAATACAAAGAATAAGTTGCATGGGGAAACTTATTAACACTCATTATAAGTTGCGCTCTGCAACTTTTCAATATATTTATATCTTGCTATACTTATTTAATAAATATTCCATAATTGTTATTATGAAGGAAGCGGATTATATTGGGATTTCAAAGGGCAAGAAAAATAGAACAAAAACAAGTACGGCAAAAACAAATTTTATCGGCAACTAGTAGTCTGTTGGACCAATTACCTTATAAAGAGATAACACTTAACATGATAGCAAGCAAATTAGAATTTAGCAGAGCAAATATATCTCGTTATTATCAGTCTAAGGAGGAGATATTTTTTGCATTATTTATTCAGGATGGTCAGTCCTTGTCTGAAGATTTAATAACTGATGAAAGATTTAAGGACCCTTTAAGTTTTGAACAGTTTGCATTAATTTTTTCCGAAAGCATCAAAAAGCATGTTAATTTTTTACGGATTGGCTCCATACTTACAACAGTCATAGAACTAAACATCGATATAGACAAGTTAGTTATCTACAAAAAGCGGATGTATGAACAAATGGAAGAAATGGCTAAAGTACTAATGAATCAATACTCATTTTTTGATACAAAGAATAAAGCCATGCAATGTGTCAGTATGCTTTATAACTACATGGCTGGCTTGTTTCCACGAACCAATCCGAACCCTGGTCAGATAGAAGCTATTATTAAGAGCGGCAATGAAAAATATTATCAACAAGATTTCTGTGTATTGCTGAAAGAAATGATAATTATTACTTTGAATGGTTTTAAGGTGTTAAACAATAAGTAATTTCCGTCAAGGTTCCATCGGGCTCAAATAGGCGCATTGGCATCTTTTTGTCCACTCAACGCACGTTGGCGTTACTTCATTGAACACAAAATTGACTTCAAAACCAAGCGTAAAAACTAGGTGATGGTGATACTACGAAATATCGCCATGCATTCTGTTTTATAAATTGGTGAAATTAAAATATGGTTGCCCTAGCGATAGCCAGCCGCCTGCATCTCGTATAGTTCAGCATAACGGCCCTGTTGTCGCAGTAATTCATCGTGACTTCCAACTTCGATAGCCTTGCCATCTTCCAGAAAGACGATCAGATCAGCCATGCTTATGCTGGAAAATCGGTGGGTAACCAAAACGGTAATAGCACCTATCTGTCCTGCATTGCGAATAGATGCTTGGGCATATCGCTCAAAAAGGGCATGTTCTGCTTGAGCATCCAGACTAGCCGTTGGTTCATCCAGTACTACCAGGAGTGGTGTTTCACGCCGCATAGCTCAACCTAGCGCTAGCTTTTGCCATTGGCCACCTGAAAGGTTATGACCGCCAGTGTAAGAGGTGCCAACGTGAGTTGAGACCGTTGGGCAATTGTTGGACTAGGTTTAAGCTACTAGCCCTGTCTAGGGCAGCAATAGCAGCTGGCTCCAGTCTTATACAGAGCTTGGACAGAGCAATTTGACCTCTGGTTCGCCTCGCCGGGGTCAGTCATGATGAAAGGTGAAATAAACTCGGCCTTTTATTTTGAAACCTCTTTTGATGGAAAACGACACCCACATTATGGTCGATTCCTGAGGCTTGAGGCCGATCATATAGTTGAATTGACATGGCTAACAGGGGAAGGGGGAACCAAGGGAGCAGAGACCGTAGTAACAGTAGAATTAAATCAAAACGAAGATGGGACATTGCTTCGTCTTACACATACTGGATTCCCTGATGAGGAGTCTAAAAATAACCATGAGCGAGCATGGCCCATGGTACTAGCACAACTGGAGGAGATATTAACCCAATAGGGCAGAAAACGAAGAAGTCAGAGCCCACTACAGCAACGCAGAATCCAATGATTGATCAGCTCTTGGCCCTAAACAACATAAAAAACACCTTATCTAGGAGGAATGTTTCGGATTTTGGCGAAGATTACCATAAATCTATAAAGAATATGGAGTGACTGATAAACTTTGGTAAATAGACAATAAACTGTAAGTTCTGAAGGGTCTGGTTTTAATGGACTCAAGTATTCAAAATAAGTAGTTTAATATAGTTTGACAAACTCACCTTTGACTAAATGTTAGCGGTTTCTTTAGACTGAATTCTGTCGGAATATTATGTAGAGTAGAAATAAAGCAAATGCACCCTTTTTGAAAAAAGAGTGGGTGCATCCAGCGAGTAAACAGTCTCTTCTTTAAGAACTTTGAACAAGAGAAATAAGCATTTGCTCAAGATCTTCACGATGGGTCATTACAGTTAGCGCTAGACATGAATCTGTGATAATCTCCATAGAACGGCTCGAATCAGTGACGAAGTGCGTTTGAAAGAAAACGTAGAACTGGTGGCCTACCTCTTCTTACAGGTAGGAATTACGAATGCAATAAAGCACTCTGGTTCCAGTAAGGATAACTCTTAAAATTGAGTTAAACAACTCTAAGCTTGAATTAATAATAAGAGATTTTTGGCAAGGGATTGGATGTTACTAAATTAGAGGACTGGCAAATATCCAGTAATCATTTTGGATTAGTTGGAATCAAAGAAAAGCTCGAAGGATTAGGCGGAGAACTGCAAATCACTTCTGCAGTTTCTCAGGGTACGATCCTTAAAGCTACAATTCAATAAGAGAGGGAGACAAAAAAATGGCATTGGATAACGTGAAATCAAAAATGCTGAAAATACTAATAGTCGATGACCATACTCTTTTTGCGGAAGGAACCGTGTCCTTGCTGTCGTCGGAAACAAACCTGGAGATAGTGGGAATCGCTAATAATGGAGTCCAATGCCTGAACCTCTTAAAATCAACGGCACCTGATGTTATTTTACTTGATATTAGCCTGCCGGATTGTTCGGGTATTAATTTAATTGATGATATTAAATCGATTCACCCCGAAGTGAAAATAATTATGCTTACAGGCCTTAATCCAGAAGGGTATCTTACAAAATCACTGCAGAAAGGAGTTCAGGGATTTCTACTTAAAGAATGTAACAAAACAGAAATGATTGAGGCAATTCATTATGTAGTACAGGGAAAAGAATACTTTTCAAAAGGATTGGCGCATTTTCTAAAGGTAGAGCTTGTAGATAACAATGATGATCAGCTAATAACATTAAAATCTAATGAAACCGAAGAATCATTGTCTCCACGGGAAAGAGAAATACTGGAGCTTGTTTCAAAAGGTCTAAATAGTGAAGAAGTTTCCTTAGCATTGGGTATCACAAAAAGAACCGTAAATTTCCATATAGGAAATATACTTAGCAAATTAGGTGTAAAATCCAGGTTAAAAGCTGTAGCTATATGGAAAACGATGTCGAATAGAGATTAATATCATAATCTATGGTGATGTTCCATTATTAAATACCTGTAATTTTTTACAGGTATATTTTTATTGAAACCTGTTAATTTTGACATTGTTTTAGAAATTTGTAAAATTATATAATTTAATTGGTTTTTTTAATAACTAATACTGAATTTTGGGGTTCGCTAATTAACCTTGTTATTGGAACTTTTGTTGGTGCTGTAATAGTTCTTCTTCTCGCGGTATTCCTTCGGATACAGGAGCTTGAATTTATAATCCGGATTGCACGTAATAAGATAAGCAGTTAAATAGTATATGGTCCTGGAGCAGTTTTATATGTTCTATAAAGAAAGGTTTTGAGGATGGTTAAATTAATATTTAATCAGATTGTGATGTGGTTAGTGCTTTTTCTGTTAGGTATTTCTTTTATTGGGGTACTAATTTATAAAGTTTTCGGTTTGTTTTTGTTTGCAATATTTGTTTTTTTTAAGTATAAGAAGATTTCGGTACTCAGCGGTTTAAAAAGCTCCCAGCATAACTTTGCAGTTATTTTGTTAGCAGCTTTTATCCTAAGACTTTTATGGGTTTTTATTATACCGACCAAACCGATTTCAGATTTTGGTTTGATGTACGGATATGCGCAGAAAGTTGCCCAAGGGGACTATAGCGGATTTCATGGTTATGGGTACTTTGCCAGATTTGCACATGATACGGTCACTGTTCTATATTTTTCTTTGTTTTACAAGTTTAGCTCGGCTCCTTTGTTTTTAATTAAAATTGCCAATGTCTTATTTTCTACATTTTCAGTATTTCTTTTATATAAAGTAGTCGAAAAGATATATGATGACCGGCAAACAGCACTGGTTTCGATGCTTCTCTATGCCTTATATCTGCCTTCAATAATGTATAATTCTCAAACTATGCAAGAAAACATTGCCACACCTTTCTATTTACTTAGTACTTATTACTTTCTGGCTGCTGTGAAAAATCAAACGCAGGACAAGTGGGATAAAGTTAAATTGCTGGTTTTCTGTGGATTAGGACTTGCAGTTGGACATATGTTTAGAATGGTCGGTTATGTTTTTATCTTGGCCTATTTATTCTATTACTTATTTTACAAGAGATTTCAAAACTTAATAATTGAGCTGCCGGTCATAATTATTTCGTGCCTTGTCCCAATTATCATTTTGAGTTCGCTGCTAGTCTCAAGTGGAATTACGGAATCACAGTTATGGAATTCTAAAGAACCCTATTGGACTTCGATACTCAAGGGTACCAATATAGAGGCCCATGGACACTGGAATCTGGACGATGCCGAAATTCCAGAGCTATACAAGCATGATCCGGTAAAAATAACCGAAGCAAGTAAACAAATCATTAAAGACAGATTGTTAAACACGCCAAAGCTGAAATTGTTAGGCTTTTCTATTATTAAGTTTGAATCTGAATGGGCAGTACCTGACATGTCCGCTTATATATGGACTATTCCCGGAGCAGTTGATTATTTTGCTTTTGCTAAAGTTTTCTCAAAATCAAACTTGATCTTAACGGGTCTAGCTTCATCTTTCTATTTGATCTTATTATTTATGAGCATTTTGGGTTTACATAGAAACAAAGACAGACCGGTTGAAATTAATTTCTTTTTAATACTCTATTTAGGTTACGCATTGTTTCTGATGTTGATTGAGGCACAGGCCAGATACGCTTATATGCTTTCTTGGATCTTTATTATTTTTGCGGCTGGGGGCGTAAGGCTTAAAGATGATACAGTTGTTAAGGTTTATCTTGATAGGAGTATTGAATACTAGCCTGACATTTACCGTATATTACGTACTATTGTTTCTAATGGTTAACTATCTTTTGGCTAATATCTTGGCATACTCCGCAGGTACGATAAATAGTTATTTCTGGAACAGGGCATGGGTATTTAAGTGCAAAAAAGATCACTCCGAGTTATTCTACAAGTTTGTTATTGTGAATCTTATTACATTGCTGCTAAATAGTTCAGTGTTATACTTCCTTGTAACATTTGGCTTGGGCAAAATCGTTAGCCAAGTTGCTGCTACGTTTTTCGGAATCTGGACTAACTTTCTGTTAAATAAAATCTGGACATTCAAAGTGAAGGAAGTTGAGGGATGAGAAAAGAGTTTCTGCTTTCGGTTGTGGTTCCCATGTATAACGAAGAATCGGTTGCTGAAGTGTGCTATCAACGTCTGTTAGACGTAATGAATCATAACGGCTATAATTTTGAACTGCTTTTTATCGATGACGGCAGTCAGGACGGTACTATGGCGATACTGGAACAGATTGCCAGTGATAATAAAAATGTTAAAATTGTTGATTTCTCGCGGAACTTTGGACATCAAACAGCTGTAACATGTGGGATTCAACTGGCATGCGGTGATGCGGTTGTTATTATTGATGCTGATCTGCAAGATCCGCCTGAGCAAATTGCCCGGATGGTTAAACTCTGGCAGGAAGGCTATGATGTGGTTTACGGCAAGCGCAATCAGCGATCCGGGGAAACGTGGTTTAAACTCGTGACAGCCAAGTGCTTTTATAGGTTCCTTTCTGCAATGTCTGATGTTGATATCCCGGTCGATACAGGAGATTTTCGGTTAATAGACAGAAAAGTTGCGGACGTGTTTTCCACGATGCAGGAAAAAAACCGATTTATCAGAGGAATGATTGCTTGGGTGGGATTTAAGCAAACGTTCATCGAATACGATAGGGATAAGCGGTTTGCGGGAGAAACAAAATATCCTCTGAAGAAAATGTTGAAATTTGCAGCTGATGGGATATTTTCATTCTCTTCAAAACCATTGAAGTTAATGTCGACTTTGGGGTTTATAACCATATTCGTTGCTTTGCTGCTTATCGTCTACTCCTTAGTTCAAAAGATAATCGGGAGAGCAACTATAACCGGTTGGACCTCCCTGATGGTCGCCATCACCTTTTTCAGTGGGGTACAGCTTTTATCGTTTGGCATTCTTGGCGAATATATAGCAAGAATTTATGACGAAAATAAACAGCGTCCTTTATATATTATCAAAAACAAGTACAATTTCCATGATAGTAACTTTCCGGGGATAGAGCCAAGTCATCGTTTGCGCGTGCATATTGGAAAAGACAAAGGCTGATGGTTGAAGCATCGATTAAGTAGAGACGACCTAAGGATTGACGCAGAGACTTAAATCCCAGTTCTACTTCTAATATTTGTACAACACTTTTGTGTGGGATAAAATTACCGGAGCGTTTGGACGCTCCTTTTATTCTTACATAATTTCCAGTTCGGCAATGGTCTTCTTGCTGTTTTGCATTTTTCAGTACTACATTTTTATTTGTGCGGATAAATAAGGTTTCACCAATATTATGTTCCAGCTGCTTAATCCTGCTGGTGAAGGTAGATTGAACCACATGGAGCTGTTCCGCTGTTTTAGTAAGGTTTTTTGGCATAGCTAAGCAAATGAATGTAGGTTTTACGATTGCGGAATATATTCGCAACAGAAAATTGACGTTAGCTGCTCAAGAGCCGGCCATATCTTCGAATGTTAAAGTTCTAGACATTGCATTTAAGAATGGCTATGATTCCCCTGAATCCTTTGCAAGAGCTTTCCGTAAAGCTCATGGAATTTCGCCATCTGAAGCGCGACAATCTGGAGTGAATCTCAAAGCATTTCCACGCATCTCTTTTCAATTATCATTGAAGGGAGACAAGGATATGGATTACAAAATAGTCCAAAAGGAAGCTTTTCAAGTAATAGGTAAGGAGCTCACTGTATCCACAAAAAATCAAGAGCAATTACAGATGATCCCCCATTTCTGGGATGAATTGAAGCGAATGGAGTTACCCATGCCATCTCATAGAAATAACACAAATGATGAATGGTATATGTAGCTCATTCTTGGAATCATGATGAAAACGAAACATATTCTTTTTTTAAAGCGAATAGGAAAAAAGAGTTAAATACCAAAAATGAAAGTAGAAGGAGAATGAGGTATGGCCCAGTTGGAGTACCGATTGCTGGATGAAGAAATGGGTTTTCCAGCACTTTTTGGGTATGAAAGCATACCGAAAGAAGAGGTGATTGCGCGCTGTTTATGTGATTACTTCGTAAAGGAATTTACAGTCTATGAGCTCACTTCATCTGCTAAAGAAGAATATTTGCAAGTGATTTATGTGAAAAAAGTGGAAGAAAAACCGAATTCTTTTACTCCAGGACAAATTTCGGGGATGGGATATATTTTGTTGGAGCTTCGGGAGTTCAGCGAGGAAGCAGAGCATTACCCCCTTCTTAAGACTCTGGAACTTGGGAATATGCAGGATTTACTTATGTATGCGGTAAGCCAATATATAAACTTTCAAGAGAGTGAATGGGAAAAGACGTCCTTTGAAATCGATGAGGATCGGCAAGTCTTTAGCCTATATTTAAAGAAGACAACTACAGTTAAGGCTTAAGGGATAAGGGTTAAACTCAAAAGACTACAATAAGAGTGAACATAGTACCTAGAAAGAAGGGATAAGGTGACCAGGACACAACGCATGGTCGGGATTTTCTTGTCAACGGCTCTCGTAGTTGGCATTGTGGGCTATGGAATAAAGGAAATATCTGAGGACCAACAAGAACAGCAGGGTATTATCGGTGGTGCAACAAATGGAGGAGGGACGGTTATTGTTGAGAACGAATCCCATGGAGGTCTTTTCTCGGGGTTTTTTGGACCGTTTGGTCCGTTCGGTCCCTTTGGCTATTTTAGCGGACGATCTTCTGGGTATTTCTCAGGAGTAAATTCGGGAGTATCCTCAGGAACGTCCGGGAATGTGAAGACCCCTGCGTTCGGCTCATCGGAGAGTTCTTCAAGCACACAATCGCAAGGTACAGGAATTGCTGGTATATCCCCATGGGGGAAATCGGGTTCGACAAGTTCCGGTTCCTCTTCTTCTAGTTTAAAGAGCGGGATTTCAAGTGGTAGTCATGGTGGGATTGGAAGCAGTAGCGGTGCCAGTGCCAGCTAGTTGTCAATAAAATTGGATTTAAGATTGAAGGGGGAAAGTTAAACCGTGCAGAGGTGTCCATACCCAGAGGTTCGTGAAAAGTTTTACGGGTCCATTCGTGAGGTTTTCTCCTGGGACTGGATCGATGGAAATGAATATGGCTTAGCTGGAATCCACTATATTAACGAGGAGTTTCGCCAGGAAATTGCTTTGGCAACGGAAGAACTTGGAAAAATTTATGCAAAAACTATCGTGATGGTTCAGCAAAGTCCCGAAAGTTTGCTTGAAATGTTGGGACTCCCCACAGAAACGTTTCAGGCGATTCGGCTCCCGATCTTGCCAGAAATTCCGACGACGATCGGTCGCTTTGATTTTGCGCATACCGCACAGGGGATTAAAATGCTGGAATTTAATGCAGATACCCCCACAAGTGTGGTCGAAGCATTTTATACAAATGGTAAAGCGTGTGAGTTTTTTGGTGCAGGCAACCCCAATTTAGGGATGGAGCAGGACCTCACAGATGCTTTTCAGGGGATTGTCGAACGCTATCAGGGGTTAGGCTACCCGATAGAAAATATCGTTTTTAGCGCCTTGGATTGGCATGAAGAGGATAAGGGAACAGTCGAGTACCTATTGAAAAGGTCGGACCTGCCTGGTCGATTTGTCCCACTGGAAAATCTCAGAGTGATTGAGGATGAACTTTGTGCGCTTATCGAAGGAGACTACCAGAAAATTGATGTTTGGTACCGGCTTCATGCGCTGGAAAAAATGGCTGAAGAGAAGGATGAGGATGGGTATCCCACAGGAGCCCATGTTCTTGATCTAATCGCCCGAGGAAGATTGGCGATTATCAATCCCCCGGCAGCGTTCATTGCCCAGACTAAGGCGATGCAAGCTTTGATATGGGGTTTGCATGAGGCAAAAATGTTCTATACGGAGGTTGAGCATGAAATTATTGAGCGCTATATGCTCCCGACTTATCTGGAAAATCCTTTTTTAGGGAAAGAACCCTTTGTGGCTAAACCCATTTATGGGAGAGAAGGAGGAGCTGTCAGTATTTTTCAAGCAGATGGCAGCGTACTAGAGAAAGACAGGGACGAAATGTATTGGGAGCAACCGATGATCTATCAGAAGTTCGTGGAGCTGGAGGAAGTGGAAAGCATGACAGTGACTGGCCCTTATAAGGGACGATTGCTCTGGGGATCTTTTCTCGTCGGAGGAAAGGCCTCGGCGATCAGTGCAAGAATCGGGGAGCGAATCACAGGTAATCTATCTTGCTTTTTGCCGTCGGGATATAAGAAATAAGGAGTGGGAGAGAGGGGCTATTGTATGCTATTAATTAATTTCCTTAAGTACTTGGGAGTCACTTTACCATTGATGGTTTTTGCTATTTTTTTATTCACTTTAACGACACCTTATCAGGAATTTAAAATCATGTTTGATGGTGATGATTTGGAGAATCCGTTAAAGGTAGCATCAGCCAAAGCCGTCGCTTTCGATTTAGGGGGTAAGATACTCGGTATTTCGTTATTGCTGGCTTCAGCGATCTATCATGCAGTTAGTTTGTGGGATTTGGTGGTTTGGGCTTTAACGGGGATCGTTTTTCTTGTTGGAATTTATTATCTATTTGAACTTTTGACTCCGGGAATTACGATTCGGAAAGAAATACCGAATGGGAATGTAGGCGTCGGGATCTTTTCGTTTTGTTTAAGTTTGGCTACTGGGGTTTTAATGGCGGCTTTGATTAGCTATTAATTAGATTTCCCTTCTCTGTACCATTGGTTTCGGGGATGGGGAATTATTGAAATAGTCAAGAGTAAAGGCAGGGGTTGTGTGATGAAATGAGCTTCATTCAAACTTGCGAGAGCGGGGTTAAAAACAAGTAATCAAACCGGCTTTGTGGTAAATGTAATCCAGGGTAATATATGCTCTGGATTTTGCACTTTGAACGTGACAAATGCTGGGCTTTTCGACGTTTATAGTTATCATCTTAAGCATTGTTAACGACGGTGCTTTTTTGTTTTGCGCACTACATCGTTAAAAGGCTTTAGAAATCGTAAGAAAGGGTAAAATTAAGGATTGAGCGAGTAAATCATTGTAGGATCAAAAATATAGCTAAATTTGGGGAATATTCTATCAATTACAGATATGAAAAATACCAAAATACAAAATTGAAATGGGAACCACAAATATGTGACATGGGTTTCTTTTTTAATCTAGTTTTTAATAGAGTGTAGACTCTACGGGGCGTGGATTGTTTTCATTATAGGCAACTTATACAATAAAGCCGAGGTGAACAAAATGGATATAAAAAGAAAAAAGCAACTTCTTGAGGAATATAAAAACAGACAACCCGAAATGGGTGTGATTTCTTACCGTTGCATAGCGACCAATGAGTCTTTCTTGGGTATTTCCAAAGATACAAAGGCTGATTTTAATAGTACCAGCGCCAAACTTGATGGAAACTATCATCCTAACAAAAGGCTCCTAGAACTTTGGAATCATTATGGCATGAAAGGCTTTGAGCTTTCCGTAATGAAAGTCCTTAAATATGAAAACCCTGCCGACGATCATACCGCCGAACTGGAAGCGCTGCGTGAGCAGTGTCTGGAACAGGACAAACAAGCAAGGAGGATTTGGAAATGAACAAGGATATTGTAATGATTGCCGATCAGTATGACCGCATCGATGGGAGAAACGCTTATAAGTCAGATATCAAACGGCTGACATTGGGCGCACCAACTTTGGAAATCAACAAGAATATGCAAATTGCAGTGCAAATCTGGAAACAAGCAGCGAACGGTGAATTAGAAATCAGCACTGAGCTGCCTATTCATCAGGTGCTTGATCTGATGATTTTTCTTAGCCGCACTCTGCTGTATTTTCGTGAAGCCTATAGGATGCCGCTGTTATACGACCCGGAGAAACCTGCAGTGGAACGGATTGGCGTGCAGGGCGGCGTTATGCCAATCGCAGTCTATACCGAGAATCCGAATATAGACCAGGATATTCAAAAGTTTTCACAGGCGCTAAGCGATTTAGGAGAGCTGAATGGCGAACGGCTACGTGTTCTGTCCCGTATATTTGAGGAAATGGAGTAATTTTAAAATGGAAAACAAATGGCTTCTGTCCCCTGCCAGACAGTTGACGGAAGAAGAAATATCTCTTGTCTGGCAAAAGCCTGTCACCCACATTGAAAGTGACGCTGAACGCCGCATTTGTTCAGAAGTAAAGCGCAATTGGACGCGCGGTGAAATGAAAATTACAAATATCCTTTTAGAAGGAGATGCCGGTTCCGGCAAGACACAGCTTGCCAAAGCCCTCTCCGCTGACTTTGGACTTCCCTATACGAAGGTGACCTGTTTTGCGGATATGGATAAATCCGACGTATTAGGTTCTATCCTGCCGGTGCTGCCGGAGGATGAAAATAATTCTAAAGGCGTAACTTATAAATATTATCCCTCAGAAATTGTGCGAGCTTATGAAAACGGCTGGTTGCTGGAAATTCAAGAGCCTACAGTAATTCGTGATGCAGCGGTGCTGATGGCACTGAACTCGGCGTTGGAGGCGGACGGTAGCATCAATCTGCCTACTCGGATTGTGCATCGTCATCCTGATTTTATCGCTGTCATTACTACAAATCGGGGCTACAATGGCTGCCGCCCGTTGAACGAGGCCCTGCGTGACCGTGTGCAGCACAGTGAAAAGATGGATTTACCCCCCATCGAAGTTATGTCGACAAGAGCGGCGGCTAAAACCGGCTGTACTGATGAAGAATTGCTGTTGATCTTTGCCCGTGTTATTGTTTTATTGGATCAAACCGCCAAGGCAAACGCTATCAAGGGTGTTGCAGGTATGCGTTCCTATTTTTTCTTGGTGGACGCTGTACTTCAGGG
Source organism: Desulfosporosinus sp. SYSU MS00001 (assembly GCF_049943955.1). Classification (NCBI taxonomy): domain Bacteria; kingdom Bacillati; phylum Bacillota; class Clostridia; order Eubacteriales; family Desulfitobacteriaceae; genus Desulfosporosinus; species Desulfosporosinus sp. SYSU MS00001. Next base: position 130,491 of record NZ_JBNFTW010000007.1, read on the forward strand.
CTCAGAGACGGTAAATGCACTATATCACAAGGTAATTTATAAAATCACTACCGACCCCGATGAAATCGTTATTCTGGAACAAGCCTTATCAAAGCATGGGGTGTTGTCAGAACTGGAAGAGATATCGGAACGGCAAATCAAAACCAACGGCCAGGTTATGGAAATCCATACAGAAGAAACTATGGAGACAGAGTTCTTTAACACTATTCAGGATGACATCCCGGCAGTATCCCTGCGAAAGTCAGCTGACAACGAAGGTTATTCAAATGATGACGCGGAAAACGCAGCCGATACGCAAAGCTCAGACCACGGCGACGACGGAGACCCTATCTATCACGAGTTGCAACAAAAAACCAAAGTGGAATTGGAGCAGCAAAGGCGAGATTTTCGCAAACATCTGAACCGGCAAGCGCGGGAAATTGTAAAGGGTTCTTCTCATGAGAAAGTCAATCTGATTGTTCACAGACCGGAAGCAACGATCGCCCATCACTGTGAATATCAACAGATTGCATCGACGCTACTGCCAATAATCCGGGAGTTGGTACGAAAAACTGTTCCGCTGTTGGAACACGAAATATCCACGGAGTTTGCGAAATCTCGTCTTTACGGGACGAAATTCCATGCGGAAAAGTTGGCTTCCCCTGATTTTTACTATTACTCCCATAAATGTCTGCCGGATGAAGAACCTTCACTTACGGTGGCATTACGAATTGATGAATCGGCCTCTATGAGCGCCTTTGGGCGGTTGGATGCTGCAAAGCAGGCTGCTGTTGCCGTTTATGAATTTTGTGAAAGCTGCAAAATACCCATGCTGATTTACGGGGATACTGCAGACCGCTCATCTCTGGAGAAGATGTCGCTTTACTCCTATATCGACTACGAAAATCCTGCCCTGAACGACAAGTATTGCCTTATGGCGATACAAGGACACAGCAACAACCGGGATGGCATGGCGCTGCGAATCCTGGCAGAAAAACTAATGAAAGCACCGCAAAAGACGAAGCTGCTCATCAGTATCAGCGACGGTCAGCCAAAAGCTATGCCAAACTATACCGGTGAGACAGCCATAACTGATATGAAAGAAGTAATACAGGAATATAAGCGCAAAGGGATAGTGTTTCTAGCTGCTGCCATAGGGCAGGATAAAGAGACTATTTGTGATATTTACGGACAAGAACACTTTTTAGATATCACCGATTTACGACAGCTTCCAACACGGCTGGTTCAAGTTATTGCTAAATATCTATAGCATAGATAAACTCTTAACAACTGGAGGTGATTAATGTGGATTGTGCGAAGGTTGGGCGTTTAATTTTTCATCTGCGAAAAGAAAAGGGTCTGACACAGCAACAGGTTGCAGATTTATTGAATATCAGCAATAAGACCATATCTAAATGGGAGTGCGGTTTGGGTTGTCCCGATGTTACGCTCTGGTCTGAGCTTTCAGAAGTACTAGGGGCAGATATTCAGAATATGCTGGAGGGTAAACTTGATCCCAACCTGCCTGATGTGGGAAAGATTTTTAAAACTCAATTTTATGTATGCCCCGCCTGCGGAAACATTCTGACAAGTACAGGGAACGCCTCCATTACCTGCTGTGGCCGAAAACTACGGCCGCTAAAGCCCGTGCCCTACACAGCAGAACATGAAATTACAATAGAAGAAATGGACATGGACTACTACGTTTCTATTCGTCATATTATGACGAAAGACCACTATATCACTTTTGTGGCGTATGTGCTTTACGATAGAGTCCTTCTTATCCGCTTGTATCCTGAGCAAAGTGCAGAAGCCCGTATTCCAATGATTAAAAAGGGTGGAGATTTATATTTGTATTGTACAAAGCATGGTCTGCAAAAATACTCTGATCTTTGTAACTAACAACTATGCACTTTCACTAGGGCATATAAAATAGCAAGCAATCCTTAAGGAATAGTTGCCTTGAAATGAAGTTTTGGCCATTATAACTAAGAAGCGCATATTATCTTCCGCAGCATTTCTTATGCTTTTTTCCACTGCCACACGGACATGGATCGTTCATGCCGACCTTCTGGATAGTCATAGCTTGAACTGAGGGAAGCAATCGTGGTTTGAATTTTCGCGAGAAGAAAGTTCATTGGGCGTACGGCCGTAATTGGTCCACAACCGGTATTGTTGCGTACATGATAAGTTGTTGTGCTAAAGGCAAAAGAAACGACACATTTTTAAGTTCGTCTATAATGGACAGGGCTCTTAAACTGCGAATATTAAATGATACAACAGCATGGAAAATTGAAGGAATCACGAGTATTTTGAAGATCTTGGGTTTAATCAAAAACGCCAAAATGCTTAAGCTTGAAACACCAAAATCGGCCCCTTAAGCCTGAATTTGGTGTTTTCGAGTTTTAGATGTGATATTCACTTGACGTAAGGTTCGTTATCGGAAGGGCAGACTTGGGAAATTTGAAGAATTGCGCTAAGCTGCAGGTAAACCGAGAGCAGATGGGTATGGTGGTTAAAGTATAATATCAAACAATAAGTTAACCCGCAGAGTGGCTGATGAAATGATTGAACAAACGAAAAACACAACCCTCTAAAGGAAATAGATAAGAACTTTGTGTATCGAATGAACGGATACAGCGATGGAGACAGAAGACGTTGTCTTGATGGCTGATAATCTGGCTTCAGTAAATGGTTTTGTATTGAAATGGGACAATACTTTTCGGAAGGTTGTAATTAAAGAAAGTTAACAGTTAAATAATTCATTTTAAATAAGAAAACCAACATACTATAACTACTAGCAAACAAAAAATGCCATATTTTAGGGGGGTATAAAATGAGCTCAGATAGCCACCACCACGACTATAATCATGACCATGACCATGGTGGTTTATTTCATTCTCATGCACCGGAAGGAAAAATGAAATTAGCTTTTTTTCTAACTCTAATTATTTTAGTCGTTGAAGTTATAGGTGGATTGATTTCTCATAGTCTAGCGTTATTGAGTGATGCAGGGCATGTACTTACGGATATCGCTGCCATTGGATTATCTTGGTATGCTATAAAACAATCTAAGAGACCTTCAGACGAGAGTATGACTTTTGGCTACTATCGAGCCGGTGTTCTGGCAGCTTTTGTCAATGGCATTACATTGATATTGATTACAGTTTGGATATTTTGGGAAGCGTATTATCGTTTCAGGATTCCGGAATTTGTAATACCTACTTGGATGTTTATTAGTGCTGGTGTTGGCTTGGTAATGAATTTGTACCTTGGATTAGGAATGCGGCATGAAGAAAATATCAATGTAAAGAGTGCAGTTCTGCATATGTTAGGGGATGCTGCTGCATCGGCAGGGGTTATTTTTGGCGGCATAATCATAGCCTTCACAAAATGGTATGTCATTGACCCGATCCTAAGCGTTCTGATTGCTTTATTAATCGCAGTTGGAGCATGGAAAATTATTAAACAAACAGTGACTATCCTGATGGAGGGAACCCCTGCTGGAATCAAAATTCAAGAAGTTCACGATGCCATCATTTCGGCAGATGGTGTTCAGCAAGTTCATGATTTACATGTTTGGACGATTACCGATGGGAGAGTTGCATTGTCTTGTCATGTGGTAGTTGATAGTAAGATGGTAGTAGGCGAAATACAGAATCTGCTTAGAGTCGTTGAACACAAATTAGTACATTTAGGAATTGGACATGTAACGATCCAACCTGAAGATACGACTCACTCTCATGACCAGACCATTTTATGTGGAAATGATTACGCACAATGTCATAAACATTAGGAGCCGATTATGTTTTCAGACAATATTCGTTATCTTGGCAGGAAAAATAAGGGAACTTGTGGAATAAATTTTATTAAGTCTATGGGTTGTGTGAATGAACTTCATATTAAAAGTGGAGGTGGAGGAGACGCTAAAAAAGAGGATTCTATTAATTGGTGCGATATTATTTTTACTAATAGGTGGCGGTATCTGGGTTAATTCTAATAGAGGTGAAACAACTGCCGAAGGTGCGATCGTGAAGGCAGGACGCACGGGCAAAGTGATTTATCAGGAAAATGTAAATGATGGTGTAGTTGTTTTTATAAAACGTCTTACTGGAAATACCACAACATATGATGCCAGTTACATTAAAAAGAGTTTGCTTGGGTGGAAATGGGTATGGGGAGGTGAATTTTCGGGTTGCTCAGGGCAGTATTTTCAACAAGTTTCTGGAACTCCTTTTCCTATGCTGTTTGGTGACATTAACAATGAAAAAATTGCAGGGGTCAAATTGACTGATTCCGAACACAAGAATCCGATAAACGCCAAAATAGTGGGAAATAACGATGACAGAATATGGTTTGCATTTGTTAAAACATCTGACGGACCAGTCTTCAAGATAAATGAGCTATCTTCTTTGGGCAAAGTCCTTGATTCAAAAAGCTTAGACATTCGGACAAGTACGACTTTTTAGCTTAGAATCTAGGATTTGAAACATAAAGCGATATATTTTCTCCCAAAACTCGGTCACGGATGTAATTATCGGCGGCAACCCTTTCGATAGTATTTCTAGCTAATACTGGATCGCCATAAGGTGCATCTGAACTGAAAAGTGTACGATCAGGTAATTCCTTAATAGCAAATGAAACGGCAATTGTTGCAAACGTTGCTGATAAGTCTAAGTAAAGGTTCGGATTTTCTTTAGCTGAAGATTTTTTCTAAATATAACTGACGGCAATTATCCGTCGAGAGAGTATGGAGTAAAGAATGGAAAAGATAATCAAAAGGTTAAATTACTTAATTGAAGTGCTCCCTAGGAGGGTAAATCAATTTTCAGAAGAGGAATTTACAGCAAAGCCCAACGGCAAGTGGTCAAAGAAAGAAATTCTTGGACATTTGTGTGATTCCGCCACGAATAATCACCATAGGTTTATCAGGATTCAGTTTGAAGAGCAGCCGTTTGTTGTTGTGCCTTATAAACAAAACGACTGGGTATCAATTCAGGATTACCAGAACATACCGTCTGATGAGGTTATTGGACTTTGGGCAGCTATAAATAAGCAAATTGTTAGAGTTATCTCTAACATTTCGGAAGAGAAATTATCTTATCAATGTGATGTCGGTGATAATAAATTCTTTTCTTTTTCAGAGCTTATTCAAGATTATTTGAGGCATACGGACCATCACTTGATCCAGATCTTTGGAACATCTGAACTATAGATAGCTACTTCACCATTACCCGTCCACCCCAGCATCGCTGCTAACCTTAACCCCAAACACCCGCCAATGTCATAAAGCTCAGCTATCAGTCAATCACCGAACTCCTTCAATCCCGCAGGATGGATTTGCTTACTTATTATCGGATGACCGAACTGGAAAGCTGGAGTATAATGTTGGAATTAGAATGAAAACGCAACACCGAATTTGCGTTCATAAGCTTTTACATAAGGAGGGCTTTTTTTATGGAGTTAAGACAGCTTACTGATAGAGTGTTTTATAGTTTGTATAATAAAGAGGTTGATAGGCCTGTATTAGGATATATAAATGGGCGGAAATATTCATTAATGGTGGATTCGGGTAATTCAAAAAGGCATGTTCAATTATTCAATGAAGCTATAATTAATGAAGGTTTAAGAAAACCAGACTTCATCGCTATTACTCATTGGCACTGGGATCATAGTTTTGGTATGAATGCAATCGAAGGGATCACATTTGCTAACAAAAAAACGAATGAGAAATTAGCAGAAATAGCAAAGTGGAAATGGACCGATTCAGAAATGAAGAAGAGGTTAGAAACAAAGCTTGAGATTGAATTTGCGGATAGTAGTATTCGAAAAGAGTATCCAGTACTTTCGGAGATACTAGTAACGACTTCCGATATCTCTTACGATGGGACTATGGAAATTGATTTAGGAGATATAGTTGCTGAATTACACCCTATTGTATCTCCACATAGTGAAGATTGTACTTGCATTTTTGTGCCTCAAGAAAGAGTGTTATTTATAGGCGATGCTGTGGGAGTGGATTATTACAATAATTGCTATTTGGATAAAAGTAAATTAAATTCTTTACTTATAGCAATAGAAGGTATCGACTTCGATATTTGCGTAATGGGACACGCTGATCCAGCAAGCAAATTGGATATTCTTAATATCATAGGTTCTCTACTGGACCGTTAGAAAATAATCTTAAGCAACCATATTTTCGCACACACGAAAAATCCCACGCACAATCAGTACCCCACTAACCTCAAGAATAAATAGCTACCCACTCAACATTGTTATAAGAACTTCTAGCGAAGGTTACAAAGAATATGTAGTAGACCAACTTGGAAAGCTGGGTTATGTTACGGTCAAAAAGATGTTTGGTGGGGCGAGTATTTACTATGACAGTTTAATTTTCGGAATAGCAAATGACATCCTATAGTTTAAGGTGGATGAGTCTAATAAGTCAGATTATATAATGGCAGGCATGAAACCATTCAAACCATTTGATGACAAGCCCATGAGAATGCCATATTATGAGGTTCCTGTTGATATTTTGGAAAACAGAGAACAGTTAGCGGAATGGGCCATAAAAGCTTTATTTGCTTCTCGAAATAATCCCACAAAGCCTAAAAAGCGGAAACTAGGAAAAGGAAAATAACATAATAAATAGGTTTGGAAATTATAAAATTTTAAACGTCAACAATTTCTGGAGGCATACTTTGGCCAAACATGAGGATATTTTAGAAGAGTTTAATAGGTCTCGTATTAATGATGAAGCAGTTAACATAGAAAAAGTCTATTTTTACAAGACGGACAAGAGAATTAACCCTAAGCAAGAAGATCCCTTTTGGATCTCTATCGGGAACCTGCCAGTTTTGGTATCAGCTCCACATTCTGTAAGACACTATAGACAGAAGAAGATTAAGATGTCAGATCAATTCACAGGATCTATCGTGTACCTATTAAATAAACTAACAGGCTGTCATGCTATTGCAGTGACTAATCTATATGGTGGAGATCCTAACTTTGATAATCCTTGTATTTACAAAGAAAGAATCGCAGAGATTTGTAAAAGGGAAAATGTAAAGTTTGTACTAGACATTCATGGAGCTGCCCGCGAGCATGAATTTGATGTGGATTTTGGGACAAATCACGGGGAATCCCTTTTGGAGACGAGTATGCTAGAATTGGTCGAGCGTCACTTTCAAGATTTTGGGTTAAGTAAAATAACCCATGACCATTTTGCCTCTGCAGGGCCAAATACTACCATAAGTAGTTTTGTCGCACGTGAATTACAGATTCCTGCGTTACAAATAGAGATTAACAAACAATATAGGGTGCCGGCGCAAAACCCAAAGGGTTTTCATCGTATGTTAGGAGCTTTAATGTCAAGTGTTAGAGGGTTAGCCCTATAATCATACATAATTTTGTTCTGACGGATTGAATAGGGATATTTCCTATTGCAAGAAACAGAGGATAATAACGGAATTAGAACCACATGTGGTTGTGCCGTGAATTATTAAGGGGGATAGATCTTGAATTGTCTGTATCAAGATGGACCAACCATAAATAGGGATTCAGTTTCATTTAATTCTTATGAAGAAATGGCTGAATATTATTTTAATTACGTCGATTCAAAACCATTTAATGCCTACTATGAAAGACCTGCAACCATCTCTTTGCTTCCGGATGTCAAAGGGAAAGAGGTTTTAGATGCTGGTTGTGCAGCAGGTTGGTATACTAAACGGTTATTGGAAAAAGGAGCTAATGTAATAGCGGTTGATTTTAGTCCAAAGATGGTTAATATGACAAAAAACAGAGTTGGGGATGAAGCTGTTGTAATAAGGGCTGATTTAAATGAGCCACTAAGTTTTATTAAAAATGAGTTTTTAGATGTTGTTTTATCCTCTTTAACGCTTCATTATCTTAAAAATTGGGATAATGTAATGAGTGAATTTAATAGAATCCTAAAAAAGACAGGGGAACTTATTTTCTCCGTTCATCACCCTTTCATGGATTTTACGGTGTTTAACAGAGACAATTACTTTTTAACTGAATTATTGGATGATGAATGGGATACTAATTGCGGAAAAGTGAAAGTGCAATTTTATAGACGGCCATTAAGCAAGATTGTATCATCAGTTATTGATGCTGGATTTATAATAGAAAAACTACTCGAACCGATGCCAATTGAACAATTCAAGATTGATCAGCCTAATATATATGAGAGATTAACAAAGAAGCCTCAATTCTTGTTCATAAGAGCAAGGAAACAATAGGTCTCGTAAAAATGGCATTTTTGAAGATGGTTCGGCACAATTGAATTGCAGACTGATTCAGTAGTTTATGGAGTCTCCGGAGAAAATTTAATGATCGTCATCCGATTGAAACATATATTTCTTTATAGCGTTGGTATTCCGATTAGAGGGCTGTCCGGCGGAATAATCGGAACAACAATCAGTCATGGAGATGTTCATGAGTTTCTTACTAACTCATCATTGTCGTTTACATGTAATATTGTGAAATGACTTTATGGCCAATATCAGGGTGTGTATAGCGCTCTCTATCTTGTGTCTTATTCTCGTAATTGATGGCTCGTTTTGGGCAGTGCTGAATGCAGGCCATACAACATTCGCATTGGTGGTGGAATACAGGCTTTCCATCCTCTAAGGTTATATTCTTTGCCGGACAAACATCCCGACATATCCCGCAGGAGATACAATCATCATTGACATCGTATCCACTATTGCTATTTTGAATTAGAGCAATAAATGTATCATACTTCTCCTTATCTGACTCTTCTAAGTTTGAAATGGGTATGTGCTGCTTTGCAACAATACTATCAATTACAGGTTTGGTATTGATTTCTGCCTTTTTTAAAATGTCGTTGACTTCTATAGGCATGGGGTATGCTGTTATCGCATTTGGATACGTAATAATTTTGGCACCATAGTTCAGCTGTAAACCCCTCTGTTGAAGCAAATTGCCCATTTGTGAAATAACAGCACCATTGTTTCCTGCGTATGTCGCTACACAAAAAATGTAGGTATCACTTTGATCCGAAAACTTCATATTACGGATAAAGTTTGCTACCATTGATGGTGGACCTCCGGCATAATTAGGAAAGACAAATCCAATACGTTCATAACCAGATGGTATCTCTAATAGAGTGTCTTTGTAAATTGCAACAAGCTCACAATTGGGTAATGCTTTGGCAATATCTTTTGCAACCTTAAGGCTGTTTCCTGTACCTGTAAAAAAGTAAATCCTATTTTTCATGATTATCACACCTTAATTTTTCAAATAGCCTCGAAATCAATACATTACCATGCAACAATATCCAAGGCTTGGTATCCATCCCTGGCAATCAAAGTCCAGGAAGTCATCCAGAGATCCGCGATGTACTGTTGCCCCCACAGAGGTCAACACTCTATGTCCGCTTTGCCTGAGTATAGGGAACAGTGATTCCGCTTATGCCGATATTATACGGAATTATAATTCCATTTGTCAATGCCCATTTTTTAAGTAAAATTAGAAAAGAAAGGGGATTATCACAATGACAGAGAAAGAGCAGTCTTTGAACCAGACGGCTGATAGTCCACAGCCCAATGAGGACAATTTTGTCGATCATTCAAAACCAAAACCATTGCGGGCGGACGCAAAACAAAACAAAGAGCAGATACTGAAAGCTGCCCAAAAGATTTTTGCCGAAAAAGGGTTGTCAATTCCGATTAGTGAAATTGCCAACCAAGCCGGGGTAGGTATCGGTACAATATATCGCCATTTTCCGACGAAAGAAGCATTGTTTGAGGCAGTCAATATTAGTTATAAGCAGCGGCTTACATCAGAGGCTAAGTCTCTGATGAATCATGTCGATCCGGGCAAGGCATTTTTTGATTTATTTTCACGTGTTTTGGATGAGGGTTTTACCAACAGGGCCTGGAAAGACGCTTTTAAAAGTGGTGCCTTAATTAGTGAGACAGCAGATTCAGGTGTGTTACAGGATTTTCAATCGGCAATTGCTAATCTTCTTACTCGGGCCCAGCAAGCGAAAGCGGTACGGGAAGATATCGATGTGCAGGATTTAAGCACTCTTTTGTTTAGCCTTCTATTGGCATTAGAGCAGCAAGGAGGCGCTTCCAATATTGACCGATTCCATAGATTAGTATCCATTGCCATCGATGGTCTTCGTTGTAAAGATGCTTTCAATATGTCAAAGTGAATAATGATAATGAATGAATGAAGGTTCAAAAGGAAAAAATCTTCAACCTCGATTCAAAAGGCGAACTATTGATCACCATTATGTCGAGCCTGGCTCAAATAAGTACTCAATAATTGATACAATTAATGAAACATAAAAAGTTCAGCAATGGGCTTTTCGACGTTTATAGGTAGTTTAAGCATCGTTTTCGACGGCGCTTTTTTGTTTTTGAGCACCCACATAAAAATTGTATTCTATGACGCATTATAAAGGGGGGGAGAGGACAATGGTTAAGTTTGGGAAATCAAGGCCAGCGAAACAGACCGAGGAGATAAGGACAGATGATAGAAGAGGAGCGGAGGAAAAGCCAGTATGGTATAAGACTTGGTGGGGTGTTTTATGCGCGATTATCGTTATCTTGTTTCTTTTCTTGAGTGTTTTGGGAAAACCTAAATGGATCCAAATCGAAGTTTCAAATGTTTTTGTTGCATTTGTCGCAGTAGGATTTACTTACCTTTTTTTACGTGTTTTACGTGTTGGGTCAATAATTTTAAAAGTATTTTTTGGCTTATTATGGCTACTCTTTTTACCAAATACAGCTTATTTATTCACTGATCTGGGACATATTGGTTATCAATGGAGTAATACTGTGTCTTTGTCTGGTCGGATGCTGCTTATCGTACAGTATCTACTGCTGGAATTATTCGGAATCATAATGTTTCTTTTTTCATTTCTTCCCTTTGAGAAAATCACAGATCGGGTAAGTCTCTTCGAAAGAGGAAAAGTTACATGGTTAATATTTTTTAATTTCCTTGTTGCTTACGGAATGGTATTGGGGAGATTTCAACATATAAATTCTTGGGTAGTGTTTACCAATCCGCTTAAAGTATTGGAATTAGCACTAAATATCTTCTTGTCTTTTGATCTCTTAAGTCTAGTGATTTTATTTGGCTTACTCTGTAACTTTATTTATTTCCTTATCCGCAGATTGCTTCTTCAAAGAATCGAAAAGTATATATCGGATTTGTAATATCGCTTTAATTAAACGGTTGGAGCATCCTATCAGGAACAATTACTACCATTCGTTAAAAAGTATAAGCTCACAAAATTTTGTCTCTATATCCGGAGTTTTGCAGTAAAAGTTATAGTAAAAAGCTCTGTAAGGTACAGCGTTTATGCGGACTACAGAGCTTTTTTGGTATATTTGTGTTGTATATTCAGACTTGATTTGTGGTATTGAGAATTTTTTTTATTTCAGATGTGGTCATATCATATTTTCGAGATCAACGCTGAAAACTTTCTCCAACGGCTGCAGGATTTCATCTCTGTAATCAATTAAATAGTAATTCCGATCAAGATGTGAACAGGAACATCGTATCAACGACTGACGTATCTGGTTGACAGGATATTTTCTTAAGATTTTAACGGCAGGTTGATTCCGTCCGGTATTTTACCAGTTTCTTTGCAAATTTTATGTTCTTAATATTTCCAGTGGCACCGTCACAGTTAGCCCTTGTATACTTTCCTGGATTGGCAAAAGATCTATCTGGACAATCGGATCAGGAAGTAGTAGAAGCCATGAACCTGGCTTGTATGCAGCAATTATAGAGTTGCCGATCTTACCGAAATGATGGACTCACGCCTATCAGGTGAGGCATCTCTAAAGAGATACCCTGGAGACATGGATTTTGGGTTTGCCGGAAGCCCCTATCCTACGGCCAAAACAGTGTTTCCGTTCTTAGCGAAGTGTAGTTAGGGGAGGTTCGCAAGTACCTTGAAAATTATATTCGAACTCATGTATAATCGAATTATAATACTATTTCATAAGATATAAGTTATATATAAGTATTTCTACCGTTTCTGAAATTCGGAGAAATAAGCATTTAGGGGGGATGCCTAAATGAATTACCAATTATTGAAGAGTGCTGCCCAAGAGGTTAGGGATGAGTTCGCTTCAAGTATCTATAATTGGCGAAGTGGATTGTTTGAAAACTAACTATGTTGTAATTTGGACTTATATCTTGTGGTACAAATGGCTTTTTTCGAGCTAAATATTTACATAGGAGAGTAGTACATGGAAAAGATCAGAGTCAGATTTGCTCCGAGCCCTACAGGTTATTTGCACATCGGAGGAGCAAGAACAGCATTGTTCAACTGGTTATTCGCAAAAAAGCACAACGGGAAATTGATACTTCGCATTGAGGATACTGACACAGAACGACTCAAGGAAGACTCTGTAAGTCAAATATTGAGCAGTCTCAAATGGTTAGGGATCGATTGGGATGAGGGACCGGAAAAGGGTGGCGAATTTGGCCCCTACTTTCAATCCCAACGGCAAGAACATTACACTAAAGCAGCCCAAAGGTTAATTCATGAAAATAAAGCATACCATTGTTTTTGTAGTGCAGAAGAATTAGAAGAAGAACGTCAAAAGCAACGAAAAGAGGGGACGCCTTTTCGTTATCAGGGAAAGTGTCGAAACTTATCTCCTGAAGAAGTTCAAGATAGACTAAAGCGGGGGATTCCTTCTGTGATAAGGATGAAAGTTCCGAACTCGGGTCAAGTTGTTGTTGAAGATCTTATTAGAGGAACTGTAAGTTTTAATGCTAACCAATTCGATGACTTTATTATTGTTAAGTCGGATGGAAGCCCTGCCTATAATTTTGCTTGTGTCGTTGATGATCATGCTATGCAAATTAGCCATGTTATCCGGGCGGAGGAACATTTATCCAACACGCCAAAGCAGTGTTTAATCTATCAGGCTTTAGGTTACGAGATACCATTATTTGCGCATCTATCAATGATTTTAGCACCAGACCGCAGCAAATTGAGCAAAAGGCATGGCGCAACCTCTGTTGGCGAATTTCAAGAAATGGGCTGTTTACCGGAAGCTTTAGTCAATTATCTGACACTGCTTGGATGGTCTCCGGCAGAGCAGCAAAGTGAACTTATAGCTCCTACTCAAACGATCTCTGCTTTTTCGCTAGAAAAGGTTTCTAAAACCGCTGCTGTATATGATGTTCAGAAACTAATTTGGCTTAATGGACAATATATGACCACCTATGATTTAGATAGACTAACTCTACAAGCCATACCATTTTTTATTCGGGCTGGTCTAATCAATAATATAGAAGCAGAAGAAAATCGAAAATATATTCGTGACGTCGTAAACACGGTTAGAGAAAGAGTAAGGACTCTAGGAGAATTGACCGAAGCAAGTCGTTACTATTTTCAAGACGTTGTTTCCTATGATAAAAAGGGCCTCGAGAAATATTTTGTTAAACAAGAAGGCTTAATGTCCTTACTCGCAAAGGGCAGAGAATGTTTAAGCACCCTGGAACGATTTGATGTTGAAAGCGTTGAAAGAGCTTATCGCCAGTTAATTGCGGAACTAAAGATTAAAGGCGGTACGATCATTCACCCAACAAGATTAGCCTTAACAGGGCAAACCGTTAGCCCTGGTTTGTTTGATGTCATGGCTTTGCTAGGGAAAAAGAAATGCTTAGAACGTTTAGATAAAGCTATTGAATATCTTGAAAAAAAATTTTAAAAAAGACTAGCGTATGAGTTATAAATGGATTATAATAAAGGCCGTGACATAATCCAAATCAAATGATTATGCATAATGTAATGATGATGCTTATTGAATTTAAAGGCATCCAGTATTCCGGGATTGTGTAGTGGTAGCACGTGTGACTCTGAATCACATAGCCTAGGTTCGAATCCTAGTCCCGGAGCCAAATTACGGCCCCATAGTCAAGAGGCCTAAGACGCTGCCCTCTCAAGGCGGAAACACGGGTTCGAATCCCGTTGGGGCTACCAATTTACGCGCCACTAGCTCAGCTGGTAGAGCATCCGACTCTTAATCGGCAGGTCCGCGGTTCGATCCCGCGGTGGCGCACCAAAGGAATGTATTATCCCGCAAGTGATTGCGGGATTTTTTGCGTCACAAATCTTACAAAGTATTTAAACTCCGCCATATACAATCGATTACTTTGAAAACTTCCTTTTCTGTGTTGAAATGGCTAAAGCTGAAACGTACAGTTCCGTGTGGAAAAGTACCCAAAGTTCTGTGAGCAGACGGAGCACAATGAAGTCCTGAGCGTGTCATTATTCCATGTTCTTTATATAGAAGATAGCTAACCTCCGAATTATCATGTTTCGGAAAATTGATTGAGATGATTGACGTTCTATCCTGAAGATCTTTCTTTCCGATTAATTGCGCTGATGGAATCTCCAATAACCGGGTCATAAATAGATTCAGTAAATGTAATTCTTGTTCGTGGATTCTATCGATGCCAACTTTGAAAAGGTATTTTAGAGCAGCATTAAGTCCAAAAATTCCAGGAATATTTAGTGTTCCTGCTTCAAATTTATCTGGCATATAAGCGGGTTGTGTTTCTAGTTCGGAAAGACTTCCTGTACCTCCTTCAATCAGTGGTTCAATAGACGGCTCAATCCGTTTATTTACTAGAAAGCCACCTATCCCTTGGGGACCAAGCAATCCTTTATGTCCGGTAAAGGCTAGTGCGTCAACCTCAAGCCAATTCATGTCCATCTCTGTAAAGCCCGCAGTTTGGGCACTGTCCACGATGAAAAAAATATTATTCTCATGGCAGAAGTGACCGATCTCCTTCAAGGGCAGCATTGTACCGCAAACATTGGAAGCAGCGGTCATAAATATTGCCTTCGTATTTGCTTGAATCAAGCTTGGAAGAGATTCAACTTGATCCAGTGATAATGCCCCTTCTTTATTACATTCCAGGATATCGACTTCAAGATTTCGTGCTCTTAAGTTGTTCAATGGCCGCATAACAGCATTATGTTCCATTGAAGACACTATGACATGATCTCCAGGTTTCAGGAGACCTTTGATGATGACGTTCATGCTTTCTGTTACGTTTTTTGTAAATACAACATTCTCGGGTTTATCAAAGTGAAACAGACGGCAGAGCAATTCTCTTGTTTCATAAACTACTTCTTCTGTTTGATAGGCTTTTGTATAAGCCCCTCTATTAACGTTGCAGCCAATGGAAGATAAAAAATGCGAAACCGTCTCAGCTACACCCGGTGCCTTTGGGTATGAAGTAGCAGCATTATCTAAATATATCTCTTTCATGGCTTCACTCCAAAACTATATGTTTATCCTTTAATATCATTTTATAGACGTCTGATCAGCAGATACTTCACTATCAGACCAGCTGTTAGTGGCTTTTAGCGTACTTTAAACTATACTGATTGCCTTTAATATTATATATTTGCTTAATATCCTGGATTAACAACATACTCAAATCTCCTTTATAGTAAAACTCCACTCCTACTGCGCAACTTGTGCTAATATTTCGGGGTACGGGCTTAATTTCTGCTGCTATGGTATTGTTACGCAAAAACCTATTAAACCTTATTGCGCCAGAAGTGGTGAAAAATATTGCAAAATATAATTCGCCTGATTCCATTTTGAGAAGTCTCCTTCTAAGCCTTTATGTACTTAATAAATGTTGAAACATGAACTCATTAGGAAAAGGTCATTACACAATATAAGTATGAAGAACCTTTTTAAACTGGAACCATATCGAGAATTATATTACTGATCTAGTTTCAATAAATGAAAGCCAACAAACTGAATTATACAAGCAGGACATGATCGGACGGAGTAAGAGGTATGGAAATAGAGTTAGACAAGAGAAGAAAACAAAAGGCGGAATTATAGTTGCGGTTGGAAAACTTTGATCCAATCGTAAGACTCCCACGTCAAGTGGGAGTGGTTCCCATACCTTGCTTCGGTGGGGGTATAGAGTCCCCCACCGAAGCCCCGATGTTCAGCTTTAGTTGAACAAGTTTTCTGGCGTTGTTGAAATTTTCATAATAAATATTTAAGAAAGACTAGCGTATAAAGTTTCGAAAGGCTATAATATGTGTTATAAGTTAAATCGAATGACACTACATAATTATTATGTTATGATTGATTATGTTGTGAATGAGGAGTGAGACATTTTGGAGTGGTTTACTTTAACCATTGATGGACGAGAAGTCAGTGTCCCAAAAGGAACGACTGTACTTGAAGCCTGTCGCATGCATGATATCTCAATTCCAACCTTGTGTCATGACCCGGAACTCACCTCTGCCGGTGCTTGTCGTTTGTGTATCGTTCAAATTGAAGGGATACGTAATCTTCCCCCATCTTGTGTGACCCAGGTTACCCAAGGCATGGTCGTTCAAACTCAAAATTCCAGAGTTCGGGCAGCCCGCAAAACAATTCTGGAACTGTTGGTGGCGAATCATCCGTTAGATTGTATGACATGTCAAAGGATGGGGAACTGCTCCTTAGCCCAATATGCTTATGAATACGGTGTCACCGGAGCGCTTTATCAAGGTGAGCGCCGTAATCTTCCTGTGGACAAAGAAAACCCCTTCATTATAAGAGATCCTAATAAATGTATCTTGTGCGGTAAATGCATTCGGGCGTGTGATGAGATCCAAGGACGGAGCGTTTTGGATTTCTCTTTCCGTGGCTTCGATACCCAAGTCGGTCCGGCTTTTAATCTTCCCTATCACGAATCTGATTGCGTCTTCTGTGGTTCCTGTGTCTCGGTCTGTCCGGTCGGAGCGTTAACTGAAAAGAAGATGGCTGGCAAGGGACGTCCCTGGAACGTAGCGAAAGTTCAAACCACTTGCCCATTTTGTGGGACAGGCTGCAACTTCGATCTTAACGTGAAAGACGGAAAAGTCATTGGCGTAACCTCAAACCCCAATGCTCCGGTTAATGGTAAAGCCTTATGTGTCAAAGGGCGGTTCGGGATGGATATGATTTACAACCAAAATCGGTTAACGTCACCTTTGATACGAAAAAAAGGGGTATTGGTTCCTGCAGAATGGGATGAGGCCTTAGACTTAGTGGCAAAAAAGTTTCAAGAAATTAAATATGATTATGGAGCGAGTGCCCTTGCTGCCTTAAGTTCAGCTCATTGCACGAACGAGGAAAATTATCTCATGCAAAAGTTCATGCGTGCGGTCATCGGGACCAACAATATCGACCACTGTGCCAGAGTCTGTCACGCCCCTACAGTAGCCGGACTGGCAGTTTCATTCGGGTCAGGAGCTTCAACGAACTCTTTCGACGAAATTCCGGATGCCAAAGTTATGTTTGTTATTGGTGCTAACCCCACAGAAGCTCACCCTGTCGTTGGAGCAAAGATGAAACAAGCCTTAGCCAAAGGGGCAAAGCTAATTGTCGCTGATCCTCGCAAAATTGAACTGGCAGAGAGTTCGGATCTATGGCTAAGACTCCGCCCAGGGACGGATGTTGCTCTCATTAATGGGATCATGAACATTATTCTAGCAAATGGCTGGGAAGATCGTTCGTTCATCGAAAAACGTACAGAAGGGTTTGAAGAATTCCGTGAGAACCTTGGAAATTACCCGCCGGAATTAGTGAGTCAGATCACTGGTGTTCCCGTGGAACAGCTTATTGAGGCGGCTAAAATCTATGCTACGACAGAACGGGCCATGATTTTCTACACCTTGGGGATAACAGAGCACACCACAGGTACGGATAACGTAATGAGTTTGGCAAACCTTGCTATGCTAACGGGCAATGTAGGTAAGAAATATTCTGGAGTTAATCCCTTGCGTGGACAAAATAATGTTCAAGGGTCATGTGACATGGGTGCATTGCCTGGCGACTATCCAGGGTACCAGAAGGTTACAAATCCAGAGGTCCAAAAGAAATTTGAAGAAGCATGGGGCGTAACGCTAAGTCCAAATGTTGGACTCATGCTTCCTGATATGTTTCCGGCAGCCATTAACAAAGATTTACGCGCTATGTATATTATGGGCGAAGATCCGGTGGTTACCGATGCCGATGCCAATCATGTGCGCAGGGGACTGAAATCCCTTGATTTCCTTGTAGTACAAGACATCTTTATGTCAGAGACGGCTAAAATGGCGGATGTTGTTTTGCCAGGAGCTAGTTTTGCAGAAAAGAGCGGAACATTTACCAATGCCGAACGGCGAATTCAGATGGTCAATCAGGCTATCCTGCCTATTAGTAATGCTAAAACTGATGGAGAAATCCTTTGTGAACTCGCCAACCGTATGGGATATCCGTTTTCCTATAACTCTTCAGCAGAAATCATGCGGGAAGTGGCAAGGCTTACGCCTTTGTACGGAGGAGTTACCCATCAGCGTCTTGGGACGCAAGGACTGCAGTGGCCGGTACCGACCCCAGAACATCCCGGGAGTCAGGTCTTACACCAAGAAAGATTCTCGCGCGGTAAAGGACTCTTTATGGCAATTTCCTATCAGGAGGCGAATGAACTGCCTGATGAACAGTACCCGTTCCTTCTCAGCACAGGCCGTAAACTTTCACATTATAATGTTTTTACGCAGAACTCAGAGGCACTCGATAGCTATTCTCCGAAAGAATTAGCAGAGATTAACCCTTTGGATGCTAAAAGGCTGGACGTTGAAAATGGGGAACGAGTAAAAGTGACTTCCCGACGAGGGGAACTGGAAACAAAGATTCAAATAACTGATCGTGTTCCATCTGGTATAGTTTTTATGACGTTTCATTATAAGGAGACGCCTACTAATGTCTTAACCAATGGAGCTTCAGACAAAGTTTCTAAAACCTACGAATATAAGGCCTGTGGCGTAAAACTTACAAAGATTGGTTAAATCAAAAGTATAAAATTCGAATATAGTTTAAAAAGGAGTGACGTTAGATGGTTAAAATAACTGAACTTGCAGCCCAAAAAGTTAAAGAAATACTAAAAGCCCAAAACAAAGAGAATTCATCTCTCCGTCTTTATCTTGCGGGGATGGGCTGCAGCGGCCCGAATTTCGGCATGGCTCTTGATGATTCGAAAACGGATGATGATATTCTGGACGAAGAATACGGTGTTTCAATACTCATAGAGAAGAAACTCTCTAATTATTTAGAAGGAGCCGTCATAGACTATATGGAGACAGAAACCGGCGGAGGCTTTGAGATACGTCCGGCAGTACCCTTTAATGGCGGAGGATGTGACAGCGGTTGCTGCGGAGGATGCGGCGGTAGTTGCTAATACTGAAATTGCGCTGCCAGCTCAGTTGGCAGCGCAACCGTCTCTTAGTTGCCATCTCCCTAGTTCGAATATTAAGTGGCGCGCCATAAAATGATTTATCCCGCAAATAAGCGGGATAAATCATTTTATGGGGGCTTTCGTGCATAACAGAAAAGTGAACGACATATATAACCATAATGTTATATAATATATTATGGAATTAATGTAATAATATTGGAGGTATTAAAGTGACAGGAAAGATTGTTTTGCTATCCCATTGCTTATTAAACCCATTTTCTAAAGTGCGCGGTTCACCTGATAATTCTGATTTGGCAATCAAAATACATAAGTTACTTAGAGAAAATCAATACGGAATTCTCCAACTTCCTTGTCCCGAGCTGCTTCACGGAGGGCTAACGCGCTGGGGGCAGACACGATATCAATATAATTCTGTTTTCTATCGCAAGCATTGTGAACTATTGGTCGAGGAAATTGTGAATCAGGTGGAAGAATATAAGCGCTGCAATGTTCCTGTTGGCCCCATTCTCGGCATCAACGGCAGCCCCTCATGTGGAGTATCGTATACTTGCGAAGGACCATGGGGTGGTGAGCTTTCTCAGAATCGTGAGTTAGAAAATAAGATTGACCAATTACAAATGATACAAGGCAAAGGTGTTTTCATGGAAATCTTAGAACAACGTTTGCGTTCTAAATCCATTACTATTGAAGTTATTGGTATAGATGAGGATAAACCGGAAGAGAGCTTGGATAAATTAGGCTCTTATATACTACATAGTGAAGGAAAGGAAGAAGACTATGAATAAAAAAGTTGCTCTAACCTTAATTGCTATAGGTATTGTTATAAATATTGTCGGCGGTACTTTGAATACGGCTCTAAAACTTCCTCTCTTCTTAGATAGTATTGGCACAATGCTGGCGGCAGTGATCTTAGGTCCTTGGCTTGGCGCTTTAACTGGAATATTGAGTAACGTTTTTCAAGGTATAGCAACCGATCCTATGACGATACCGTTTGCGATTGTCAATGGTGTTATTGGTTTAGTCGTTGGTTTCATCGCTAGAAAACGAGGATTTCAGGATTATATTAGTCCGCTGCTGGTTGGAATCATATTGGCCTTCTTGGCTCCAATCCTAGGAACACCCATTGCCGTATATCTTTTTGGAGGAGTAACAGGAGGCGGGGTAGATATACTCTATACAGTTTTATTGAACTCCAGTCATGAGATTTTTGCAAGTGCTTTCTTGGCCCGAATCCCTTCCAACCTTTTTGACAAACTAATAAGTGCTTATTTAGTGATGTTTATCATCCGACGTTTACCTAGCAATTTAAAAGGTATTGCGGGAAAGGAAACAAATTTAGTTGTATAAGTCAATATTGCACAAGATTAGGACTGGGCCTCGTGCTGCTTCAGTACTGTTTGTTCTTATTTCTTTAATGGCCTGGCACTCCTGGAAACCGCTATTAGCATATTTTTTAACATTTTTAGCTTTTGCAGCTCTCTTTCATGTATTGGGGCAACTAGTCTCTCGTTTGCTGCCCATACTGTATCTAGGATGCGTTATTGTATTGATTCATTCCTTGGTAAATCCGTCCAACATTCATTATGTCTACATCTTTGGTATAGAAGGTTTTAATTATGGATTGATTACAGCTTTGCGGTTATTCAATATTGCTGCTCTAGCCCAACTCTTCTTACTGCTCAATCCACTCCATGAAATTATTTCTGCCATGAGTTGGATTCATCCTGATCTTGGGATCATTTTGGCACTTGTCTTATCGACTCTGCCTGTCATGCATCAACAGATGGAAATTACTCTTAAAGTTCAAACTGCCAGAGGACTGCGGCATGGCCGTTTTCCCTGGCAGCGTTTGTATGCTTATCTCGTCATCTTGATTCCGATCATAGTAAAAGCTCTTGTGCGAGGGCAAGTTTTAGCTCAACTTTTACATGTACGGGGATATGGTCTTCATATAGAGAAGAGAAATCTGATGCTAGGTAATAGTGATAAACTTGTTATATTTCTAAGTTTCGGATTTTTGATTGCTAATCTTCTTTTGGCAAACGCAAGCCTTTTGGCTGGCTTGTGAAATCTTAAAAAGAGAGGGCATTGGTTATGGTGTCTGTTAGAATCGATCATTTAAGTTTTACTTACAATGGAGCGAAAGAGCCGGCCCTCAAGGATATTTCTTTTACAGCCAATACGGGTGAAATCATTGTCATTAGTGGAAATAATGGCAGTGGGAAATCAACTCTCTTAGGCTGTATATCCGATATTATTCCATCCGTTATTACTGGGAAAATCGAAGGTCAAATTCACCGTCAGGAAGCTTTAGCAGAAAATAGTCGGGGTGCCGCAGCTATTGGTGTAGTGCTGCAGGATTCGGATGTTTTCTTAATGGAGAAAGTATACGATGAGCTGGCTTTTCCCTTAAGAAGTCTGAAGATTGAAGGACCTGAGTTAGAAGAGCGTATATTGAAGACAGCTCGTTTAATGGGGCTGGAAGACTTACTCGAACGAAAAATGATTTCTTTATCCGGTGGAGAGCGTCAAAAGGCGGCAATCGCTGCTGCCTTAGTTGGAGACCCGCCACTGTTGCTGTTTGATGAACCAACTGAGCAATTGGACCCGGAAAGCGCTGAATTTTTCGGGGAGATACTTAAAAAGCTTGCGGCGGAAGGAACGACAATATTTGTTTGTGTGCATAATTCCCGCAAAGCGCTTCATTTGCCTGCTCGTCACATTATCCTCAGAGATGGACGGATGATTTATGATGGACTTCTGACGAAGATGGAATTATCTGAAGATGAGCAGCTACCAAGAAACATCAGTCTCCAGCAGGACATTTTGAAAATGACGGACAATTATGGCAATCAGACATGGAATGAGTCAACTATTTTGGAAATGCAAAACTTAACTTATCATTATGAAAAGGAAATAGGTATTGAAGACATCAATTTAAAAATTAACAGAAAAGAAATATTTGCTCTAATGGGGCCAAATGGTGCAGGTAAATCGACATTAATTCAACATTTGATTGGGTTAATCAAACCTCAAAGAGGTAGGGTCTTAGTAAAAGGAAAAGACATAAATGGGGTTCCTACTTGGAAGCTCGCACGTGATATAGGAATTCTGTTTCAAAATCCGGATGATCAAATTTTTAATGCCCGAGTTGATGAAGAAATCGCTTGGAATCTTACAGTACGCGGAATACCTAAAAACGATGCTCTAGAAAAAGCTCACAAATTGATTACTGATTTTGGCTTAGAAGGTATAGAAGCTAAGCATCCCCATGACCTAAACCGTTCACTTCGCCAATGGGTGGCCTTAGCCTCAGTAATTATTACAAATCCTGAGATTTTAATACTTGACGAACCAACTAAAATGATGGATACAGTTTTTCTGGTAAAGGTAATGGAGTGGTTGCTTGGATTTAGGCAAAATGGCGGTACAATTGTGCTAGTTACCCATGATTCAGAATTAAGCAAGTACGCCGATCGGACTGGAATAATTGTAAAGGGTTGCTTGACAAACATTAAATCAAATGAAGAAATTAAAAGAAATTCTTATAAACCGATAGTTTAACACCGACACAGACTATTCTTTGTATTGTTCCAACGATTCAACTCCCTGAATTCAATTTTCTAAGCTTCCTTTCAGTTTCCATACCCCTTGCTCTGTTAATATTAAGTAATGATGCAGCGGTTGGAATTGGTGCAACTATCCAATGTTACGATTTTAAATTTAAGTGCTCCTGTTTGGTCGTTGATTGTAGGTGCTTTCATTGCACGATATATTGAAGAAAACGCAATTGGGACTTCAGGTTGATTTATAGGAGAAAGAAATAGGGAGCATCGCTCACCACTTTAAAAAAGTAGTTTTAGGACACTCCCTTCGGCTTATAGGGGCATAATAAGCATCAGTTTAAGTGGTGCTTATTCTATTTTTGCACCCTTATCGTTGAATGATACACCTCTCTGAAGGTCTGACAGATTAGCAATATTATATACAACCTTCTAAAATTTCGGAAATATCGAGAGCTTTTAAAGCTTCTCCTACTTCACGAGACGCTATTCCGTCAACGATCATGGTTAAGCAGAAAGGACATGCGGTACCTACATAATCTGTCTTAGCGGCAATTGCTTCGTCTGTACGCATGACATTAATACGGTTGCCCTCATGTTCTTCTAACCACATTCGACCGCCGCCAGCACCACAACAGAAGCTCTTTTCACCAGTATGAGCCATTTCTTTTATTTCAAGGCCAACAATTTTGAGTAATTCACGGGGCTGATCATATATCTGATTATATCGGCCTAAATAACAAGAATCATGATAGGTAATTGATTTTCCGGAAATATTGTTTAGTTTAAGTTTCCCGGATTTTACGAGCTCAAGCAAGAAGGTTGAATGGTGCACAACCTCGAAATTACCGTCTAATTGAGGATACTCATTTTTAAGAATATTGAAGCAATGAGGACATTGAGTAATAATTTTCTTAACCCCATATCCTTTCATGACTTCGATGTTTTCTGAGGCTAATGTATAAAACAAGTATTCATTTCCTAATTTACGAGCAGAGTCACCACAGCATTTTTCTTCGTTGCCTAAGATTGCAAAATGAACACCAGCCGTTTGTAACAGTTTAACTAAGGCAGCGGAGACTTTCTGGTTACGTGCATCAAAGGCACCTGAACAGCCAGGCCAATATAAATATTCAGCTGTAGGGTCTTCTTCGAAGGTTTTTACTCCTAATCCTTTTAAATAGTCGACCCGTGTGGTCCAACCGATGCCCCAGGGATTCCCGTTATTCTCCATATTTCTGAAGGCGAGCTGAGCCTCGGCAGGGAACCTGGTTTCCATTAAGACTAAATTCCGTCTCATCTCAATCGTTTTATCAACATGCTCGACGAAAACTGGGCATTGCTGCTCACAAGAACGGCACGTAGTACAGGACCATAAGTCTTCTTCAGGAATAACTTCACCAATGAGAGAACGTACCGGCAGTTCGACGTTCTCTTCGGTTGCAGCGGTTTCGGCTTCCGCTGTTTGATTAGTTAAAGCGTCTTTCTGTGCAGCTTTGACGGCTGTACCTACTTCTTCCATTAAAAGCCGCATATCCTGAATGATCTTTTTGGGATTTAAGTGTTTCCCGCTTAAATAAGCTGGACAGTTATCCTGGCAACGTCCACAACGCAAGCAAACATCCGTATTAAATAAAGTTTTCCAAGAAAACTCGCGCAGTTGACTTTTCCCAAAGGTTTCAAGACCTTCATCTTCAAAATCTATAAGCTCAGGGATTCCGATGGGTCCTCTGTTACGGAAAACTATATTTAATGGACCCAATAGCAAATGGAACAGCTTGGAATAAGGGAAGTAAGCGATGAACGTCATTGCTAAGAGTAGATGGAACCACCATAAAAATCTATGCAATGAAAGTAACTGTGCTTGATTAAGGGATGCTTTGAGGGGTATTGATATCCATTGTCCAATAAATCCCCATCCGGCCCATGGATCAGGTGTTGCCGCAATACGAGCTCCTTCAATTAGGAAGCCTGTAAGTAGTATTATAAATATTAAGGCTAGGGTGATTGCGTCATCCGTTTTATTATCTAGGCGATCAGGTCTTTGTATATAGCGACGATATGCTGCTATTACGATACCGAGAATCGCTGCCAATCCAAAGAGATTCGCTGTCAGTTTTATAAACAGATAAAGCCATCCATGGAATATTTGTAAGCCAAAATCAGCTTGCAAAGTGATCGTTGCTGTTGCAAAGGCTAATAATACAAATCCCCCAAAAATACCAAAGTGCATCATACCCGGATAAGAATCTTTCAGGATTCGCTTATGCCCGAATCCATAGACAAGAATATCTTTTATGCCCTGCCATAGATCTTTCCAGCGATTCTCAGGTTGACCTAATTTCCAAAGTGATACTCGTTTGTACACTCCGTAGCCGAAGAAAATAAGTGCAATGATGAAGAACAAATAGAGCCAGTGCTCTCCTTCAATGTTCCAATACACTTGACGTGTGGCTATGCTCATGCTCATGCTCATCTCTCCTCAGATGATCTGCGAAGACCTGACAAGCGCTTCGCAGATCAAATTTATGTTTTAGAATCTTCGATTTTTGTCATAGCTAAGGGTAAAGCTTACTGTAGAGTCGGCAGGGACATCAAGACGGGTTTGCGGCAAGGGTATACTTATCAATTAATGATTCAGGCATACTATTAAAATTTTCAGGGGTAAAGCCAATGATGATGCTCTCAATCTCCATATTTAACCACTCCTCCTTCATAAATAAAAGCTATGATAAGAACTGCATTTTGTATTTAACGACTATAAATTTATCGTTAAATACTAGGAAACGATCGCGGTGAAGCCCTATTTTAAAGAGTTATTCCAGAATAGACTAAGTGTTTTAATAATTCAAACTAGTTTTATTGCTTTGATTATACCTCCGGGTATAATAAACTTCAATGGCATTTGGCGTTTTTGGAAAGATTCCTACAAACGAATATTCCGATTTGTGTATTAACAATTTTTATCATCCTCAAGCATTCCAAAGCTATTAGAGCTAAAAT
Organism: Desulfosporosinus sp. SYSU MS00001; assembly: GCF_049943955.1. Classification (NCBI taxonomy): domain Bacteria; kingdom Bacillati; phylum Bacillota; class Clostridia; order Eubacteriales; family Desulfitobacteriaceae; genus Desulfosporosinus; species Desulfosporosinus sp. SYSU MS00001. Next base: position 156,302 of record NZ_JBNFTW010000007.1, read on the forward strand.
TAACCTTGTTCATCGTTTAGCTAGCTGAAGGTATAGAGTAGAGTAAAGAGTAAGAAGAGAGGGAATATTTTATTATTTTGAGCCAGATAAATCGACACAATAATTAAAGTATTAAAGGTAAAATAAGAGAAAAGAACTTCAAATAAGTTTTAGCTAAGAAAAATTTAAAGTCACATAACAAAGGGATATAGAGCTTGTGATGTATAAGTGATAAGTGATGAGTGATGAGTGCGGTAACGCAGAGTCGAGAATTGATGGGCAATTTGTGTAAAGTTTTGGCATCTAATGATCGAAAGGGAGAGGATTATTGTCTACCTTTACACGGAATGTTTTTGAAGATGGCGAGAGGCTTAGCTCTTTTTAGAATCTTGTAATGTAAGAAGTAGAGTTGAGTTCTAATAAAACGAAGGGACCTATAAGGCTGAAGTAATTTAATTATAGGGAGGAATTCAAATGACTGTATTGACTAAAGCAAAGGATTTGTGTGAAGCTATTGCTCAATCAGATGAATTTCAAGAACTAATTAGAACTGAGACAATACTAATAAATGATATCGATGCACAAGATTTGATTGAACGCTTTAATAAGTTACAAACTGAATTAGAAAATCTGTTCCGTCAAGGAAAAAAGGCTACTGCCCAGCAGTTTAGAGAACTTAGAGTTCTGGAAGAAGAGCTAAATAAAGACCTGTCTGCTGGCCCCTATTTTAAGGCACAGCATAAATTTACTGACTTGTTGTCGCAAATAAATAAGATGATAAATGACACAATTCAACTAAAAAACAATATCGGTACAGGCCATTGCATCTGCGGTAAACATACTTCCTTCGGTTCCTAAAAAACTAACAATCTGGAATTTATACTATGAGATGTCACCGTGGACGCAGCACGTGGAGATCGTAGTAAGTTTGAAAACCGTGACATTTTAAAAGCCGCCTGTAGCAAGGATTTCAGGTCTGGGTAATTATTGAAATATACTAACAATGTTAAGGCCTCTGCTTATGCGGGCGGGGCTCTTTTTGTGTGTGATGGAACGTAATGTCGCAGGCAACTTTTATGCTCGGTGTGGAGAGAGGGAAAAGGCGGGCAGAAAAACAAAGTCATAGACGCCGTGATTAGGCTGGCAGGTGGTCAGGTGGAGATTTCTACGAGGAAATAATTAACATTAATATACAGAGGATGTGTTAATAATTCATAAGTACATTTATGTAGAATCTAAGGCTGCAGGCTATTTCACCTTCGGAAAACATAGAAAACTGATTGATGAGTTCAGCAAGGAAGGCTGGAGATTTATCGCTGCTATTCCAACTGTTTTTAATATTTTTGGTGTAATTAAAAAATATGACTTAGTGTTTGAAAAGGAAGAATAAATGAACAAAATGATATGGATGGGGTGATTCTTTGTATACCCGGGAACAAATAATTGAAGCAATCGAGAATTGTCTGAATGAACGTGAACAGCAAATAATCAAGACAAGATTTGGACTCGATAATGGAATAACTGTACCTCTAAACGAAATTGAGTCGATATTTAAAGTTTCACGGGAAGAAGTACGTAAGATTGAAAAGCGGGTACTAACTTATGTGAAGTGTCATATTTAGTAGAAATAAATGGGGGGTACAAAACTAAAAGTTAACATATATCCAATATCTGAGGATTTTTTTGAAAATAGTTAATCAGCCCCAATTTTCAATATTGAAACCGGGGCTGATTAGCATTATGAATACACAATAAAAGGGCGGCTAATTTCTTGAGGAGACTAAATTTACAGCAGAGCAAAACTTCAGCAACCAAGTGAGGTGGAGTAGATCGAGTAGCCATAATTGTCCATTGAATATATAATTAGATGAAAATACTATAAATAGCACATAAGGAGGGTTATTATGTGGAACCAATTAAGAACTGATGAGTATGAAGGAATGCTGGCTGAAACTATCACAATGCCCGGGCATAAAGGTGATCAGATACATGCCTACTTTTCACGACCGCTGGGGAAAGGACCGTTCCCGGGGATAATTTTGATTCCTCATATGCCCGGATGGGATGAGTTCTGCCGTGAGACCGCCCGCCGCTTCTCCCAACATGGTTACCTAGCTCTTTGCCCCGACATTTATTGCCGGTTCGGGCACGGGACTCCAGATGAGATATCGACGAAAGCCCGCGACGCAGGTGGCGTTGCCGATGATAGCGTAATGGGTGATTGTGAGGGGGCTTTGGATTACCTTAATTCGTTACCTTATTCCAATGGAAAAGTAGGCGTCATTGGTATGTGCTCTGGCGGACGCCACGCCTTTCTTGCGGCATGCAAGGTCAGTGGTCTTGATGCAGCAGTCGATTGCTGGGGGGGGCGCGTAGTCGTTCCCAAAGAAGAACTGACACCAGCCCGCCCTGTTGCTCCAATTGACTATACATCTGAGTTAGGCTGTCCTCTTTTGGGGCTGTTTGGAAATGACGACAAGTTTCCGACGCCGGAACAGGTTGACCTGCAGGAAGAAGAGCTTAAGAAATACGGAAAAAATTATCAATTCTACCGGTATGATGACGCAGGACACGGATTTATGTATTATCACACCCAAATGTATCGACCGCAGCAGGCGATGGATGCCTGGAAGAAAGTTTTTGACTTTTTCGGTGAACATCTGAGTACGGAGAAGAGAGATTAAGATGCAGCCATTTGTTGTTATGGCTAAGCCGGTCGGGTCGCTGTGTAACTTGAAATGCAGTTACTGTTACTATTTAGAGACAGAACGTTTTTTAAAGAGCCAGCATCAACAATTTCGTATGTCGGACAGCCTTTTGGAAACATATATCCATCAATATATAGCGTCAAGCCCGGGGCCTGTCGTACAGTTCACATGGCATGGCGGGGAACCTACATTAGCCGGATTGGACTTCTACCGTCTTGTTTTGAAACTGCAGAAACGCTACCTCCCGGAAGGATGGAGCTGTTGGAACAATCTTCAGACCAACGGGATTCTGCTGGATGACGAGTGGTGTTCATTTTTGGCTGACGCCCACTTTGATGTAGGGCTGAGTATAGACGGTACACAATGGCTGCATGACAAAAATCGCAAAGATCACAGTGGCAGCGGCTCTTATGAACGGGCAGTTGCGTCTGTCCGCCGTTTGCAATCTCATGGTATTCAGCCCGATTTGCTGTGTACCGTAACATCCGAAACAGCAAAAGAACCGCTCGCCGTTTACCGGGCGCTTAAAGAACTTAATACAGGATGGATTCAATTCATTCCAATTGTACGGCTCACTGAGGACGGAAGGACGACAGCGGACTCTGTGACGAGCGAAGAATACGGAGATTTTTTGTGTACGGTTTTCGACGAATGGATCCTACACGATCTTGGACGGCTGGACGTTCAACTATTCGCGGAAATAGCATTGGTATGGTCTGGAGGTAATGCCAGCTTATGCTGGATGGCACCAACCTGTGGCCGAGTACTCATCGTTGAGCATGACGGTAGTGTATACTCGTGCGATCACTTTGTTAATCCTGACCACCACATTGGTGACATTGAATCTTCCCCACTGAGTGTACTGGTGGACTTACCGGTACAACATCGCTTCGGTAATGAGAAGCAGACCAAACTTCCACTACAATGCTGTTCTTGTTCATGGCTTGAGATATGTAATGGGGGATGTCCAAAAGACAGGTTCATCTTAGCGGAGAATGGAGAGCAGGGACTTAATTATTTATGTAGTGGGTTACAGCATTTTTATGCTCATGCTGAACAGCCGTTGAGACGCGTCATGCAGCTCAGAAAACAAGGGTTAACAACGGACGCAATTAAGGCTGAACTGCTTGCCGAGTCACAGGCCCAGTGGCGAGATGTTAGACGCAATGATCCCTGTCCCTGCGGTAGTGGCCGCAAAGCAAAGCATTGCTGCTGGTCTAAGCGGCTTTAAAGACTACGCTCTTCGGAACTGCTTTCTAAATTCACTATTTCAAGCACCTAATGTGGTTTAACCCTGCAAACGGCAACACAAAGGACGTTTATGTTAACTCATTAAACGTAAATACTAAATATGAGCGTATCTATTGGACAAGGTACTATTTTAAGAGGCATCTTCTGGATAAGGAAGGTGCTTTTTGCTTATGCTTTTTGCACTATAATAATAGGAAAACCATGCAACACTACGTGATGTTACAGAGTAACCTTCTTTACACCTGAGTAACCAGAACTAAGAAGATTTTTGTTCCGGTAGGTGCAAAGAAGGCAATTAGTTTTCACTTCCCTGTAATTTCACTAGAAAGCCCGGGCTGGATATCAAGAGCTTCTTTGTTGTGAGTAAGTACTAAATATTGAAGTCCAGTGACGATAATCAGCACCACTTCAGCTGCATAAATGGATTGATATCCCGAACCACTGGCTATAATCCCTAAGACATATGCGCCGATTGCCATACCGGCATCCATCGAATTAAAGAATAAGGAGTTTGCTAAACCCACCCTGTGTGGTTCGACTGAACCGATCGTTTGAGTTTGTAAAATTGGCGTGACTGAGCCATAACCGATACTAATCAAAGCTCCGGCGATTAGGAATAAGTAACTTGCGTGCGATTGACTCAACAAGAACATTCCTATTGCGAAGATAACAAAACAAGGCCTTCGATGAAAGAACAGTAGCCGGGCTTGTCGGCGCTAAATTTGGTGTTGCACTGATTCCGCTCTTTCCGGGGATTGATCTGAAAAAGGTTTCACTAATTCGTGTGCGTAATCCCAGATGTTCTCTGAGCATTCACATGATCTGGAGATCTCAGGGGTATTCGTCACCTGCGCTAACTCGATTTAAGTCCTTTATCAAAGATTCGGCAACATGATCCTATTTGGGGTGCAGATACGTAATCAAGATTGCTATACCTTGTTCGTTAACTGCTAGTAAGGGCATGCGGTCAATGAAACATTATTCAAATACCCAGTAACGACGACAGTTTATATAATGGAATCAACTGGATAAAGAGGGTATTAATAAGTAGGCTAAATACTTGGCGTCTATATTTCTTGATTACTTTTGAATTAATAGAGGATATGGAGGAAACATGTAGAATGCAGTAAATGTTAGCAGACTAATAATTCTAGAGGGGGATTGAGTTGATATTCTCTTCAGTATTATACTTGTTTTTTATTGCAGTACTTAACACGTTAACAACACATACCTTGCTTTCTCGGAAAAAGTCAATAATATTTTGCATAAATGCTTTTATCTTAACTACTATATGTACGTACATAATTAATATTCTTGCAGAAAAATATATTCACAATCCAGTGATTCTAGAATATGTATTATATTTGATTTCCTGTCTATATTTAGCGTATATTCATATTGTATTTAATGAACCAATATCAAAAAAGATATTTGCTATGTTTAGTATTTGGATGTTCTCGACAATCTGTTTGGTTATTTCTGTTAAAATTGCAGAAATGTTTTCAGGTATTAACGAAATCAAATATAATCTTACTCTTGTATATTTTCTTCGAGAAGGTTTGCAGTTAATGCTGTTATTAACCTCCAGTTTTTATTTAAGTAGTCCATATAAAGAAGTTCTTAATAAAGTATCTAATAAAGCTATAGGTTTTATGTCTCTTTATCCAGTTCTTGCTTTTATATTGTTAATCAATAATTATACGACATCTATTGAAGGTCTGAAAACCCTAAATTATACATGGAATATGTTTCTGCTTTTGATATTTATTATCCTGGGATACGTGTTTGTATTTAGCGGGATTTCATCAGCATCTCGAATAATATCTATGCAATATAAGATGGAGAGATTGGAGTGGACCTCCAGCTCAGATCCCCTAACTGGGTTATACAATAGAAGATACATTATGGAAAAAATAGAAAGTGAGCTCAAAAGACCCCAAAAAAAGAAATTTTCTCTTGTTATTGCGGACATTGATTATTTTAAGAAGATTAATGACACCTATGGACATGACTGCGGGGACTTTGTTCTTAAAGTGATATCCAAAAGCCTTATGGATACCGTGCGAGAACAAGATTTTGTATCTAGGTGGGGGGGAGAGGAATTTTTGCTATTCCTTCCTGAAACCGAAGTCGAAGGTGCACATACATTAGTGGATCGAATCAAAGGAATAATTGAAGAACAAATAATCGAATATAATGAGACTCAAGTTTCTGTTACGATGACATTTGGAATAGCCGATAGCCAAGATTATCAAATAATTGAAGATATAATAAAGAAGGCCGACAATGCGCTGTATAAAGGTAAAGGGCGTGGAAGAAACTGTGTCGTTGTAGCCTAGAAATTGGTGCAATATTTCAACCTGTTTCCCTTTTCACCACGTCCCTAATTCACTCGCCCCAAATCATCCCCAGTTCAAGTGAATAGTGTCTCGTTGTTTGTAGAGAGGAACTGATATAAATCTGCGTGTAGCGTTATTAGGAGCATCCCACTGAAGGGTGAAACTACCTTTCGTTAAAAAGTATAGATGAATGAATAAATAAGTTATTCATTCATGTAGGGAGCGTTGAGGATAGGATGCATTGGAAGGGCATTTCCGGATTGCTCCCTTTTCGCATTTATTTCCCCAGAAATCGATAATTTCATTTTCTTTGTAAATGCAGATAATTTCACAAGTATTGGAACATTTTTTACATTCATAACCTATGGTTTTGAATTCGATTTCAGTAATGCCAAAGAAGAAATCCTTTTCGATATTTGTTTTTTTTGCCAGAATTGCTACACCGAGGGCACCGATTAAATGACTGTTAGGATCGACGATGACAGGCATCCCAAGCGATTCTTCAAAAGCTTTAATGACGCCTACGTTTTTGCTTACGCCGCCTTGGAACACAACTGGATCGATAATCTTTTTACCCTTACCAACATTATTAAGATAGTTGGTAACGACAGCTTTGCATAAACCAGCAACGATATCTTCTTTCTTATGGCCGATTTGAGCTTTGTGCACAAGATCAGATTCTGCGAAAACAGTACAACGAGCAGCAATGGGTGTTGGTTTACTTGATTGCAGAGCGATTTGCCCAAAATCTTCGATATTAATGTGAAGACGCTGTGCCTGGCTTGACAGGAAAGAACCGGTTCCGGCTGCACAAAGAGTGTTCATGGCATAATCGATTACAATACCATTTTCGATCAGAATTATTTTAGAATCTTGTCCGCCTATTTCAATAATCGTGCGAACATTTGGATGAAGAGACATTGCTCCGATGGCGTGGGCAGTTATCTCGTTTTTAATAACGACAGCGTCCGTCATTGCCCCAATCAGCTTACGGGCACTGCCTGTGGTGCCGACGGCAACAATTTTTTCGTCAGTGTTGTCAAGTTGCCCTTTTAAGGTGGACAATAGTCGTTTAACGGCTTTTAGGGGGTCGCCCTCTGTCCACAGATACTCACTTGCCTTAATCTTATTGTGTTCATCGATGACCACCCCTTTGGTAGAAATGGAGCCGATATCAATTCCTAAATATGCCTTGCTCATTTCTTAGTGTCCTTTCTCATGATTATCATGTCATAAAAAGCCTCGAGACGAGTATTAAAACTGGTCTCGCTTGATTGTGTGTCAAAGGAAAGATAGAGAATTGGAATTTTAAAATCATTGCTGATATTTTGTAGAACTGGAATGGCATCAATTTCCGGTGTACAACCAAAGGATTTGACATGAATGATCCCATCGTAGTCCTTTTTAGCAAACTCCAGTGCTCTGTCAATGGTTGCCATGCTGGTAGCCCCCATCGGATACTTGGCATAGTTTTTAATATTTTCTTTAAGCTGCTTTTTGGGATAATGAAGCAATGAGTTGGAAACATTCATCCATCTATCGACGACAATACCAAGCTGCGCGAGTTCTTTCTCAATATAATAATTACTGAACGGCTCCATAATCGTATAATATTCTCCGACAATCCCCACTTTAAGGGGACGTGCAGGCTTGTTTACCTCAATTGCCCTGAAAAGTTTCATATAATTTTGATAAGTCTCTTTCAGATCTTTTTTGGTGCGGACAGTTCGAAGTTCGTTTAAAAAGGAATCATGGACTTTGTCAAAAGACCCTATCATTCTTTCAAATCCGACATTCCTTCGGATGAAGTCTTCTGCCTCGTCGATATACTCAATCATCTTCAATACAACAGGAAGGACTTGCGATATTTTTTTTAAAGACATCTGGGGGTTTATTTCCTTTAATCCGTTGTAAAAGGAAATGGGGTTTCTGTCCTGAACCTTGGCCATGTTCACAAATCTTACGTTATAACCTAAATCACGAAGGATCTGCTCATGAAGCTCTCCATAATAGCGCAGTCTGCATACACCGCCCGTCTGGACAAGAGTATTGGCACCGGCTTCAATTGTCTCAATAAAGTTTCCAAGGTTATATTTAAAAGGAGCGCAAACATAATCCGGACTGTAACGGCTTCCCAGGGCCAATGTTTTTTTGGTAATGGGCGGTGGTACAACATATTCTACACTGAATCCTTCAGTGAATAAGACCTCTAGTGGAGCATAATAATTTCCTAGATGGGGAAAGCTGGCCTTAATCTTTTCCATAGAACTCATCCTTTTTGAACCGAATAATATCTAAAAAACTTTCTAAACGGGTTTCAATTCCGATGTTTCCCTCCTGTGCGTCAATCATGAGATTGAGGATAGGTTTATCAGTGACCCGTCGGATAATGATTTCACTTACTAGAGAATCTGGCCCACAGGGGAAGGTACTTATAAGGATAATGCCGTCGACTCTATCTTTAAAAATGGGTATGGAGCCAACAAGCTCTTTATTAATGGTCCAGGGTAATGTCTCAGTAAGTTCGGAAGATTTGGCTAGAGTCTCTCTTTTAGGGGCGATATCGCCAATGATAGGAACAGCTCCTTGCTCACGCAGTAAATTTAGAATTGGCTCTCCAATATACTTGTCAGAGATATTATAGCGGTGTGCTATCAGTAGTATCTTAAGTTTGTTTATATTTAGTAAACGTTCCTGTTCATTTATCTCTAATAATTGTGCATTGTTTTGCACTTGTTTAGCTTTAAGGTAGGCGTATAAACATTGAGATTTCCTTTTTCCGAGGATTTTACCCATTTTCAGAAAAGAGACCATCTCGAAATCGGCGACTCTTGGGTCGATATTATAAGATAATAAATTGACATTTCTATCTCTAAACGTGTTGGCCACAACATCGTATATGGCTTGGAACTTGGAACACACCGTTCCATCACTGCCGTAGCCTGAAATACGAGGCACAAGAATATAGTCACATTGATCGATTAACCATTCGACATGCCCTAGGTAGATTTTTGAGGACAAGCACGATTCGTCTATAGCATAGGCTATACCTTTTCGAACAATATCTCTGTTAGTATCCGGGCTTACAATATAGTCAATTTTCAGTTCATTAAAAAAACTTTCCCAAAGATGCTTGTATCTATAATATAAGAGCGCTCTTGGTATACCAATCTTGATGATCATCACCTTCTTAAAGCGTATATTGGGGGAAAGGTTTCTTAGAGAGTATTATTGCATTACCTATTTTGTATTTCTGGTGTAACAGTATATACGTATATACTAAGGTATGTACATTCTTGAGAATTTGGGACTAAGTCTGTAAAAACAAAACGCCTAAAACAGCGACATTTAGGAACTCTTCTTTTGCGTTTTTAGATTAATTCAAGGCTATAGAAAGGTCGGCGCTTTTTATGACACAGTCCGAATTTATTGGGTGTGGTTTATATTTTTTTACGTTGCGTTTGATTACGAAAGAATGAAATAATGTTTGAAACGGCAAAATGACGTTAAGGCAAAGTCTTAACGTCATTTTTTTGAAATAAACCATTGACTATCTCTTCCATTGAAGTATCCAACTTTGTGAAAATACATCAAGGTATACATTCGGAAGGATGGCTTCATAATTAAAATGAATCGTAGTAAAAGTTCCCTTTAAACATGAACTGTAGAACACCAGACATAGCATTATTGGGGTTGTTATAATCAAAAACGCAATTAAGAAAGAAAAAATATAATAAATAATTCCCAGCACACCAAAAAACATTTAAACAACCTCCTGTATTTATATAAATACGCTAAATGCTGACTATTCTGAAAACTCATGATGCTGAAGGCTGATTTTTCCCATAGTGAAGGATATTTCTTCGGTCCGTAAATCCCTTGTAATGTTTTATCGTGACATTCGGACGCTATGATATCTATAGAACATCGTAAAATTATTAGTTTCAAGATTATCGGAGCCTTTCATCTGGAAATGCTCGTTAATTAAGCTAATGCATAAAAATAAAAAGCTAATGCTGTTATTTAAACACATTAGCTTGAGTACATCTGAAAAATAATTTATTCAAAATCTTCACCTCTTAGGCAGTGCGCTTATTTAATTTAAATACTCTTTTTCTAGTTAATATATTTTTTCCATTTGTAGTTTTTAATGTGCGCTGTTGCCTATAATCTATAAAAACAACTCCGTAAATAGCAATCATTAGAATAATACTCAAAATTCCTGATAGCATTTAAAATTCCCCCTTAATTTCATTGATTTGCTCTTTAGATATAGAATAACACAATACCTAGGGCTATGTCATATTTAAATTACGTATCTGTCAAATAATATTTTATTATGGTTGTTTTTCCCTTGAGCAAATTCTAAAATAGTACATAAAGTACACAATGTCTTGATAATCAAGGAATATTGCTTTTTAAGTGCTTGGATTTTAGTATAAATATAAATCCGAACTCAAAAAGAGATACATAAACTACTTTTCGTAATTAGCCAATTTAATATTGAAGCAATATAAAAAGATAATAGCAACTCTATATGATAAGGCCAAAGAACAAAACAAAGGAGGCAGTATAGTAGTTTATGGTACAATACACACTTTAAAACGGTTAATTTATAAATTTATTTCCAAACAGCGGAAACAATGTTAAAATTGCGTTTAAAAGGAGGGGGGGCTTTTTATGAAAATGGCTATAGTTTTTTATAGTAAGACCGGAAATACCAGAAGAGTTGCAGATTTAATAGCTGAAGGTGCAAAGAAAATCGATAAAGTTGATGTCAAAAGTATGTCGATCGAAGAAATTGACAATGAATTCTTGAACGAAGCCAAAGTAGTTATCTTTGGATCGCCGACGATTGCGGGAACCTTTGCATGGCAATTAAAGCAATGGTTAGAGACAGCTAAAAATGTTAGCGGAAAACTTGGGGCTGTTTTTGCTACGGCAAATTATGTTGGTGGTGGTGCAGAGGTAGCGGAACTCTCAATGATCGCCGAGATGTTAGTAAAAGGTATGTTAGTCTACTCCTCAGGTGTTGCTGAGGGTCAGCCTTTCATTCATTATGGAGCTGTGTGCATTAAAGATGGGGATGATGGGCAACAGGAACGAGCTAAAATATTTGGGGAAAGAATTGCTAGGAAAGCCACAGAATTATTTAACTAACAAAATAATTTAATAAGTTACATTTGAATTATATTAAAGACTAAATTGCTACATAATTAAGCTTTATGACAAGTTTTATCATCGTGCAATTAAGGTATTCATGTGTGGACCATTTTATCTAAACACAATAAATTGTGCTTTTAGCGAAAAAATTAAGTATGTTTCTTTACACTTTTAGAGGAATGTGGGGAAACATATTTTTTTTAGATTGTTGTATATGTAATTGGAAACTTTCATACTCGGGTGCGGAAACAATTAAGACTATACATGTTACGGAATGGATAGCAGTGTATTGAAGCTGCAAAATTGGTTAATAGCGGGTTATTTTTATGAAATCGTCATAGACAAATGAATTAATTATTCTTGGTATTCACAGTAATAAGAATAACGGTATTGACATATGCCGTAATAGCGTTGATGACAATAGGGGCATATGTCAATACCCTAGGGGATATAACTCTCAATTACAAACATTCTTCGATATAATACAGAATGTCAATTGCCCTAATAATTCCTATCGGCTTTCCTCCTTCAAATACTGGCAGTATATTGATTTTTTTAGTCATCATTATTCGAATTGCTTCAGAAAGATTTTGCTCTAAATGAACAAACTCAGTGACTAGTGGGCGTATTGCATCTCCAACTTTAGTATTAACGCTATAACCTAAGGAACTCTTACGATAAAAGTTTCCCCAAGACGCTGGAAAATTCTCAGCGTCATCAGTATTATTCAGTGTTTTTGCTTTTATGGCATTGAGTATATCTCGTACTGTTAAAATACCTGCAAGTTTCTCCTCATTTCCTTCACGTTTTAAGACTATAATGGAACGATGCTTTTTACTCTCCCCTGAATAGTTTTTAAAAATTTTTATGGCGTCTCTTAAGGTATCGGTATTATAGACTATGGGATATTCAGATGAAGACGAAACCGGAACCATTAACTCCTTAACTTTTTTTGTTTCAGGCACAGTTAGTTCCTCCTCTTCCTATTTTTTAAATATTTTGAATATACTAATTTATATTCTTATCTTCAATGTTTGTGTCATATGTCAAATATAATTGCTTCGGATAGTTTCATTTAAAAGCAAAATGCCGAAGCAAAGACCCCGCAAGGGTTAATCTTGCTTCGCTTTGGGGAAATTGACTGTAGTACTCCACCTATAAATAGATGCCGAACTTTCAGACAATTTGTGCAAAAAATACGAAGTCACGAATACTAAATTTCTGATATCCAAAACAATAGAAGGACCGAGGCCGCAGCCCCGGTTTTTCTATTGTTCTTGGAAGGGCAGCAGGTGTAAGATCAGCGCTTTATGCGAGTTATTTTTTATCAAGAAGAAAGGAGTAAGGTAAAGCTGCGAAAAATAATAAAAAATTATTATTATAGGAGGAAATTCTTATTATATCGCGAATATATGAAATATACAGAATTACAGAAAGAAGATGAATTTATGGACTATAAAGAGGTGCTGAATTTATATATTCCCCTCGTGGATTTTATTGCAGACATCATCGGTCCCCATTGCGAAGTGCTTTTGCACGATATCATAGATGTGGAAAACTCTGTGATTGCAATTCGTAATGGATATATTAGTGGGCGGTATATAGGATGCCCTTTAACAGATCTAGGATTTAAACTATTACAAAATAAGACCTTTTTGAATCAAAATGCCCTTGTGAATTATCGAAGCCGTACTGCAAGCGGCGAAAATTTAATATCTTCGACCTATAAAATTAAAGATGCAAAGGGTGAATTGATCGGATTGCTCTGTGTGAATATTTTAAACTCTCCCGATGATCTTATTAATAAAATTCCAACTGAATTTCCCTTAACTGCAATGTTGGGTAATGTCGTTCGTATGGATGACACAGAAGAAGTAAAAGAATCATTAAGCACGTCTTTGGACAGCGTGGTTGATGATGCAGTAAAGAACATTATAACCAAGTACAAGATTTCTGCAGAAAGAATGTCAAGCGAAGAAAAAAGTGCGATTGTTCAAGAGCTTCGTGAAGACGGAATCTTCAAGATAAAAGGTGCAATTGCGAAGGTTGCTGCAACTTTAAAGACGTCGGAAAGCACAATTTATAGATATTTAGCTAATAAATAAAATTGAATTACTTATCTCTAAATGGTTTTGCTTCCTTTCAGGGTTCCCTTGATTGCAGCAGTGTAGCGACGAAAAACACTGTATTGTAAGTAGTGGTTGCTCTGATTGAAATATAGATTATAGGGTACAAATAAAATGACAAGGAGAAATTATAATGAACGAAGCGATCAAAACAGAAAAAGCTCCTAAAGCTGTCGGTGCTTATTCCCAAGCTATAAAGGCTGGAGGTTATCTTTACACATCGGGTCAGATCCCCATTGATCCTAAAACGGGTGTTTTTGTCGAAGGTGGAGTTGAAGCTCAGACCAAACAGGTCATGGAAAACTTAAAACAGGTTATTCAAGAAGCAGGGCTAGACTTTGATGATGTTGTAAAAACCACTATTTTTATTCTCGACATGGGGGATTTCGCTGCTGTAAACAAAGTTTATGAACAATACTTTAAGAAAACGTTGCCAGCCCGCTCTTGTGTTGGTGTCGCCAGCTTACCGAAAGGGGCTTTAGTAGAAATTGAACTTGTTGCATACTACCAAAACAAATAAGGACGTGATGAAATGTCGGTCTCATTGAAAGAAATACAAAGAGCTCGAGAAACACTAAATGGCGTGATTTGTAGAACGGGATTGGCATATTCCAATATCATCAGTGAGATGAGCGACAATAGTGTTTATCTAAAAATGGAAAATCTCCAACGTACCGGTTCGTTTAAAGTCAGGGGGGCCTACAACAAAATAGCCAATTTAAGTGAATCTGAAAAGAAAAACGGAGTCATCGCTTCTTCCGCAGGGAATCATGCCCAGGGGGTAGCCCTTGCAGCAACCACGTTCGGTATCAAGTCAACCATTGTCATGCCAAGGCATGCGCCGTTGTCCAAGGTGATTGCTACGCGTGGGTATGGAGCAAACGTAGTCTTATCTGGCGATATTTACGATGATGCCTATGCAGAGGCCAAACGAATTCAGACGGAAGAAAACGCCACCTTCGTTCACCCCTTTAATGATCCTTTGGTCATGGCGGGGCAGGGAACAATTGCCTTAGAACTCTTAGAGGATCTGCCCGACGTAGAAGTGGTGGTTGTGCCAATCGGTGGAGGTGGACTAATCTCCGGGATGGCTGTGGCTATAAAAGAATTAAACCCGAAAATAAAAATCATCGGAGTACAGACTAAAAATTGCCCTGGCATGGCGGAATCAATCGCCCAGAAGCACGTAATGACTGTTGACGGAATCCCGACCATCGCTGATGGCATCGCTGTCAAAACTCCCGGGGATTTGAGCTTTGATATCTGTCAGCGTTATGTCGATGATATCGTTACAGTAGATGAAGAAGAGCTAGCGAGTACAATTTTATTATTACTCGAAAAGGTTAAGACTGTCGCTGAAGGTGCTGGTGCTGCAAGTATTGCTGCTGTCCTGAATAGGCTTTCTGACTACAAGAACCGTAAGATAGCAGCCGTAATCAGTGGTGGAAATATTGATGTCAATACTATGACGCGCATCATTAACAAGGGACTCGTTAAGACTGGACGAAAGGTGTTTTTTGATACCGTTATTTCGGACAAGCCGGGAGAGCTGTGGCAACTGTTGCAGTTAGTTGCTAATGCAGGCGCGAACGTACTTGCTGTTACACATAGCAGGGAAAATAGAGATGTGGCATTGGGTTGTGCGAGAGTGGAGTTGGAACTGGAAACCGCAGATGAGGAACAAATTCTGACTATTAAGCAATTAATGGAACAACGTCAGTATAAGGTAAATATTCGATAAGAAGGACGTGTAATAATGCAAGAAAAACAATTAACCAGAGGACTTAAGGCTCGGCATATTGAATTGATTGCACTCGGAGGTACGATTGGCGTTGGTTTGTTTATGGGGTCGGCGAGTACTATAAAATGGGCAGGGCCCTCTGTGTTACTGGCCTATGCCTTGGCTGGGATTATTATGTTTTTTGTCATGCGCATCATGGGAGAAATGCTGTTTCTCGAACCAGTGACTGGCTCCTTTGCTACCTTCGCGAATAAGTATATAAGTCCCTTAGCTGGATTTATGACCGCTTGGAGTTATTGGTTCTTATGGGTTACGGTGGGGATGTCGGAAGTTACAGCAATCGGGATTTATGTAAACTATTGGTTTCCGAGCATTCCCCACTGGCTGCCGGCTCTGATAGGGGTAGGAATCGTTGCGGCTGCAAATTTAGCTGCAGTGAAATATTATGGGGAATTCGAATTTTGGTTTGCCATGATCAAAGTCATCGCAATTGTCTTTATGCTGGTTATTGGTACAGGGGTGATTTTTTTCGGGTTAGGTAACGGTGGTCATCCCATTGGCCTTTCAAATCTCTGGAGCCATGGCGGGTTTTTCGCTGGTGGAATCAATGGTTTCTTATTTTCCCTCTGTATCGTAACGGCAGCCTTCCAAGGCGTAGAATTGGTGGGGATTACAGCAGGTGAAGCGGAAAATCCTAAACGAACGCTGCAAAAAGCCATTAAAAATATCATCTGGCGTATTTTGATCTTTTATGTGGGTGCTATTTTTGTTATTGTCACGATTTATCCTTGGAATCAAATTAGTATACTAGGTAGTCCCTTTGTGTTGACCTTTGCTAAAGTAGGTATTGTAGCCGCTGCAGGTATCATTAATTTTGTTGTCCTCACAGCAGCTATGTCAGGGTGTAATAGTGGGATTTATAGTGCGGCAAGAATGCTCTATACCTTAGCTAGTAATGGCCAAGCACCCAAATTCTTTGGCAAAGTATCTAAAAGTGGTGTGCCCAGAAATAGTATTGCAACAACGATTGCCTGTCTATTGCTGGGAGTTCTACTAAATGTCATAGCTCCAAATTCAAAATTGTTTATCTATATTTATAGTGCCAGCATTCTTCCTGGAATGGTTCCGTGGTTTGCCTTAGCTTTCAGTCAATTTAAGTTCAGGGAAAAATGGAAAAATGAAATCAATGATCATCCCTTTAAGTCTCCCTTATTTCCGATCAGCAACTATATCACCATTATATTTTTGGCACTCGTCTTGGTTGGAATGTGGTTCAATCCTGATACTCATTTATCATTAATTGTGGGAGCAGTATTCCTCCTGATTGTCATTGTGGGTTATTATGCCTTTGGCATGGGAAAAAGACAGACAAACCAAGAATCAGAGACCGCACAAGAGGTTGCTAAATAGAATCCCCATGGTCGTGATTTAACATCTTCCAGAGAGGTTATGAATCAATCCATAACCTCTATTTTATTTTCAAAATCAGAACGAACCGAAAGAAGGACAAATTTTCATGACAAGAACGATGCAAACGATGGACGGCAATACAGCTGCAGCTCACATTTCTTATGCTTTTACCGATGTAGCGGCTATTTATCCCATTACCCCGTCCACAAATATGGCAGAGCATGCGGATGAGTGGTCTGCCCAAGGTCGTAAAAACATTTTTGGACAAACGCTAAAACTTGTTGAAATGCAGTCAGAAGCAGGTGCAGCGGGAGCCGTACATGGTTCCTTGCATGCCGGCGCGTTAACGACGACGTATACTTCATCCCAAGGTCTGTTGTTAATGATCCCCAACATGTATAAAATAGCGGGTGAACTTTTGCCTGCAGTGTTTCATGTCAGTTCTCGAGCGCTTGGAGCAAATGCGATCTCTATCTTTGGTGATCATCAAGATGTAATGGCCACTCGCCAAACCGGCTTTGCCTTGCTCGCTGAAAGCAGTGTGCAGCAAGTCATGGATTTGGCGGCAGTAGCTCATTTGTCCGCTATAAAAGGACGAGTCCCGTTTTTGAACTTTTTCGATGGGTTTCGGACGTCTCATGAAATGCAAAAAATAGAAGTCCTTGACTATGATGAATTGGCTCAACTAATCGATCAGGATGCTGTCGATGATTTTAGAAGAAGAGCACTAAATCCTGATCATCCGGTTATAAAAGGGACAGTCCAAAACTCGGATATCTATTTTCAGCAGCGAGAAGTTTCCAATCGGTACTACCAAGCTCTTCCCGAGATAGTTGAAAACTATATGGTTGAGATCAATAAACTTACAGGTCGGGATTATCATCTTTTCAATTTCTATGGTGCCCCTGATGCCGAACGAATGATTATAGCCATGGGTTCGGTATGCGAAGCTATAGAGGAGACTGTTGATTATTTGAATGCTCATGGCGAGAAAGTAGGTCTATTGACGGTTCATTTGTACAGACCTTTTTCCTTAAAGCATTTCTTAAAGTACATTCCTAAAACTGTGAAAAAGATTGCGGTTTTGGACAGAACGAAAGAGCCGGGGGCTTTTGCAGAACCGCTGTATTTGGATGTTAAAGCAGCATTTTATGGAGGAGAATGGCAGCCGACAATCGTTGGCGGGCGCTGTGGCGTTGGCGGCAAAGATGTTGTTCCCGGCCACATTCAGGGAATTTTCGAAAATCTGAATCAACATCAACCCAAGGACAATTTCACCGTGGGTATTGTGGACGATGTTACGAATACCTCCTTGCCGTTTGGTGAAGATATCGATACCACTGCGCCTGGAACGACAGCTTGCAAATTCTGGGGACTCGGTTCGGATGGAACAGTTGGCGCTAATAAAAGTGCTATTGCCATTATTGGCGATCATACCGATATGTATGCCCAAGCGTATTTTGCTTATGATTCTAAGAAATCCGGTGGTGTTACCATTTCTCATTTGCGCTTTGGTAAAAGCCCCATAAAATCTCCTTACTTGATCAATAAAGCGAATTTCATCGCTTGCCATAACCAGTCATATGTCGATAAATATAACGTATTAGAAGGCCTAAAGCAGGGCGGAAATTTCCTTTTGAATTGTAATTGGACGGAGCAAGAACTGGATGAGAATCTACCGGCAGCTATGAAGCGTTACATTTTCAAGAAGAATATTAATTTTTATACCTTAGATGCGATTGGTATCGCTCAAAAAGTTGGTCTGGGTGGAAGAATTAATATGATCATGCAGGCTGCCTTTTTCAAGATTGCCAATATTATTCCCGTGGAAGATGCAGTGAAATACTTGAAAGATGCTGTCGTAAAATCCTATGGCGCTAAAGGTGAAAAAGTTGTCAAGATGAACCATGATGCCATCGATAAAGGGGTGCAAGGCATCGTGAAAATTAGTATTCCCGCTTCCTGGGAAAAGGCTCAAGATAAAAGCAGGACTGAGGATAACGTGCCAACATTTATTAAAAATATTTTGATTCCCATGAACAGGCAAGAAGGTGATCAATTGCCGGTTAGTGCTTTTGTTGGTATGGAAGACGGCACCTTCCCAATGGGTACTGCGGCTTTTGAAAAACGCGGTATTGCCGTTAATGTTCCTTGCTGGATACCGGAACATTGTATTCAGTGTAATCAATGTTCTTATGTATG
Organism: Desulfosporosinus sp. SYSU MS00001; assembly: GCF_049943955.1. Taxonomy (NCBI): domain Bacteria; kingdom Bacillati; phylum Bacillota; class Clostridia; order Eubacteriales; family Desulfitobacteriaceae; genus Desulfosporosinus; species Desulfosporosinus sp. SYSU MS00001. Next base: position 175,221 of record NZ_JBNFTW010000007.1, read on the forward strand.
TCCCCATGCTGCTATCAGACCTGTGTTGATCAATGAAGAAGAAATGAAAAACGCTCCTGCAGGTTTCGTAAGTGTTGCCGCCAGTGGTGCGAAGGGTTTGAACTTTCGCATGGCCCTTTCAGTTTACGATTGTACAGGCTGTGGAAACTGTGCCCAGATTTGTCCAGCCAAACAAAAAGCCTTAGAAATGAAGCCCCTCGAAACCCAAATTGAGCAAGCTGAGTTATGGAATTATGCTCTGACTGTATCGCCAAAAGTCAATCCCTCAAATACGCTTACTGTAAAAAGTAGTCAATTTGAGCAACCACTTCTTGAATTTTCTGGTGCTTGCGCAGGGTGTGGCGAAACTCCGTATGCTAAACTCGTGACTCAATTGTTTGGCGACAGGATGATGATTGCCAATGCTACAGGTTGTTCTTCCGTTTGGGGCGCTAGTGCACCATCTATGCCTTATACCAAAAATCATAGCGGGCATGGACCAGCCTGGGGTAATTCGTTATTTGAAGATAACGCCGAATATGGGCTAGGCATGTTACTAGGCCTAAATCAAGTTAGGGCGAAATTAGCCCAGGACATCAGAGAAGCGGTTAAATTAAATATTGGAATAGAATTCAACGCTGTCTGTGACGAGTGGTTGGAACATATTGAGAAAGGTGAAGGCACTCGTGGCAGAGCAGATAAACTCATCGCCCTACTGGAAAAAAATAAGGGTAATAATCCTCTTCTTAATGAAATCTACAAGAATAAAGATTTTATGGTCAAGAGATCCCAATGGATCTTTGGTGGGGATGGCTGGGCTTATGACATTGGCTTTGGCGGCTTAGATCATGTCCTGGCATCTGGTCAAGATGTGAATGTTCTGGTTTTTGATACCGAAGTCTATTCCAATACAGGGGGGCAGTCCTCCAAATCTACGCCCACGGCGGCAATGGCTAAGTTAGCTGCGAGCGGTAAACGTACCAAGAAAAAGGATCTTGGAATGATGGCCATGAGTTATGGACATGTCTATGTCGCACAAATCTCCATGGGCGCTGATAAGAATCAAACTCTTAAAGCCATCGCTGAAGCAGAAGCTTATCCGGGGCCATCCTTAATTATTGCTTACGCACCTTGCATTAATCATGGGCTGAAGGTGGGTATGGGATGTAGTCAGTTGGAAGCTAAACGGGCCGTAGAAAGCGGTTATTGGTCGCTGTATCGCTACAATCCTCAATTGAAGGATGAGGGCAAAAAGGCCTTTGCGTTGGATTCCAAAGAACCAACGTTGAACTTACAAGAATTCCTGATGGGAGAAGTGCGTTATTCTTCCCTGAAGAAGAAATTCCCTGAGGTAGCCGAGGCAATATTTGAAAAAACCGAAAAGGATTCGGCTGAAAGACTGGAAAGCTACAGGAGATTAGCGGGTCAATAAGACGAAGCGGTATGTTGAGACAGTTATTGATTTAGAATACTGCTAGGTAGGTCATAGCCAGAGAGTTTATAGTTACTCTCTGGCTTTTGAATTAATTTAGAATTAATTTATATGCATGGAAATTATTGTTGACTGATATGTTTACATATGTAATAATAATTACACATGTAAACTTGGATTGTGGAGGTATATTATTGCCTGCGACACCGAAGGTATCGGAAGCTGAGTGGTAAGTGATGAACAATTATCTGAGGATGATATTAAAGAACTCAAGTGCATCCTCGAAGAAAGGGAGGGATGATGGTGCTGCCACTACATCCAAATTTGATTCGTCTTTTTGATTGGGTTTGGCAGACTTCGGCGAAGGTTAGTGTTTTGATTATTCTTCTATTGCTAGTAAAAACCGTTCTTAAAACTAAGATTAGTGCACGTTTGCATTATTTATTATGGTCGGTTGTGATTGTCGGGTTACTTTTGCCATGGACACCTCAAAGTTCCCTAAGTCTTTACAATCTTGTTAAATTAGACGTACAAGGATCATCTGAAAATATTGGTGTAAAAACTTCCCCGGGGTTTGTTCCTGAAAGTATTAGCGGTTCAAACAAATTGATATCTACTTCACTTCAACCAGTTGCTATTGCCAAAGATAATTCTGGTGAGGCTGCAAATTCCGAAGTATTTCAATATCGGTATAAAAATATAATAGAGTCAATTGGCACCTCACCGCTTACATATAGTATGCCAATCCTTATATGGATTATGGGTATTGCATTCTTACTGATTGTTACTATATCTGTTAATCGAAGGTTCGCTCATCGAATACAGGACCAATCTGTAAATGACTCAAAGTTGCTTTCAGCTTTTGATGAGGCTAAACAAAAGTTAAATCTGAAGGGATCAATTCCTTTAATTTTAACGAAAGTGGTAACAACTCCTTCACTTTTTGGATTATTTTATCCCAAGCTCTTAATTCCGGTTGGGGTTTTGGACGAATTTGGACCAGTGCAGCTTAACCATATTTTCACACATGAACTATTACACCTAAAGCGGAGAGACATTATGGTCAATTGGTTGATACAGGGATTATTAACTGTTCATTGGTTTAACCCAATCTTTTGGTATGCCTTTTATAGAATGCGGGAAGATCAAGAAATTTCTTGCGATGCAAAGGCAATGGAATATATAGGAGTTGACGCTCCTAAAGAATATGCCAATACACTCATCAAGTTAGCGGAGAGTAACTCAAAAACGCCTAAGATTGCTGGCCTTGCAAGTTTGTCGGGTTCAGGCTCACAAATAAAGAGGAGAATCAAAATGATAAAAGATTTCCCAAATGTGTCCTTAAAGTGGTCAGTATTGGCTGTTTCATTAGCAATTGTTCTGGTCGCCGTAACTTTGACCAATGCTAAGGCAAGTACTTCCAGTAAGGTTGAAACTGTATCAACGGTGACAAATGTCCATTCCGGCGAACAAATAGCCCACTATATTCAATCTTCTTCTGCACAGGACGGAAGTTTTGATTACCACAAGTATTTATCATTTACCCCTTTACTTCCAAGTTACACCGCTGGATATCAGCTGACCGATTCGGAACTTGAAATTGAAAATGATGGAATCTACTTAGTCAAATTTGGTGCCAACTCAGAATTATGTATCTTTGAAACATGCTCTAACAGCATTCATCAACCTGATTCCCCGCAATCTACCAAAACCCAAATTCAGATCGGGGGTGTGTCAGCAAAAGTAATTGAGGATGAAACTGTACCTGATAGTATTCAATTTACTAAGAACAATGTGGTGGTTACATTAATGAACATGAAAACGAACCTATCGATTAATGAGTTAAAGAAAATCTGCGAAAGTTTAGTCCCAGTGAGTACACCTCCAACAAATATTTATTTCGATGAAAGGAATCTTCCTACATCAGATAAGTTAAGTTTCAAGACCCTTCAACCTAGTGATATTGTTGTTCCAGAGGGATACAAATTCCAATGGAAAGAATCCAATATACATTATAATGGGAATGATAAATTAGAGACATGTACGATAGAATATTCACCCGATTCATTACATCCTAGTTTGGATGTACTAATGTACTATGGAGACCGCCCGTTTGAAAGCCCAATATCTGTGTTAATATCAGGATCAAATTTTGATACCAAACAAATTGATGGGACCGAAGTTAAACTTCGTAAAACTCAAAATGATGATACTTTACCTGCGGCAATATTTACATACAAAAACGGTTTGAAGTATGAACTTCATTCACAGGTTTTACCGGAATCAGAGATTGAGAAAGTGGTGACTTCAATTTTGGAAGCTTCAGCAAAACTATGACCTGAACTTAACCTTGCGGTTAGGGATCAAAGGAATTGCTTGTGGGAGTGTTCAGATTCAGCTGAACGAGTTCACTGGCGAATGGGGAACAAGTCATTGCCGGGTTGCCGCATAGTTGGATGGGTTTGGATGGGAAGATAATTATCTTTTTCACCAAATTATTGACACAAATAAATGTAATATGGTAGAATAAATATTTTCACTTCCTCCGATTTCATGATATACTTAAGAGTATAGTCTGGAGGTAGGTGTAATGATATTTAATGTTGGCGACAAGATTGTATATCCAGTTCATGGAACTTGCGTTGTAGAAGCAGTTGAAGAAAAAGAGATTTTAGGCGAAAAAAAACTCTGCTACATTTTGAATATTCCTCAGGAAAAATTGCATGTTATGATTCCTATGGACAAAGCTGTCAATATAGGGATACGTCAGGTGGTTAAACCTGAAATATTAGAAAATGTACTCAGTGGTTTTAACCTTGGAACTACTGACCCAATTATCTTTGAAAATCAACGATGGTGCAAAGATATTAATAAAAAGAAATTTAAAAGTGGTGACATTTATAAAGGTGCGGAAATTATCCGTGATTTAACACGTAAAGGCCAACTAAATAAACTTGATGCAAATGATACAAACATGTTGAATAATGCACGTCAGGTTTTTGTTAGCGAGGTTATGGAGGTCAAGGGCTTGGGAGAGGAACAAGCTATTCGTTTGTTGGACGAAGTGTTGAATTCTTAGAGATGATTTATTCACGCAATCGGATGGGGGATCTTCAACCAAGATGCTGTTAGACATACGTTTCAGGCTTGCTGGAAGCCCCCATCCTTCGGCAAAAACAGTGTTTCCGTTCTTAACGAAGTGCAGATGGGGGCGGTTCACTAAAATGTTTGACTTATATCTACATAGTAGTTATACTTAAAAAGCTCGTTAGTATTTGTGGATTTACGAAAACCTTCCTCTATTGCCTAAAGCTATTGGAAGCAATAAATACTTCCCATGTCGCGGGTAATAAATTTTGGAGGTTTTTTTATGTTTGAAGACAAAATTTTAACATGTAAGGATTGTGGCAGTGAGTTTACCTTCTCTGCTTCCGAACAAGAATTCTACGCAGAAAAGGGATTTACCAATGAACCTGGTCGGTGTCCAAGTTGCCGATCTGCCAAAAAGGCGCAAGGCAGAACCAACAGCAGATACTCTCGTCCTCAAAGGGAAATGTTTCCCGCTATCTGTGCTAGTTGTGGGAAAGAGACAACAGTACCTTTCCAACCCACAGGTGATAAACCAGTATATTGCCGTGATTGTTTCCAACCACGTACACGAAATAATTGGTAATTTTCTAATCGACCGAAGCCTTTCTGAGTTTTAATACTTAGGAAGGCTGTTTAGTTTTTATGAAGGTTCGGTTTTTTGCTTCGTCTAGTTCAGTATTGACAGAGATGTTTTTTACAGTTACAATTAATTCGATAGTTATCGAAATTTTATAATGATGATGTGGAGTGAACTATGGATACTAAAAAAGCTGCCAAGATCTTTAAAGCACTATCGCATCCCAACAGATTAGAATTGTATTTTAAAATTGCTGAGATGCAAGAATCTAGTTTTCAAACTGAAAGTGAATGTTTTGTTTCAGATATTATCAGTTCTTTGAATATAGGAGCTCCAACTATTTCACATCACATCAAAGAATTGGTGAATGCTGATTTGATTTATACAGAAAAAAAAGGCAAATTTCTTCTCTGCAGAGTGAATGAAGAATTAGTTGAGGAAGTGAGAACCTTGTTATCATTAAAGCATAAATAATTTATTCACAAAATTACAATTAACGATTCGATGATTGTAAAATTATGATATTGTAGAAACGTCATTTAATCCTTATAACGCAAATCTTATAACGCAAAATGATAAAGCCTCGTGAAAGACAGAATTGATGGAGGTACTTAAATGAAAGTGTTTTATTTCACCGCTACTGGAAACTGTTTGGATGTCGCAAAAAGATTTGGAGGAGAACTTTTTTCGATACCAAAAGTACTAAAAAGCAATCAGCTACATTTTGAAGATGAAAAAATAGGATTAGTATTTCCTTGTTATGGATTTGCTGCTCCCAAAATAGTCCGCGAATTTGTCGAGAAAATCACCCTCGAGAGCCCCTATATTTTTGTCATTATGACCTATGGGAATAAGCTTGCAGGCGGTGTTAATTGGTTTGTGCGTTTTGCAGAAGAGAATAATATAAATGTTCAATATGCAGATGGTTTACTAATGGTTGATAACTATTTGCCAATATTTAATATTGATAAACAGAAAATGAAAAAGAAAAATATTGAAGAGAATTTATGCCATTTATTAAGTGACATCAATCAAGGAAAGCTATATATACGAAGAGAAACATTATCTGATTCGCTATTGACAAAAGTTATTCAATACCTTTACAAAGTAAACCCAAACTTTAATACGGATAAAGATTTTCAAATTGGTACTAATTGTAATCGTTGTGGGACTTGTGTAAAGGTTTGTCCCCGTGACAATATAAAATTCGATGGATTTAAACCGGTTTATGGAGGAAATTGTGAATTTTGCCTTGCCTGCATAAACCTTTGTCCACAGAAAGCGATCAGATTAAAGAAAGAAAGTAATCCAAATGCACGATTTATGAATGAAAATGTAACCTTAAAAGAGATTATTAAAGCAAATAATGGATGAACCGGACAAAGAAAAGAGCACCGAGCGGATTGGCGGTGCTTTTGCATTAAATATGGCGTTGGATAGCGCACTCCTATTAGAAACGACTTGACATTTCGGCTAATTTTTTAGCTGTCGCATTTAAATTTTCCATTGCGGCGTCAATTTCTTCTAACATAGCCGTTTGTTCTTCAGAAACTGCATTTGACTCTTCGATACTTTTATCAATCTTTAGCACAGAGCTTTGGATGTTGATGAGAACATCTTCTACCTTTTTAATCGACTCACTACTGGAGATCGATAGTTTCCGAATTTCATCCGCGACCACTCCGAAACCTCGGCCGTTTTCTCCAGCCCTTGCCGATTCAATAGAAGCATTCAATCCCAGGAGGTTTGTTTGGGTGGCGATGTTTTTAATAAATTGGATCACATGGTCCGTTTTCTTAGTTTCTTCCGCTGTTGCATTTGCGTTGTCTAAAATATTCGAATTGCTTGCTGCCAAGGATTGGGACGCCTTGGTTAATTGAAGTAAGGCATTTGTAATTTGACTCGAAGTATTGGCTAATTCGTTGGATACATCTAATATCTCAGCCTGTTTTTCTAAACTGCTTAATACTGTGATTGCGCCAATAATTGTCCCATGTTCGTCCTTAAGTGGAATAACGATAGACCTACAAGGAAAGCCGAAGGATTCTTTGGGGATAATCTGGTTCGTTATCTTTCCAGAGTTCATTGCATCGATGATACCACGATGTCTTTGGGTAAATGGATCTCCATCTTTGATAGCTATGGGGAAGTTAGGGTTAGGAATCGTTTTTAGAAATTTTTGATGGTCGATAATTGAAATAATAACATCTTCATCAAAAAGATCTAAAAAGTATGGTTTAAATGTATCAAAGGCCACCAATATTCGATCGAGTGCGTCATTATTCATATGATCTTGTCCTTTCAAAGCAGATAGTGGAGGGTATTCGACGATTATCGAGTGTTTCCTGCTTTGGAAATACAAAAAAGTTAATAACATGAGCTTCAGTAATTACATTGCATCGAATACAGATACCAAATTACTTATTTATGGGAGACTTTATCATGAGTAAAACGGATAATCACTTAGAACTGACACCGGGAGAGGCAATTGAGGAATCAATCGATTTAGAGATGGCAAAACTGTCACATTTGATTTGTAATCATTCTCCGTACGACGGCACCTTTAGCCAACGCATTTCCGGACTGCATATCAGACGCTATTCCAAAATAGGAACGGATTGGGTGAAATCCTTTTACCTTCCCTCTGTGTTAATTGTTGCGCAGGGAGTAAAGGCTGTCAGGCTGGGACAGGAAACCTTTGAGGTCGGCAGGTCGCATATGCTCATGATTCCCGTTGCATTACCAGTTGCTCTGAAGACGATACAGGCCAGCTCTCTAGAACCATTTCTCGGCATCGGATTGACCCTCGACCCGGAAAAAATTGCGGAGTTTGTCCCCAAAGTTTATCCACAGGGGCTGCACACTGTGCAAACGCGGAGGGTAGGTTATATCACAGATGCTGACAAAGGTATTATCAATGCGGTGACGAGGCTGGTTGAATGCTTGCACAATCCCAGTGACACGGAATTACTTGCTCCAATTGTTAAGGATGAACTTTTAATGCGGCTTATGCGCAGCCCAATCGGTGTTCACATTGCCGAAATGGGTTTTGCGGACTCAAGTGTGCAACATGTCGCAAAGGCAATCGGTTGGCTTCGCAACAACTTCAACCAGCCAATGGAAGTTTCAGATCTGGCAAGGCTTGCTCATATGAGTGTTTCTGTTTTCCACAAGCATTTTAAAGAGGTCACTTCCATGAGCCCGCTGCAATACCAAAAAGCACTGCGTCTGCAAGAAGCCAGGCACCTCATGTTGTCCCGGCAAATGGATGCAATAACTGCATGTCAGCTGGTAGGGTATGCAAGCGCCTCCCAATTCAGCAGGGATTACAGCAGCTATTTTGGAAATCCGCCGCGAAGAGACATTGCTAAATTGCATCAGCAGGCTCAAAAATCAAACGAAGCAAATGAGATTGACTGAAAGTACCTATCTTCACTATAGGAGAATTAGGCAATGAGTCGCGTGGAACAGGCAATGATCTTGTTGAGATTTAGGCTATAATACGTTCAGAGTGTTCCATCCGGCTGAACTGAATGTTCATGCATGCCAAGAAAAGGGGCTAACTCTATTACTAAATAGTCTCAGGAGGATTCTATAATGCGTGTTTTTGTTACAGGTGCTACTGGTTTTATCGGTTCCGCTATCGTTCGTGAACTGATCGGTTCAGGTCATCAGGTGCTCGGGCTCGCCCGCTCGGATAAGGCAGCCGAAGCGTTGGTGGTTGCTGGTGCCGAGGTACATCGCGGCTCTCTTGATGATCTTGATAGCCTGCGCAGGGGAGCGGAAGCTGCGGACGGTGTAATCCATGCTGGCTTTGTCCACGACTTCTCAGATCTTGCCGGTGCATGCGAAAAAGACCGTTGTGCCATCGAGACAATGGGCAGGGCGCTCAAAGGATCCAATCGACCTTTCGTTACTACTTCGGTAATTACAGTTCTTAGGTCAGGGCACCTTGGAATGGAAAAAGATGCAACTGATCCTGATTCCGCGGGGGCACTCCGAATCGCTTCGGAGGAGGCTGCCCTTTCAATGGCGGCACAAGGCGTGCGTGTATCTGTGGTACGGCTTGCGCCCTGTGTACATGATGCAAACCGTCAGGGATTCGCCACTCGTCTGGCTGATCTTGCTTATGAAAAAGGTATTTCGGCATACGTCGGCGACGGATTAAACCGCTGGCCAGCTGTTCATCGACTTGATGCGGCAAATTTATTCCGATTAGCGTTGGAATCTGCCCCTGCTGGTTCATGCTTGCATGGTGTCAGAGAAGAAGAGGTAGCATTTCGGGACATCGCTGAAGCAATAGGACGTCGTCAGAACCTGCCGGTGGTGAGTATTTCCCCTGAAGATGCTTATCAGCACTTCGGATGGCTTGCCCAGTTTGTCTTAAGTGACAATCCAACGTCGAATGCATTGACACGGAAGTGGCTGGGTTGGAGACCGACGAGACCTTCACTGGTCGCTGACATTGAAGGAAATATAGTTCTGATGACGACATGTAGTTTGGAGGAGAAATAGTAGAGTTGGACCACAATATGTTGTGGTAGTGAAAAATGAGCGACAAATGACGCAAATGGACAACGATTTATAGCCTCAGCAGATGGTCAAATATCTATGCTCGAAATTGCAGCATTGTTAAAAAATAAGAAACCCAACGTTTCGAAAAAAATTTCTTCAATAAAAATACCCAATTGGGTTATTTATTTAGCAGCTTTATTTAATAAGCGAGCGAATGAGGCAGCCCTATTTTTAAGGATGAGCCGCAATGTAAGTAATGAAAAGGCCAAGAGAATTTTGGGTTTGGAGCCAATTCCAAATAATGAAGAAACGATTCCTGCTTCGATCAATAGTATGATAAAATTCTGAATTATAAAATGAAAGCAAAGAAGAGAATAACTTCAAAGTGTTGCCAACATCGGCTTTAACGAGATATCAAATATGTTTTCTCAGACAAGAAAAAGTGTATACCTTGACTGAGAAAACATATTTTTTATATTCATAAGGAAAACTTAAGAAATTCATAAGTACTTATTTAAAAAAAGCCTATGCTATTTTGGTAGAATGAAGTCATCGAAATGGATCAATCATAATTTACAAAAACTAAAGGAGTTTAGATAAAATGACAGCATGCAATCAATCAACTGGAGAAAATACACAAAAAAGAATTAGAGGAGATGGTATGGTAAAAATATTATTTAGAGGGTTGCTGGTTTTATATTTAGTGATACTAATTTGGTTAGTGTTATTCAAATTACAATACAATATTTTGTCAGTATTTAATTATCACCATAGAAGCCTTAACTTGAATCCATTTGCTGCTCCTTTAAATGCGAATGGAAGGATTAATTTTGGAGAGATGAAAGATAATGTTATAATCTTTATTCCTTTTGGCTTGCTTTTGGATGTCAATTTTAAAAAAGTTGGATTTTTACCTAAGTTAGCTTTAATACTGATTTTTAGCCTTACATGTGAATTAATTCAATTTATCTTCGCTATTGGAGCGACAGACATAATAGATGTAATTACAAATACTGTTGGAGGCCTTCTAGGACTGAAATTATATGGTTTAAGCAATAAGTATATTAATACTAAACTATTAGATAGAATCATTATTTTTGTTGGTGCACTTTTACTCGTATTATTGCTCTATATCCGTATCCATATACTGGTACTAAAATACTAATTAATTAAACCTTAAGGTTTTCATAAGGAATTTATCATGATACAAATTTTTGTTTTGTTGTACTATAATAATGAGTGTTTATCCAGGAAGAAGGGATAGAACTTATGAGCATCAATATTTTAATTGTGGACGATGAACAGTCCATAGCGGATCTAATTGAAGTTTATTTAAGAAATGAAGGTTTTATTGTATACAAATTTTATAATGGTCAAGATGCGTTTCGGTGTGTTGAGTCGGAACAGTTAGAGCTTGCAATACTTGATGTCATGCTGCCGGATATTGATGGCTTTACTCTCTGTCAGAAAATCAGAGAAAAACATAATTTTCCGGTTATCATGCTGACAGCTAAAGAAGAAGAAATCGATAAGATTACCGGGCTGACATTAGGTGCAGACGACTATATCACTAAACCGTTTCGCCCTTTGGAGCTTGTTGCCCGTGTAAAGGCACAGCTCCGGAGATTTACCAAATATAATTCTGCGGTGCCTAACCAGGAAGAACACTTAATTGCCTTTTCTGGCTTGGTATTGGACATGAAGACCCATGAATGTACGCTGAATGAAAAAAGGCTATCTCTCACTCCTACAGAATTTTCCATTCTTTGGGTCCTTTGTTCCAATCTCGGACGTGTGGTCAGTTCGGAAGAATTGTTCCATGAGGTATGGGGAGACAAGTATTTCACCAATAGCAATAATACGGTAATGGTTCATATCAGGCATTTAAGGGAAAAAATGCGTGACAGCGCGGAACATCCTAAATATATCAAAACAGTATGGGGAGTTGGCTATAAAATTGAAGAGTAAGAGAGTTAAAAGGGAATAATTATGTAATCCGTAAGCGTGAGTAATGCTGTAGACAACAGTATGGGAAAATAATAAGGCCTTCGTAAGAATTTATTAAGATTTTGATAAGCAAAAATTCCAATTTAGCCTGTCTTAATTCGATAAGATAAAATTGTCGAATCGGACAGGCTTTTATAGTTCTGAAAGGGGGTCTCGGATATGAGATGTGTTTTCCAGCAGATAAACTGTTGTTTATCGTCGAAAGGAATGGTGGTTTCATGGTCTAGTTAAAGAGAAACTTAGATTTCACAGGCTTGGTTGCCTTAGGTGCCGCGTCAGTTGTCGGCAGCAGCTGGGTTTATACCAGCAGCAGCTTTTTTGCGGAATACGGAGCCGGCGGCGAGATCTTCGGTTTTTGTATTGCCACCGTTATCGCCATCTTCATCGCCTTGTCCTACGCCGAGCTCGCCACAATATTCCCCCGTGCCGGCGGAGGAGTTGTTTATGCCTATGTGGCTTTCGGCAAAAAAACATCGTTTGTCGCGGGCTGGGCACTGATCGGCGCTTATATGGCGATCATCGCCTTTTTTGTTACCGCGTCGAGCTACTTGCTGGCAAAACTTATTCCGCAGCTTGATTCAGGGCCCTTCTATACAATCGCAGGGGTCAGCGTGCATCTGCCGGAGCTTATCTTCGGAGTTGCCCTCACGATAGTAGTTTTCGTGTTCAACTATTTCGGAATACGTCTTGCCTCAGGAGTGCAGAGGGTGATGTTCAGCGCGATGATCATCATCGGAGTGATTCTTCTGGTCGTTGGTTTTTCTCATGGGAGCGCCTCCAACTTCTGGCCAGCCTTTTCTTCCAACATGCAGCCAATACCTTCCGTTATGAGATTTATGCTGCCAGCAATGACCTATATGACAGGGTTTGAGGTCGTCGCCGTCTTGGCGGAAGAAGCCAATATGAGCTCAAGAAAAATAGGACTTTCCGTTGTGTTATCGGTTGCAATGGCAGGATGCTTTTATGTATTGGTGCTGTTATCCTCCGCGTTTGTCATCCCGTGGCAACAGACCGCTACTTATAAGATGGGTGTTATCGATTCATTCACACACGCCGGATTCCCGGCGCTCGGATATGCCGCTTTTGCTGTCTCCTGTTTAGGGTTGGTCTCCTCTTTCCTAGGTTTGTTCGCTGCGGCTCCCAGGCTTGTTCTTTCTCTTGCCAGGGCGAACATGCTGCCGAAGGTCTTTTGACTTTTTGTATGAAACAAGTCGAAGCTTTTAAATGAAAATACTAGCTTTAGGAGCCTAAACGTCATAATTGTGGTAAAATAATTAATACGGTTATTTTTGCCCTTTTATATAGCCAAATTTACTAAAAAATATAAAGCCTTTTTCGGCGGGTAAAGCGCATAATACTCTATTTTAGTCTGTTGGTACAGGCATAGATAAAGATATGTAACCCTTGGCTTTGTGTTTTTATAATGGAGTGTAATTTTCTTGATGTTGAAAGTAGACAAAATAAGTGAAGAAACCTATTATTCGTTTATTTCTCAAGCAGATTTAGGCAATTTTATGCAGTATCCTTCCTGGGCCAAGGTCAAAACTGAGTGGACCAGCGATTTATTGGGATGGTTCACCTCAGATAACAAATTGGCGGGGTGTGGTTTAGTTTTATACCGGAAAATGCCGTACCTTAACCGGTACCTGGCTTATTGTCCCCGCGGCCCGATTATTGACTGGCAGAGCCCTAACCTCAAGGAATGGTTTGAACCTTTTTTTGCTTATTTGAAAAGCAAGCATGTTTTCAGTGTCAAAATCGACCCTCCTGTGGTACAGGCAAAATGGTATACTCCCACAATTAAAAAGTTTTTAGAGCAAGCTCGCGAACAGGGCAGTTCTGGTAAAGTTTTGCGTGATTTGCTGCCTGATGAGAATTACGCAACGGCTAAACAGGTGCAGCAGCAATTACGGCAAATCGGTTGGCAGAAGCAGCAAGGTGATACAGGTTTCGCTGCGTCCCAACCCGAATATGTTTACCGCCTGCCCTTAAAGGGGCGCAGCTTGGATGAGGTCTTCGCCTGTTTTCATACCAACTGGAGGCGCAACGTTAAAAAGGCTGATCGTTTAGGTGTCAAGGTCCGAGTCGGGACAGAACAGGATTTACCGGCTTTTTATGAGTTGCTGAAGGTAACTTCAGAACGGGATCAATTCAAGGTGCGCAGTTTCTCTTACTTTTCCAATATGTACCAGTCATTAAAGGTCGAAGCATCAGACCGTATTGCTCTTTATCTGGCTGAAGACGAAGAGGAATTATTGGCTGCTACCTTAGCCGTCCATTCCAACTTCCACTCATGGTATCTTTACGGGGCCAGCAACAATGTAAAACGGGAGAAGGCCCCTAATCATGCTATCCAGTGGCGTATGATTCAAGATGCTTATCAGCTTAATGCCCACACCTATGATTTTCGAGGCATCAGCCCCACCCTGGATGAATCTGACCACCTGTTCGGGTTGTTGAGATTTAAATTAGGCTTTGGAGGCGAGGCCTGTGAAATGATTGGTGCTTGGGACTATCCCCTGCAGCCTTTATTACACCGGGCTTTTCAGCTGTATTTAAAACGGCGGTAGGGTGATGAAACAAATTAGGGTTGCCCTTGAACCTGCGTCAATAAGAAAATCTTAAGAAGTTCATGAGATGGAATTCCAAGATGCTCCTTGCTTTGTGGTTGAATAATATCAGCACAGAATAAGGAGCTATTTTATTAAGGTACGAAAAGTAATAAGAAAAAGTCGGGAATACACATATATTTGCAACATTTTGTACACTGCAACGCGTCGGCCATTGCGTCTCGTCAACATTGACTGACGCGTTGTCAGTGTACAATAGCTTAAGAAAAGAATAAGTGCTTCGTAAGCACTTATTAAGATTTTGATAAGCAGAAATTACAATATCGCCTGCCTGATTTCGGTAAGATAAAATTGTCGAATCGGACAGGTTTTTATATTCCTGAAAAGGGGTCTCAGACATGAAAAGAAAAAGAATTACACAGTTGTTCCCATTCTTACTACCGATCCGCAGGACACAAAGAAGATTATTCTTTTATGTCAAGATGTACTTTGACCGGAACCACTATGCAAAAGTAAAGGCCCCAGAGTTTTTGCCTTTTTGTGTATACGGTTACCAAGTCGAAGCTTCTAAATGAAAATACGGGCTTTGATATGAAATATCAGGAAAACAAGGTGTTTAATCTGCGCCTTGCCGCAGAGTCTGTAAATGGTCTATTAATATGCCCTGGCGAAACATTTTCATTTTAGATAGTTGGAGCTCATATCCTTATGTATCAGCACATACATCAGCTCGATACAATGTACTAGCTTCTGTATATTATCCTAATAATTCTACATTTTCTGGTTATAGAGTATTAGATGTTCACGGGATTTAGAGGAAGCTATTGAATTCAGATTTATCAAGTCTGATTTGTTATTTATCAGTCCTCTACTTGTAGAGGGGAGGAGTAGTTAAGCTCTCCCCTCTATCATCTATTTATCCTGGCCTTATTCGATTCAACAACGGATCTTTCTATCGCCCTTACAGATTCAATTAGCTCCGAATTTATCTGCTGTACTCCATTACGGACACAACCACTTTTATGATAAAGTAATATGAAGGGGTGAATTATTATGAAAATTAGTAAAAAATTGATATATATTATAGGTTTATCTATATTAATAATAAGTTTTATTGAACTATTGATTTATAATCAACCAGGCCAAATTAAAGCAAACAATACCAATTCATTTAAATATGGCGGAAATAGGTTTGATGATTCAGAAAAGGTTATAAGGGATTCATTTATTTATGAAAACGATCATAATTTAAGTAAGCTAAGAGAGTCATATTCTTCTAGATACAGTGATTCAAATTTCAGATTAGACAATTTGGTTAGTGTTAAAATTTTAGAAATAAAAATCCTAGAAAAAGAGGCTAATTATAATGATTATTTTAGTTATGGTCGTGGTCGTATAAATAATATTGAGAAAAAGAATTTAATAATCTATAAAGTTAAATATTATGTTGAGTATAAAGATCAAACAAAAGAACCTATGAATAGTGGAGAATATGAACGAGCATATTACTTAATTAGGGAAAATAATGTTGGAAATTGGAAGATTGATGATATTGGAGTAGATTATTATGAATAAAATTATTATGGCTATTAGGGGTAGGGACAACATTTTAACTTTTGATCCGAATCAGCATTTTAATATCACTAATACAGTTTAGCGGACTAAGCCAGGACGAAATTCCCTTTTCCTGGTTTAACGTACAAATTACTATTTGTTTCAAAACTCGTCCTTTTCTGAACACGCTTCTTTTTGATTTGAAAGGGGCGTTTTTTATCGCCTTAGATGTAATAAAACTCTGTTCATTATTCTATGTTCAGTGACCAATCCCTTCTCATCTTATGTTACAATGAAACCAGCTCAAAATGTGAAAAGAGTGATTTTGGTGTTAATTGGATATGCACGAGTGTCGACAGGATTGCAAAATTTGGATTTACAAACAGATGCATTAACGCAATATAGTTGCACTAAAATTTTTCACGATAAAATGAGTGGAACAAAAAAACAAAGGCCCGGTTTAGAGGAAGCACTTAAGGGCGGCTTGCAGTAAACAACCCACTCTTTACGATACAAAGGAGATAACAACTTTTTAAAGTTCTTTCTGACGGAAAGATATGCAAGGCTTCCGTGAAATTCAAGTTTGTTCTGGTCGTAGAGCTGCATAAGGTAATCCAAGAATTTGCCTCTGAACTTGCGCGACAGAACATTAACAGGAATAAAGAATTTCTTTCTGCTCTTTACCCATTTCCCTCTTAAGTTATCGCAGGCATCAAAAAGAGCCTGAATTTCCTCTTTGGTAAGAATGTCAGGGAATTTACGTTGTTTGCGGTGGCGGGGGATTTGCTTAAGTAACATATCAACCTTGGTTTTTTTGCAACATAAAATCCTTTTTTACCGTAAGTAAGAATTACACCACCATCAATATACTATAATATTAACTACACTATATTGCATATAAGACACATCTTTCTACACCACGAAACAATATAAGAAAAATGCGAAATAAAGATTAAGCTCATTGTTTTAACTTTTTTCTTAATACTCTTTCCTTATTAGGTCTGGTGTCATCCAATAAGAAGTCAGTCCAATCAAATCCAAGTTTATCTGTATTTTCTTGCCAGTAAAATAGGCGGTCAGAATAATAGATTATCTTTTCGCTGACTGGTTTTGGAAAGTTATCTTTTCCGTATTTTAAGACTAGTGCCGTTAATTCATAGATAGGTAACCCCAAAGCGTGTGTTTCTACATGCACGGTGGCTCCAGCATGACCAATAGCGTGGCACAAAGCACCATATTCGGTATCATCAATCTCTTTCGCTACTGCATGCGAATCTAAAATTGCCCGTTTTGCTGTTGGCATTTTAATTTTACCCCTTGCCCAAGCCTCGCAAAGTTCTAAACAGGTTCTTGGTCTGCGTTCATCGGGATACTTGGCTTCACATTGTACCAAAGGCAGTGTTGCACAGTTGCGGATGCCCTGGATATTCTTTTAAAAGCACAGCAGGAGGGAGAAGCGCAATTCATAAATGGAGAGCCGGTTCCTGAGCTCAAACTCATAACCATTCAGGATGAAAACCGTGATTCTGAATAGGGAAAGAAGATAGGCTTCTGCTCAGGGGACTTCATTTTGTATTTCTGGATTAAAAATGGCTAGCGATTTCCATTTTAGTGTAATTTGAGATATAATTAGCAAAAGTACCGGAGAGGAGACCCCGGTCAGTAAATCGAGTTATGTTACATAGAACTTTACCAAGCTGATTTTTGATCAACATGAGACTGACAAGAATGTTGGTCTTTTATTTTTAGTGGTTCTGGGGGAAGTGCTTCTGATTGACTTCAAGGAGAGGGAATTACCAGTATTTTTTGCTAAAGAAAGAATTATACGTGAAGGAGACGTTATGAGTATTCAAATCATCCTGGTCTTTGTGCTTAATTTTCTAATATCCATTATTGGAACCCTGGCATACTCCGTCCGCTTGGTGGGGATTCGGACGGGTAAGATCGCCGTATCGTTTGCTCTTTTCAATATCCTGATGCTGGTCTCAAGGATTGCGGTTACTTTTCAGGTTCCCATTCTCACTAAATATGTGGAAAGAGCTTCGGGAAGCGGCGATTTATTAGCCCTTTTTAATGCCATCATTCTAATTTCTGGTGTGGCGACGGTTTTTGGAGCCTTGTTGATTCCCACCTTTCAAAGAATTCTCTGTAAGGGAGTAGAGGCTTTTTCTGCAGACAGGTCATTGTCGAAATTGATTTTACACAGCTTTTCCAAGGCCGGGATTCACTATATGAAAGAATGTGTTTCCGTGCCGGGGAAAGAACATGTTAAACAGCTAAGTTATGGAAGATTGCCCAAGAGAATCATTGTCGCCAATGTGGCGGCGGTTGCGTTGATTACGATTGGGTCCCTGGCTCCCATTTACGCGGGAGCTATTGAACCAGATTTGAGAGCGACCTGCATTACCTTATCCTCGATTGTGAATGGGATTGCCACCATCTTAATGACAATTTTGATTGATCCCAAATTATCCATCATGACGGACGATGTCATTGACGGGAAATGTACGGAGGAAGACTTCAGGTTATGTGTCATTGGCTTAGTGGGGAGCAAAACCCTGGGAACTTTTGCGGCAGTCTTTTTACTGATTCCCTTCTCTTATCTGATTGTGATCGCAGCCAATATTATCTAGACAACTTTTGACGTATGATCCCGCGCTTGGTGTACTGTCTGCCATCAAGCCGGTAAGCTATATTTTATTTGAATGCTCCGGGTTAAAATGAGCTACTTGATGTATTCCGTGAAGGTAGAAAAATGCGAAAGAAAGATTAATTCAATAACTTTTAGCTAGGCTATAAAATAATCTGATGTTTATTTACGATATGTATTGACGGCCTGCTCCCATAGTGATATATTTGTCACAAAGTTACAAATATATCACTATGGGAGGTTTTATTATGAAGATTAAGAGTGCATCTCCAAGATCTATTAAATATGCGTGGCTTTTTGGCTTTTTTGGATTTCAAGGTTTCACATATTTTAAAACGGGTAACCCGTTATCGCTATTTTGGTTTAGTTTTTTCGGTTTTTTTGCTTATTACTTTATAGCAAAAATGGCTGGCGAAATGCAGGATGAGCGTTATTTTGAAAACAGCAAAAACGCAAAGCTGAAAACTGCTGCCATTCCTTTAGTCACTTTGTTTATTATTGGTTTTTGTTCGGGATTTCCTTTTGTTACAAAAGAACTAATTATTTTAACTTGTGCTTTTGGATGGGCGGTTACGCTTATATCTTATGCCTTTCTTTTTTGGTATTATGATAAACATTAAAGGGGGTGAGTTTCATCGAAAAGTTTACTTGTAATTTAAAGAAATATCGTCAACTCATTGAGTTGACTCAAGATGAACTTGCCCAATTAGTTGGAGTACGGAGAGAAACTATCATTAGACTGGAAGCAGGCAAGTACAATCCATCACTTAAATTAGCCATTGATATTTCACGAGTTGTAAAAACACCAATTGAGGAGATTTTTATTTTTGAGTAGTGTTACGTTTTCTAAGGTTACACCGATTGATCAGTTCACTAACCTGGTGAAATTAAAAATATAGCCCTCATAAGGAAAACTTAAGAAATTAATAAGAAATTATTTAAAGAAAGCCTATCCCTCTTCGGTAGAATGAAGTTATCGAATCGGATAGGCTTTTATAATTTCAGAAAGGGGGCCCCGGAGATGTTGGTGATACTGTAGAGCCGAGTGAACTCCTGGCGGAATTAGATACCGGTAACCTGCAGGCTGACCTGATAGAGGCCCGGGCAAATCTCGATAGCCAGAATGCCAACTTGGAGTCTCTAAAAAAGGGCGCCACCAAGGAAGACTTAGAAAAGTCCCAGGCCAGTGTAAGCATGGCCCAGGCTAGCTATGATAATGCCAAAGCTTCTCTCGGCAGAAGTCAGACTCTTTATCAGTCCGGGGCGGAAGCTCAGTCAGATTTAGACCAGGCCAAGCTGGATTTTGCCAATGCAGAGGCCAAATTAAAACAGGCCCAGGCAGACGGGATCCTATTGATGCCTTAAGATTTGAAAAATAATGAGTGTTTAATCAGGAAGAAGTGATAAACTAATGAGTATCACTATTTAGGTTGTCTATCAAAACGGTATGGGGAGTTGGCTATAAATTGAAAAGTAAGATAGATAAAAGAAGGAATGATTATACAAAATTAAAAAGAAAAGTATTTCTTCAAATGCTTCTGATTACAGTTGCCGCCGCTGTGACTGTTTATCTATTGCGCTCTATCCTGCGTGGACATGTCGGAGATCGTATCGTTCGATTATTAGTCAGCGCTTTTAGATTTGATAATTCGGACGCCCAGCAAATCTATCAGTTGGTGATACGCAACAATATGGATACGATCCTTTTTGTTGTAATCCTAATAGTTTTAGTTATATTACTTTTTCTATTTTCTGTTTCCTGGTTCACAAATTATTTCGATGAAGTCAGTGCTGGAATGGACAAGCTTGTTGCGGAATTCGATGCTGAAATTAAATTATCACCCGAATTGGATTTTATGGAAAATAAGCTTAATCAGTTAAAAAACAACTTGGAAAAACAAAAGAAAGCTGCGCTTGATGCCGAGCAGCGCAAAAACGATTTAGTCGTTTACTTGGCTCATGATATAAAGACACCTCTGACCTCCGTTATAGGGTACTTAAGTCTTCTGGATGAAGCTCCTGATATGCCTCCAGAACAGAAGGCAAAATATGTCGGTATTACCTTGGAAAAAGCTTATCGCTTAGAGCAGCTTATCAATGAGTTTTTTGAGATCACAAGGTTTAATCTTCAAACGATTGTTTTGAATAAAGAAAAAATCAAATTACAGTTCATGCTCCAGCAGATGGCCGATGAATTCTATCCAATGTTGACTCCACAAGGAAAACGAGTGTCAGTCAATGTGCCTGACGACCTCACTCTGTTGGGAGATGCTGACAAACTGGCTCGTGTGTTCAATAACATTTTGAAAAATGCGATAGCCTATAGTTATGATAACAACGTTATTGATATTTCTGTTAAACAGCAGGACAAAACTATTGTTATAACGTTTACTAATCAAGGAAATCCAATCCCGCAGGCAAAGCTTGAAACTATTTTCGAAAAATTTTACCGCTTAGATTCCGCTCGTTCCACAAACACCGGTGGAGCAGGGTTAGGCTTGGCGATCGCCCAAGAAATTGTCACGGCTCACGATGGAACAATCTCTGTGGAAAGCAACACAGAAAATACGACATTTACAGTAAAGCTTCCGTCATAAGAAAAACTTAAGAAGTTCATAAGATGGAATTCCAACATAGCACCTTGTTCTGTGGTTGAATAATATCAGCATAGAATAAGGAGCTGTTTTAATATGGTACGAAAAGTAAAAAAGAAAAAATCAGGAATGCGCAACATTGTATCATTTCTGTTGATGGTTGGAATTGCTGCTTTTGTTTATAAATCTATCATTATTCCTGGATACCCTCACATCTTTAAAGAAGAATATGACAATATAACCTCGTCCTATTCTTCTTTAAAGACAACACCCGATCCCTCTGCTTCTATATCCTTGGATAAACTGAACAGTCCTAATGCGATTCTGATCCGGTTAAATGATCATACCATCCTGATGCAGAAAAATAGTGAAGAAAAAATCTATCCTGCTTCTTTGACTAAAATGATGACAGCCATTATTGCAATAGAAAATTTACCTAATCTGAAGAAAGAAATCAAACTGACCAATTCTACGTTTCAAGGGCTGTACGGAGCAGATGCATCAATGGCCGGCTTTCTACCGGGTGAGCAAGTCAGAGCAATCGATCTGTTATACGGAGTAATGCTGCCGAGCGGTGCGGAGTGCTGTATTGGACTTGCTGATCAGATTGCGGGATCAGAACAGAATTTCGTAAACTTAATGAATCAAAAGGCTGCAGAACTTGGCATGAAAAATACCCATTTTGAAAATTCTACCGGACTTCACAACGAAAATCACTACACAACAGTCAAAGACCTGGCTATTCTTCTCAGTTATGCTTTACAAAATGATACTTTCCGGGAGATTTTTACTTCATCCCGTCATTCAACACCACCCACGAATAAGCACCCTCGGGGGATAACCTTTTACAGTACCACATTTGAAGAACTCAACAATCAAAATATTATTGGTGGGGAAATCTTAGGAGGGAAAACCGGATATACCGATGAAGCCGGTCTATGTCTTGCGAGTCTCGCCAAAGTAGGTAACCAGGAATATATTCTGATTTCAGCTGGCGCGAAAGGAGATCACCAAACGGAACAGTATAATATTACCGATGCCTTAGCCGTATACAACAGTATTGGAAAACGATAAGGTTTTATAGGAGTTTGTTAAGATTTGAAGAATTATATCAAGCGGTTAGTAAAAATAACGGCAGAATTGAATTAGTTGATACCCTTGTCAAGAAATCGCTCAAAAATTAAGGCCTTGAGATACGATAAATCTTACGTAACTCAAGGCTTATTAATTATCTATAGGTATGTACTTTCTGGCCAAATATGTTTTATTTCGCTTTAATGGCGGGATCAACCTCAATCTTAATTCTGCGTGAAAGTATAAAGTTGAGGAACGCGATAACGGCTGCACCCATAAATACAGCTTGATATCCAAAAGCCGACCACAAAAGCCCGCCAAAAACGGGAATCATCATTGAAGCGATGTGCTGCAGGCTCACACCTGTCGATAGCGTTGGGGTTACGTCAGCAAGATCAACGGCAATCTTCCGTAAATAAGTTGACCGCGCCATTTCGACTGCAGCCATGGAATTGTCGATGACATAGCAGCCGGCGATAATCACCGCAGCGATGCCAACGGGAAAAATATCGGCAGAGAACGCATATCCAAGACAGATGGCGAACAATAAAGCGGCCTCCAAAGTCAGAACGAATCGCTCGCCCCGGACGTCTATCAGTCTGCCAATCATCTTACGTGTGCCGATACTCACCAAGGCAACAATCATTCCTAGGATGGCAAACATCTGGGGCTGCACACCGAACACTTTAATCAGCACCCATGGCGCAAACGTCAGAAAAATCTGCGCCCGTGCACCGCTAACGCCGGCCAGTACATAGTAGAGCATATAGCGTCTGCGAAAAACAAATCTTACTTTCCTGGCTTTTGGTTCACCTTTCTTCATCAGCCCCACCGCTAAAGCTGCGAACACATAGAAAACGGCACCTACGATAAAGGCAATGTGATAAGTCATATGCAGGAAGTGAAAGCTCAGGAAGACAAAAACATAGGCAGCAATACTGCCGAACAGGCCGAAAGCGCTAACCGTTCCAAGCCTGGCGCCGAAAGAATTCTGCTTGGACAGGGACATGCCGATGGATGGCGTGACGGGCATAACCATGTGTGTGCCGAGGCTGTACATCATCATCCAGATAATCATAACCGCAAAGGTCGGCGACAATAGGCCGAGTCCAAGCATCCCTAATCCTGCCGCTGTCATACCGAGCATAGCAATTCGCACATCACCGCAAAAACTTAAAACCGCCAGAATTAGCATGATAAAGAACCCCGGGGCTTCCCGCGGTACTTCAAGGAAACCTCTGACATTCTCGGATAGCCGGAATATATCATTTAAATAGTTGTTGAATATCGATGTATTAATGCCTGCACCGATCCCGGCGAACAACCCTGCCAGTAAAAATAGGTTAAAGTCCCGATCACCGTCAATATGTTTACTTTCCATTAAGCCGAACCCTTTCAAACTATATGATGTATTTTTTATCGCTTTTGACATAAACTGCAAGTGCATTATAGCACATGAAAATGCCTCTTTCAATGAGCTGCCTATGCCCCAGGTTTATTAACTCAATTTGATGACAAAGTGGTAAGAAAAAACGCATTAAGTAATGCAGCAGTTTGACTAATGCCAGGGGGATAGGATCAGCTCTGTTCATACAATAAGTTTAGTTTAGACGATATACCTTGCCAAAGAATTCCCGAGCATTTCCTTCACCGACATATTTTTTTCTAAACTGAAAAATCGAGAACCCGAGGCACGTTGATGTTACTTCATTGTAAGTTTTTTTTTGGAAAATCTGTTTCCGTGAACGCAGCCTACGGAGACAGTCATACTGCTGAAGAAGAAATGAAAATGAATAAGATTATTTTTCTTAAGCAAGGAAGATGGTAAAGTTTAAAAACAAAAAAGTCATTTACCTATTTCGTTTTAATACGAAGCGATATATAGTATAATACGATTGCTATTTTTGTTATTTTTTTATTAAATCGATCAAGTTCCTAATGTTTTATGGAGGGCATTATGGTAGGAAAAATTTATAAGAAAGAATATAATCCCAATTCTATCGCAATAAAATTTAAGGGAAATAGTATCACATATGAACAGCTTGATAAAAAAGTTAATCAGTATTCAAGTCAATTATTGAAACTGGGAGTCAAGGCAGAAGAAAGAGTACTACTGAGTTGTCCGAACTCACCTGAATATATCTATTCCTATTTAAGTGTTGTAAAAAATGGAGCAATTATTGTTCCAATGAATATACAGCTTACCATGGATGAAATAACATATTTGGTTAACGATTCTGGAGCTAGTTTTATGATTATACACCCTGCAATTCTTCAAACAATAAAGCGAAGCAAAGAATCGCTCCAAGAGCTTTTGAACATTAAGATTATTGTTCTGAATGAGGAGTTTCAGAGAACTATTTCTGAAATCTTGGTTGAAGCAGTTGAGAATTTTACAGATGAGAATGCCGTATCCACGTTATTATATACCTCCGGTACTACAGGAAACCCAAAGGCCGCAATGCTTACCCATAAAAATCTAGTTACAAATGCTGAACAGTCACGGATTGCGTTTGGTGGGACTGTAAATGATAATTATTTGTGCGTACTTCCGATGTTCCACGTTTTTGGATTTACAGTCTGTGTTCTTAACCCTTTATGGAGCGGTGCAACAGTTACGATATTAGAAAAGTTTCATCCCAAAGAAGTCATAGAATCTTTATTAAATGATGAAGTTACTGTTTTTGCGGGAGTTCCAACGATGTATGTATTATTGTTAGAGGCCTGCAAGAATAACGTTACTTTCCCTAAACTTCGCTTAGCAATTTCCGGGGGAGCAGCACTGCCTGTGGAAGTACTGAGACAGGCCAAAGATATCCTGAAGCTCCCAGTTGTTGAGGGATACGGTTTGACAGAAGCGTCTCCTGTAGTAAGCTTCAATCCTTTGGATGGAATACAGAAGGCAGGCTCTATAGGTCTGCCGCTTAGTGGTGTTGAATGCAAGATTGTTGATGATAGCGATATGGAACTACCGGCTGGTGATGTCGGTGAACTGATAACCATTGGTGACAATGTCATGTTAGGATACTTCAATAAGGAGAAAGAAACAGAAGAGGCATTGAAGAATGGTTGGCTGCATACCGGGGACCTTGCGAAGAAAGATGAAGATGGATATATTTTTATCGTAGACAGGAAAAAAGATTTGATCATTGCTGGTGGCTTGAATGTATATCCTAGGGAAGTTGAGGAAGTTATATATCACTATTCGAAGGTGAAAGAGGCCGCGGTTGTCGGAATTACGGACAAATTGCGAGGCGAGTCTGTGAAAGCTTTTATTGTTCTTAAAGATAATGAAGAATGTACTTCTAAGGAAGTATTTGGATATTTAAAAGAACATCTTGCCAGTTATAAAATACCTCGAAAAATCGAATTTGTATCTGAGCTTCCTAAAAACAGCTCAGGTAAAATACTGAAAAGAATGCTTAAAATGTAGTGATAAGTAAGGATAAAATATGTTCCCTCAAACTGATTGTTTGGGGGAAATTTTTCTTATAGGGTCTTACTTTTACTCAGGACAAAACGAATACACGAAAAGTTTGAGGATTTGCATCCGTTTATCAAAAATGTTCTTGAATCTAATGATCTCTTGTATGATAACGAGCCCCTAGGTTTTTGGGGTCTACCTTTGCGAGACAATGGGAGGTTATATATAGGGATGAGATGTTCAAAACGATCGGGTGGTGACGTCACGGCACCACAAGTTCACCGTTTACTTTATAAAAACCCGCATTTATTGCATCGACCTCATCTGATCTTTCCAGGTGAAAACATAAGAGTAAGGTAAGTTATCATACGGCAAGTTCGTTTCCAGGTGTATTTCCTGCGTGGTGTGGAGTAGGGGATAAGGGAATCTAGGGGATATATTAATTATTGACCTCAACTCCCATATAGTGTAATATTACACTATATGGGAGTTGTTTAGATGACCAGAGATGAATTTGTAAAAAAACTGGACCAAAAACTAAAATTAGTTCGTACAGAGTTTGATTATTCACAGGATAAAATGGCAGAAGTTCTAGGTATGTCTAAAAAAACGCTCGTACAGATTGAAAAAGGCAGGTCGACACTTGGTTGGATGGGTGCAGTAACACTCTGCACGATTTTTGCAAAGAGTGAAATTCTATCTATAATGTTTGGCGGCCAGCCCAATGAAGTAATTATGGCGCTTGCCTTTGACAGTACTGAACGGGACTATCCTAAAACTCTTGGCGGTAAAGTATGGTGGGAAGAGATTGAAACTTCTTTTGGTTATAAGATACAAAAAAACCTAATCTCCCAGCATTATCGAATCCTCGACAGCCAGGAAAGGCGAATTTGTTCTTCCTTTGAATCTGGCAATATAAAAAAACGCTTTGAGGAGCTTGTTCGTAATGAAGAAACATAATACAGGATACCTCCTAATTCATGGTTTTTCAGGAAGCCGCCGTGAGATTGATTCTCTTGTTACTAAACTCAATGAATGTGGGTTGCCAACAGCGATTCCTCTGCTTGCAGGACATGAATCAACTCGAAAGGATCTAGCCAGATCTAAATATACTCATTGGATTCAATCTGTCTTGGATGCTTATGTTGATTTAGAAAAGCGATGCAATAATGTGGTAGTTATCGGATTTTCGATGGGGGGCTTGCTTGGGATTCAACTTTGCCAAGTACATAAGATCCAAGCTTTGGTGCTAATCAATACGCCGATATTTTATGGGAATACGAAACGAGTAATTCTCAATTTAAGATGTGATTTTAGATTTTATGTTAGGAAATATCTAAATTCAAGTGCCAATGTACCCCCTCTTCGAGCTATAATCCAATTTGTAATTTTACTTCATAAAACTAAATCACTCTTAGCAAACATTAAATGTACTTCAATGATCATTCAAACCCTTGACGATGACACAGTTAAGCCAAAGAGCGCAAATTATCTAAATTCTAGAATTGCCGGACCGAAGGTCTTAAAAACTTATCCTATTGGGGGACATGTCGTTTTTCAGAGTGAAACTGGTGATAAAATCAGTGCTGAGCTGTGTTGTTTTCTACAAGAACTAGAAAGGCAGAACTATAAACCCAATTAATACTTGAAAAAAGTAAAGTAAAATTACTTTGAACCCAAAATTACCTTAAGTTAGAAAGAAGCTGAATAGAATGAACAATATTAGCAATTGAGATTAACCATAGCATGTCTAATGCATACAAAACGGTATTAGATAAGTTTAAAGCCTTCCCTAAATTGCTGTTGTTAATAATATTTTATGGTAATTACTGTCTTAGTCAATTATCCTGTTCGTGATAATTTATTGACAGCGAGTTGACTAAAAGGATATAATGTTTCCACAAAGTAAACAATTGATAGATTCATATGAATCTTGATTTAGAGACATTTTAAGGATAGTGACAGATATGGAAGATTTGATTATTAGCAAACAACTAAAACAAGTTCGGCTGGAAAAACAGTTGACATTGGACGAATTAGCAAAGCGCACTGGTTTTACTAAAAGTCTATTGTCAAAAATCGAGAATAATAAGGTGTCGCCGCCACTCAGTACTTTGATGAGAATAACCCGTGCCCTTGATGTTTCCTTAAGTGAGCTTTTTAGAGCTGCTGAAGCGCGTCGCATTGAAATTGTGCGGGGGAATCAGAAAGCGCAAAGACCAAGCAGTACAGTTGACGGGCAAAGGATGGAAAGTCTCGTGCAGGGTTTTCCGCAGCAAAAATTTGAACCAATACTAGTTAGCATAGATAACCAAGCTAGTCATGAGATTAAGCTCTATGACCATCCGGGGCAAGAATTCATTTATGTTCTATCTGGTAAAATGAAGTATGTGTATGGAAATGAAGAATATTTCGTTGAAGCAGGAGATTCACTATACTTTTATGCTGATGTACCACATGGCGCTCTCCCGATGCAGGGGGAGAAGGTAACTTATATTTCGATTCTCAGTCTCTAATAATCTGATAAGTGGGAGTATTACTGTTCGGCAAGGGAAGTATACATTATTTTCACCTATTTTGTTTCCTGATAGTACACAAAGTTTCATAGTATGATATAACTTAGGAGGGATAAAATGTCTATAATTAATTTTAGTAAAGTAGCAAGTGTCTATGAAAAAACAGCTCTCGTACAAAAGTCAGCTTCCGAAGTTCTACTGGATCTATTGTCGATTAAAAATGGTGACGATGTTCTTGATGTGGGGTGTGGGCCAGGCAATGTCTCGATGGAGATAGCCAAGATGACAAAGGGACGAGTGGTTGGAATCGATGTAGCACCGGGAATGATTGAGGAAGCTTGCCGAAGAGGAACAGCATCTGGCAATATAACTTTTGCTGTGCGAGATGCTGCTGATTTTGAATTCATTTCTGAATTTGACGTAATTTTTTCTAATTCCGCTTTTCAATGGTTTAGAGATCCTGATGTTGTTATAAAACGATGTTTTAACGCCTTGAAGTTAGGTGGTCGCATGGGTATACAGGCACCTGCAACCAGAAATTTTTGTTCCAACTTTGTGGCAGCGGAGGAGAAGATTCGGAGCAGCCCAGTAACAAGTGGAGTATTTTCAGACTATAGAAGTCCTTGGCTCTTCTTGGAAAAGGCTGAGGACTATGCGCGACTGTTTGAACGTAATGGTTTTAGAGTCAGTTATAGTCAGATTGTGCAGGAAGAAACTCTTTACAGTGTAGACAAAGCATTTCGGATTTATCAATCTGGAGCAGAAAATGGATACTTAAACCAAGATTATTATCAGGTGCTGTTATCGTCGGATTATGTTGAGATGTTCAGAGAGCTTTTTAGAGAATCTCTCAGTGAGCAGGCTAGGGAAGATGGCATGGTGCCAATTGTGTTTAATCGCATTTATTTGGTTGCTCACAAGTGAGAGTAAGTTAACAAATATTTTTCAATATTTATGCCGCCAGTGTCAGCAGCAGAATGGAGGTTACTATGGATAATACGAATGAGGTTAAGAAAAACTTTGGGAAAAGAGCATGTGAATATCGATTGAGTTCTACCCACGGTAATCGGGAAGATTTGGATAGAATGATTAGGCTTATTGATCCTGATTTTGATGATGATGTATTGGATATCGCTACAGGAGGAGGCCATACTGCGATTGCTCTGGCTAAATTTGTAAAAAAAGTGGTTGCAATTGATATTACCCCGGAGATGTTAGCTGAAGCTAAAATAGCTTCAATTCAAAATGGTATAAATAATATAACTTTTAAGACAGAAAATGTACACAACCTAAATATTTCTGACTGTCAATTTGATATCGTTGCCTCGAGATTTGCAGTACATCATTTTTCCGATGTACGAAGTGCCCTTCGGGAAATGTGCAGAGTATTGAAGCATGGCGGTAAGTTATATATTCTTGATTGCTCTGTTGTTGATGGCGATGAATCTGAGAAAGAAATTAATCGTATTGAGTTATTAAGAGACAGTTCTCATCAGTATTCTTATTCACCGCGATTATGGAACCAGTTATTACGGGATTTGTCGCTGACAATAGTTCATGCATCGCTGCTTCAATCGCAGTACAAGTTACCAGTCTGGTTTGACAGGATGGAAACAAACCAAAGCAATAGAGAGGAGATCTTTAAGGTGCTTAATAATTTATCTAGTGAATGCAAAATCAATTATCCTTTTGGAAATGATTATATAACTACTTATCGTTATGAACTCTTAGCAACTAAGAACTAGCATATATAAGTACTGAGTTTATAAGTCACCACTTCTAAAAGAAGGTTCGTTTCGAAATGGGCAGGTAGACAGATTGGAATATTAACGGCGGAGCGTTTTGGCGTTTGATCCAGTTTTTAAGACCCCCACTTCTATAAGTGGGGGTGGGCCCTTCGTTAACTTCAGGAGGGGTAGAGTCCTCATTCGCCGCTAAGTATTCCTATTGGAAAAGGCGGCTCGGCAATAATGTCCACTGGACATTATTGTATCTGAAGCCCCGATGTTCAGCTTTAGCGTAAGCGAGTTCACTGAGGAGGTTTTTGATAATTTATGCAGGAAATATAGGATATCGGTGGAATTAGTATTTATCATTAAGGATATTAAGATATAAGAGGCAATTTTATGTTGGAAAAATCAATTTTAGATGCAAGGTTAAATGATAACTATATTAAGAATGTAAGTTTTGTAAATGATGTTCTTACAAATGTTGATATCTCAAGGGTCGAATTTGAGTCGGTACAGTTTGTCAAGTGTCAATTTATTAATTGCAATTTTTCACGTACTAGCTTTTATGATGCAGCCTTTATGAATTCCGATTTTTCAAATTGCATTTTTGAAGATAGCTATTGGAAGAAAGCGAAAATATCAGAATGTAAAGGCAGTGGAAGCAATTTCAACCAAAGTCATTTTAAAGAGGCAGTGTTATCTAATTCTTCATTCCGTTACGCAAATTGCACATTATCAGTATGGGAAAGCTGTTCAATTAGTGATTGTAACTTTCAAGAAGCATTTCTTTCAGAAGTGAAGTTCAAAAAGGTTAATCTCAAAGCAGTTGATTTTCAGAGAGCAGATTTCTTTAAAACTTCACTAAAAGGAATTGACCTTTCAGATTGTATAATCGGGGGTATTACGTTATCCGATACGTTCAGTGAACTCAAGGGTGCAAAGATTAACGCCTTGCAAGCAGTTGATATAGTACAAATTTTAGGGGTGAAAATTATATAACTTTACTTTAA
Source organism: Desulfosporosinus sp. SYSU MS00001 (assembly GCF_049943955.1). NCBI lineage: Bacteria > Bacillati > Bacillota > Clostridia > Eubacteriales > Desulfitobacteriaceae > Desulfosporosinus > Desulfosporosinus sp. SYSU MS00001. The sequence continues at coordinate 205,943 of NZ_JBNFTW010000007.1, forward strand.
GCAGTTGATTATTCCCATTCATGAACAAAATTCAATTTCTCCCATTCCTAAAAGATGGCCCTTATTATGGTAAAAATTTAAAACCTTTAATTTTGTCAAATAAAACTCTGTATCACGATAAAAGTGAAAACGGGGTTTTTTTGTTAAGAAGTGGTTGAGTTATCGTGATTGTAATAATATAATATAAAAGTGATTTGTATACATAATTAATTAATTATTATCGGAGGCAGTATATGGAAAGAGAAAAAGTTATTTATGATGCTAGGACAAAGGCGGAAGGTTACTTCCAGAGAGGCGAGTTTTTTTGTTCTGAATCTGTGATCCATACTCTCAATGAGTTGCTTGGCTGGCCTTTTGATCGTTCAATTACCAGATTGGCTTCAGGATTTCCGATCGGGATTGGAAAATCGGGTTGTGTTTGTGGAGCCATAAGTGGTGGCGTAATGGCATTAGGGATGGCTTACGGCAGAGATCATGGCAATGCAATGAATAGTAAAATGTTACCTATTGCTGCAGAGCTTCATGATCATATCAAAAAGTTATATAGAAGCACTTGCTGCCGAGTTATTACAAAAGATTTAGTCTTTGATTCGCCTGAACGCAAAGCTCACTGTGTGAAAATAACCGGAGAAGTTGCGGCTTGGATAACAGACAAATTGTTGGATGATGAAGAGCTAATCAATACAATTAAATCTATTAACATATAGGAGTTTAGTTTTATGAATTTTAGCTCGATACAAACGATAACAGTAGCAGGGCTTTTTTTGCTATTCGGTTATTACCTTCAGAGTAAGACAATTTGGTTAAGAAAATTGTACATCCCGGCTCCATTTATTGGAGGTATTTTAGCTTCTGTTCTCTTTCTCTGTTTAAAAAATATTGTACACGTTAAATGGAATTTGGATTATTCTATGCTTCCGGTGTTTGTAGCAGGATTCTTTGCTTCAATAGGTCTAAGAACAGATCGTGCTTTTTTAAAAAAGGGTTATAAAGGTCAATTCCTATTTTTAGGGATTGTTATTTTTGTGGCATTATTTCAGAACGTAGTCAGTTTATTGATTAGTAAGGCTGCAGGCTACAATCCATTTCAAACGGTCATATTTGGGTCAATGGGCCTGATGGGGGACGCTTCTGTTCTCCAGGGGGTTCCAAGTCTAATTTCAAAAGGGCATGCTTATCTTGGGTTGTTTAATGGTTATTCGCTGTTCGGAAATATTCTAGGTACGGTCTTTGGGAGTTGCTTTTTTGTTTTATTAAAGAAGCGAACCCAATTGGAATCGCCTAAAATGACACCAATCGAATTTAAGCCATACGAATTCTTACAACATCTTTTGATTTTTTTATTGACTATATGTCTGGGCTTACTTCCTACACAATTTGGGTTTGGTAAGTGGATTAATCCGGCAGGGGGTTCTTTTCTTGCAGGGCTTATTATACGACAAATGTTTGAATTAACGGGTAAATCTCCGATCCAATCACCGAAAGTAAATATAATTGGTAATTTTTCTTTATCCATGCTTTTAATCATTTCTTTCATGTCAATGGACCTAACCGCACTTGCGAAACTTAATGCTACCGCTATTTTAATTTTTGTCCTGCAGGCTTGTATACTGATGGTTTTCAGCTTTTATTTAGTCTTTCGTTTTTACAACAGAGACGCATTAGCCGCCTATGTAGCTTCGGGGTTAATTGGATTTAGTTTGGGAATGCCAGCAAGTACTATGTCAACCCTTCAATGTATTGGAGAACAGGAAGGGGCTATTCCAATAGTTTTATACATTGTTCCTCCAGTGGGTGCTTGGCTTATTACTGTGGTAAATCCATATATTATTAAGTTATTCCTTTAGTGTCTTTCAAGAAAAGGTTGTACCTAATTGCGTGTTATGAATTTTTATGAATTTAATCGACACATCAAATTAATTCTATCGTCTATTTAAAAACCGGCGCTAATGGACCATCACCGTCAAATTCCTTAGTAAGAGCAAGAGCCGCGCTAAACGATTGCTAATAACGGAAAATCGTTCCTGACCGGTAGGGGATTTGCTTTGTGAATTTGATGGGGTGGGTCCTACGTAAACTTTAGGTGGGGTAGAGTCCTCCTTCGCCGCTAAGTATTCCTATTGGGAGAGGCGGCTCGGCAATAATGTCGGACATTATTGTATCTGAAGCCTCCATGTTCAGCTTTAGCTGAACGAGTTCACTGAGGATATTCCAAAATAATTCCCGCTCTGAACAAGGTTCCTTGAGTAATAATAAAATGGATACAGGGTAAGATAAGAATATTGTATTCACTTGTTTTGCAATAGTCATCAGATCCCTAGGCAATACAAGTTTGCCTAAGTACATATTGTATCCCTTTAAAACATAATTTTTGAAATATTAAGAAATTGGACACAGAAAATGTTATACTTTCTTCTAACAATTAGTACTTTAATTACTTTCCTTATACTATTAATATTAGTACGTTTTATAGGGAGTACTCAGTTAACTCAGCTGACCCTTTTTAATTGGGTAGCAGGAGCTGCAATGGGAAATCTCGCGGCAAATATGATTGCATCACGAACTATTAAAGAATGGTTCTTTTCATGTTATACTCTTATTTTATTTTCAATTATTTCGGTCATTGCAGCAATATTATCTTTAAAGTTCCGTTTATTTCGCCGAATTACAAATGGTGAGCCTATTGTCCTTATTCATAAAGGAATTATGCTTAGAGAAAACTTAAGAAAAACAAAAGTCAATCTGGATATTCTTATGATGTTACTACGGGAAAAAGGTTATTTTTCTTATTCAGATATCGAATTTGCTATTTTAGAGACAACAGGGAAATTGAGCATTCTCCCTAAACAGGAAAACCAATCTGTCTCTAAAGTCGACCTTGTTGAGGGGCCAGATCTTTCACCAGAAGGGCAAGGCCCCTTTGTAGAAATCATTATTGATGGGGAAATAGATTATGATAAATTAAAAAGCACAAAACATGATGAAAGATGGTTACAAGTGCAACTAAATAAATTAGGAACTAATTCACTGGAGGATGTTTTTTATTTAGCAGTAAATTTACAAGGCGAAATTATTGCAGATTTGCATAGACGGGAGTCTAAGAAGGGAAGGGCTAATAGGTAGATCATGGATTGACTATTAAGAGCCTTCCCTCTCTTAATAGTCAATAAGAACTAGAAACAAGCGTTAAGTATTAAGCTTCTCGAAGTCAGGAACTAAGTCCGATGAGTCATTTATTAATTGATTGTGGAGGTCTTTCGAGCCAACCTTCTTTAATTGATAATTTCACACTATCCAAATAATAAAACTTTAAGTCATTTGAAATTTTGGAAATCTTCAATATCAAGTCATTTCTAAGGCATGAGGTCGATGCTTGCGCTATCATAGTAAAGCAAAACATACCTAAGCACATATTTACAAAGAATAACATTAATTTATCAGAAAATGGAGACGTTTCAATATCAGATATCTGATAATCACTCGACGATGATATTGGGATATTTTCTTCGTCAAGAACATGAGTTAATACATCCAATACTCTTTGAATCTCATCTCTACCTCTATTGAAATGTTGTGAGATGTGATGTGTTTTAGATATTTTACTAAAAACAACAAAAACCATTTTTGAAAACTGTGCTCGATCTATTATTTTAGATAAATTAGCAATTTCACCAACATTAATAGGTCTTTTATCACCGAAAATTCCCTTTAAAAAGTTCATTTTATCTACTAAATCAACTTCGTTGTCTATAGCAACTTTTGGGAAGCTCAAATAAACACCCTTCGATATCTTAATTTCTAAAATAATATTTTGCATCTCGATATTACGTTCTAAGCTAGTCTGAAAATATTCTCTGATATCATATCTTACACAATCAATTAATGCATTTGATAAAACACTAATCGAGAATAAAACTAAATCGTAACAGAAAAACAATATGAAATTATCCGAAAAAATCTTGGCGGCTTCTGTGCATACATCATCATCTGTAAAACCTAAGGGAACAGTAATATTTTCCTGAACTAGAATATTACTAATACATTCAATATCCTTCATTCGCTGATTCAGCATTTTTTGAACGATTTTTCTTAGTTCAAAATCTTCCGCAGTCTCTAAAAAATATTCTAGAAATCGAATTTCCATGCTATTTTTCATAAATGCGGTCCAAATGGCATTAATTTCATTGGCTGTTAAGGCATCTTTACATATTTCAGAACGCATAATCTCACTCCTTTGAACCTATTATTGCTCAAAGGGCATATTTTATTTAGGAAATCCTAGGCATTTGGCTGAATGGCAGATTTCTTTACCATGGTATTGATAACTATTAGCACAATCAGCAAAACTGAAATTGATCCACAGACTAAAACTCCAATACCGGCTCCCCATCTTTGTGAAATGCTCCCAACAAAAAGATTTCCAATGGGGGTAGTCCCTAAAAATGCAAACGAATAAACACTCATGACTCTGCCCCGGAATTCGTCGGCGGAATTAAACTGCATGGTTGAGTTTGCTGTAGTCATGAATAAAATGTTTGAAAACCCAATAAAGGCCAACATGACAGAAGCTAGAGGTAGAAGGTGGACAAAATATAGTAGTGTGAGAAAGGCAGATACGGCGAAAGCACTGCCGAAAAGCAGCCTCAACCTAGGCTTACCTTTAGCCCAAGAAGCTACTATTAGTGCTCCAATGAGTGAACCTGCACCACTGGAAGATAAGAGAAAACCATATCCGCCAACCCCTTGTTTAAGTACCTCTCCGGCAAACAAGGGGATAATCACGTTATAGTTCATTACAAAAGTACCGACTGAGAGCATACATAGGACAGCACTGCGCAGAAAGACTGAATGTCTGATATACATTAACCCTTCATAAATTTCGGTTAGTACTTTCTTAGGTGCTTTTTTAGCTTCAAAGGGTTTTGTTTTAATTAAGTTGATTGCAATTAGGACGGGAATAAAACTGATTCCATTGAGGATGAACAATGGGCCTGCTCCATATTTGTCCATTAACAAGGCAGCTATGGCTGGTCCAATCATTCTGGCGACATTAAAAATGGACGAGTTAAGTCCAATTGCACTTCTTAGATCTTTTTTTTCTACTAATTCCGGCATGAAAGATTGACGCGTAGGTTGATCAAGAGTGTTTACGAGTCCAAGGAAGATAGCCAAAATAAAAATATGCCAATAGGTTACATGTCCGGACAAGACCAGAATAGCCAGAATGAACGCAAGGATCATCAGGCATGCTTGTGTAAATAGGAGTATTTGTTTTTTAGGGTAACGGTCGATAATGACTCCGGCAAATAGTGAAAAAAACATGACTGGTCCAAATTGTGCCACTCCGAGCAGACCTAATAACAGTGCAGATTTGGTCAAAGTATATGCCAGCCATTGTTGGCCAGTCGTATCCATCCAAGTGCCAATTAAAGAAATGCATTGGCCAAGCCAAAAGTAACGGAAATTTCGTTGAGTTAATGCAGGGTATGTCTTCTTGAGTTTTGCTAACACGTTTAACCACTCATTTCATCCAATTTCAGATTCCTCTTTCCTCTATCATCCGTTCAATATCATAGGCTCACGAGGGTTTTTGCCGGACAAATTTAAGGGGAATAAGCTCGATATTAAGGAGCATAATAGACACCTCTAAATACCATTATCAATACTACTATTATATGTAGTAGTATTGATAATGGTATTTTATTTAATAATATTATGTTTGTCAATTTTAAAGTTTGATTGCAGGAAGTGCTAGGTCACCCTTTAAGGCAAATCAAAATTGCCTTGTAAATAACATATTGGTAGCTTTTTCATTAAAGAATCACATGAGAAAAAGAGATGCTGTACCTTGTTAAGGTATTGGCATCTCTTTAATACTCTATTTCTAGTTTTTACTTGGGATAATGAGCTGTCTCCTTTGCATCTGCCCCTTCGGGCAAATAAATTCTTGTTCGAATCATTCCGGCAAACTCTCCATCCTTAAAATAACTACTGTAGGTAATAACCATTCCAAAGGCTATTTTTGTAAAGGATTTTAATTCTCCGGTTTTAAAGCGTGCAATAAAGTCCCCAATCTTTTGACGATTTTCTTCCTTGTGACAGTCTAAAGCCCACAAACCCACAACAGGTTTCCCATAGAACCGTTCCTCAAATTTATTAGCCCATATCACATAGAAATCTGCATCTGTAACCAAAAGTCCCGCAGAAATATCCTTAAAAATCTCACTGAAATTCATTGCTGTACACCTCCAACTACCTTGTTCTGTTTTTTGTACATTTACGTTAATTGATACCGTCTTGAAATTTGAATCAATCCTTTATGTATCATTTGTTGAATTAATCATAAAGGGTTAAACTTGTTTTAACAAGATGGTTAATTATTATCAGATCGCCTTATTATTACGAAATGGTAAGAAGAAAATGGGATAGAATGGATTGATGATGTCTAGATTAATTATTTTTCATACTATTGATCGAACCCTTTCGGTGTTTGGTGTGTATATAAAGTAGATTAACAGATAGGAGGGGTATTGTAGAAGTCCCAGAAAACCGCTCTACTGAGTTCGTGGAAAACTATATTCTTAAAAGCGAAGAGGAGCATGAATTGTAGAGGGCGGTAAATAATTTAAATCTAAAATGTTATGGACGGAAATACTTATATGTTTTATGAATGGAAAACTGGCGACTATATCAATAGAGGCATATCACCTAGTTATTATGTACTAAAACAAGTTGACTAATATATTAACTTTATTTAGCTGTTCTCATGGAGAGCAGCTTTATTTTAATGGATTGTTCTTCCATATGCCTTCTGGTTATCAGGACTCCGCCAAGAGTTGCTGTTTTCTTGACTCAAACATTTTTTGGGTCTTTTTTTATATAAGTAAGAATAAATAAGCTTAAGGTAGAAGGAAAGTAAAGTTTATTTAACGAAATATCGTATATCTTAAGTGGATTTGGTTATTAAGATAATTGTCTTAGGATGATATTAAATGTTAATACATTTAAAGTATGGTACTGGTGAGGTGATCAGCCTGAAATGTCTGCCAAACGATATCTGTTTTTGTTCAGCCTAGTAGGATTAGCCCTGATATCTTGGGCCAGTATTGAATTGTTCCCTCCTTTAGATAAGTTTCCATTAGGACAATCACTTAAGATTTCCAATATTTCTTGTCCAAGTGATAAGGACAACGATGGCGTCAGTGATTTACAAGACATTGTGAATGGTGCCAGAGCGGAAGTGAACAGAAAGCCTCAATATCGCAGTGCTTATTATCAAGGGGGATTTCCCCCTGACAATGAAGGCGTGTGTACAGATGTCGTATGGAGGGCTATGCGTGATGCGGGTTATAATTTAAAATCATTAGTGGATAACGATATCCGTGAAAATCCTGCCAAATATCCTCGGATTGCGGGCAATCCCGATCCAAATATAGACTTTCGTCGGGTTCCTAATTTATATGTTTTCTTTCGAAGGCACGGAACGGAACTTACAAAGGATATAAAACCCGGGGACGCAGAAAATTTATATCAGTGGCAGCCCGGAGACATTGTTACTTTCGATAATCCTCATGAACATATAGCAATTATCTCAGATAAACGGAGGAAAGATGGCGTACCATACTTATTACATAATGCGGGCCCCACGGCGAGCGAAACGAATCAACTTCAAAGCTGGCCTTCTAAAATAACCGGCCATTTCCGATTTCCAAAGTTTTAGCATGATCGACATCTGAGCCAAACCTCTCTCACTTAAATGGTGGGTGGGGTTTTTATATTATCAGAGTGAAATTGCTATCATTTTTTTACATCAAATTCAAATAATATAGAGGAGATTCGGAAAAATAAATATTAATAAGGAGTTAAAGAATATGATTTATGACTTAATTATTATAGGTGCAGGCCCAGCAGGTATTAGCGCCTCGATTTATGCTGTTAGTAGAGGAGTACAAACGTTGGTCCTGGAAAAGAAGCAAGTAGGTGGAACTATCCGACAAGTTTCAAATGTAACGCATTATTCGGGAATTACAGAAAATGAAACTGGTAAGACTTTTGCGACTAGAATGTATAACCAAGCTATGGAGGCAGGGGTGGCGTTTAAATTCGAGGAAGTAACTGCAGTGAATCTGGAAGCGGAGATCAAAGAAGTAGAAACTAATAAAAGTAGATACCAAACCAGAACAGTAATCATTGCCAATGGTACTACGCCAAGACATCTTGATATACCAGGTGAGCAAGAACTTATCGGAAAAGGGGTGGATTATTGCTTGTCCGATGATTTAAGCTTATATAAGGAAAAGGAAATATTTATTGTGGGTGGCTCCGATGGTGCATTAAAAGAGGCATTGTTTTTATCGAAGTTGGCAAAACAGGTTACCCTCATCCATTTTGAAGAAAAGTTAGGAGCTATAGTAGAGTTTACATCAAAAGCGGAAAAAACCTCGAACCTGAAAATTTGTCTTCATTCCAGAATTACCAATATTAAAGGGCGCACGAGTATTGATACATTGGAGATTACAGATATAAATACTAATGAGACCGAAATCGTGGAAGCTTCAAATAGTTATATATTCATCTATGCTGGATCAACACCTAATTCCTCAATATATTCTTCGGTTGATAATGTGAATGGATATATTGTTGCAAATGAGAAAATGCAAACTAATATTCCTGGTGTCTATGCTGTGGGTGATATATGCAAAAAAGAGGTGAGACAAATTGCTACTGCCGTTGCCGATGGGGCAATTGCGGGGATTCAGGCAGCGACTTATCTGAAATGTTGATAATTATCAAAGGAAAGGTTGAGAGTTGATTGATTTAGAAAATAGTAGGGACGAATAATCGCCAGATTGCTCTATATTTTTATGGAGGGTCTGGCCTTTTCATTTATTTATACTTTTTCTAGAGAGAGGAAATTCTATCAAAATGCAGAATATGTAGAAATAACTAAATATCGCTCGAAATAACGCATAGATAATAAAATTCATTAAATACAATAGCGAATTTAAAAAACAGCTATCATCGATTTTGGGGACGAATTGACGGGAGATTTGATATGAAAATAGATGAAGAATACAATTCATGGAACCTTGAACAAGACGTTCATAGCAATAGTGAAGAGAGATTTCGTCTCTTATTTGAAAATATGATGGATGGTTTTGCATATCATAAAATGCTCTATGATTGCGACGGCAACCCGATTGATTACGTGTTTTTGGAAGTAAACTCTGAATTTGAAAAACATACTGGCCTGAAGAGGGAAAATATAATTGGAAAACGTGTCCTTGAAATATTACCGAATGCGAGTGGGTATTGGATCGAAACTTATGGTAGAGTAGCCAAAACGGGGATTGCAGAAACCTTTGAAAACTATTCTGCGTCACTTTGTAAGTGGTATGTGATTAATGTTTATTCTCCTCAAGCTGGCTATTTCGCTGTCATAATCCGGGATATTACTAAAAGAAAAAACGATGAGGAAGAACTAAGAAAAACAAGGATGAGATTAGAGGAGGCCCAGGAATTTGCTAATTTAGGCTTCTGGGAATTAGATAGAATTACTGGAGAAAATCTTTGGTCTGATGAACTCTTTCGAATATGTGGTTTTAAGCCGCAAGAGTTTATACCGGTCATTCAGGATTTTATAAAATTAGTGCATCCTGACGATAAAGAATTAATAATTAATATCATGCGAAATCCTATAATTGATACAAGCCCTGAAATAGATTTTAGAATAATTAGATCGGATGCTGAAAACAGATGGGTTCATGTAAAAATCAAATATCGTCAAGATTTGTCCGGAAAATTAGTTCGAACTTACGGGATTGTTCAAGATATAACAGAGCGAAAACTGAGCGAAATTGACCTGAAGGAAAGTGAAGAAAAATTTAAGGAACTTGCTGAAAATCTTGGTGAAGTGATTTGGGTTCGGCAGAACGAGCAGCTTGTTTATATTAATCCTGCCTATGAGAAGGTATGGGGGAGAACGTGTCAAAGTTTATATGATGACCCCGATTCTTTTCTTGACGCCATACATCCTGAAGATAAAGAAAGAATTGTCCTTGAATATACGGGAGAAAAGCGCACTGTCAATGGGTTATTAAATGAACAGTATAAAATTATCAGGCCAGATGGAACAATCAGATGGATTTGGGATAGATCAATGCCTATACTTGACAAAGATGGAAAAATGATTCGATGTATAGGTATCGCTGATGATATAACAATAATTAAAGAGTATGAAGAAGAATCCCTAAAAAACAAGATGGAAAAGGAAATGGCTCACCTCGATCGATTGAATTTGGTCGGTCAGATGGCCGCTGGTATTGGTCATGAAGTCAGGAACCCAATGACTACTGTTAGAGGATTTTTGCAATTATTATCCCGCAAAGAAGAATGCACTAAATATTGGGACTTTTTCGCCCTGATGATAGAAGAATTGGATAGAGCGAATTCGATTATTACGAACTTCCTTTCATTGGCCAAAGACAGAGTTGTTGAATTAGAAATGCAAAGCATAAAAGAAATCGTTGAAAACTTATTCCCATTAATCCAAGCTGATGGATTGGTTAGCGACAAGTATATAAATCTGGAACTTGAAGAAGTAGAGAAAATCCCTTTAGACAAAAAAGAAATACGACAGTTGGTTCTGAATCTTGTTCAGAACGGTACGCAGGCAATGTCACCAGGCGGGACTATGAAAATAAGAACATTTATGGATAAAGAAGAAATTGTATTATCCGTTGTTGATGATGGTGAAGGGATACCGCAAGAGGTGCTTGAAAAACTTGGCACTCCGTTCTTTACTACAAAAGAAAATGGAACTGGGTTAGGATTGGCGGTTTGTTACAGCATTGCAGCTAGGCATAATGCAAAAATTGAAATTGAGACATGCTCAAAAGGAACTACTTTTTTTGTACGGTTTAGAAGAGGCTAATTTTACCAGGAATACTATTTACCTCAGAATATCGAAAAAGGATTTCTGGAGAATTACATAGAATAATGTATGTTCTTTAGGAAATTTAACGATTATGTTTGGACGATATATCTTAAATTTAGGGGACGCTATGATTGAAAAAGGTAAAATTTCGCTTTTACGGAGACGCTATATTTTAGCGCTTTCCATTATTGCCTTTTTGGTAGTATTCAGTCAGGTTGTTATACAATACACTATCCAACAAGAATCCTCATATTCTATGGTTATTAATATTGCTGGCAGGCAAAGAATGTTGAGTCAGCAAATTGTAAAGTCTGCTTTTGGGGTTGAACAGGCTAACGATATTGCTGAGAGAAGTTTTTATATTGAAGGACTAAAGGAATCTACCGCTCTGTGGCAATACTCTCACAATGGTCTCTTATTAGGTGATGAGAAATTAGGACTTCCGGGTCATAATAGTGTCACGATTATGTCGCTCTATTCCAAAGCAGAACCCTATTACCAAAGAATCTTAACGTCTGCAAAGGATCTCATTAAACGAGAAGATAAAAAAGACCCCGGTATTACTTATAATTTAAGGGTAATTAAAGATAATGAGGAATCTTTTCTTAAACTCATGGATGATATCGTCAATCAGTATACCATTGAAGCTAATTACAAAATCTTTTTAATTCGCACAACGGAAATTATTCTCTTGTTGGTTACGTTTCTTGTTTTGGCGTTAGAAGTCCGATTTATTTTCGTGCCAGCAGAACGTAGCATTAATGATTCGTTTAACAAAATCAATGAAAATCATGAAAATATTCGGAAACTTTTTGAGGTTGCTCCTGCAGCATTATTTTTAATCCGGTTGCCTGATCTTTTAGTGTTACAGATGAATAGCCTCGCTGAACAGTTCACCTCTAGTTCGGTTAAAATTAATGATCCCCACTCGTTTTCGAAGTTTTTTGAAAATAATTTAGAAAACGAATGTAACTTAATTGAGAATATGATGGAGGGTAATGTTTTCGCAGATGAGGAAGCAGTTCTAAAATCAAAGGATTCTATAAAAGTTGTTTTGGTTTCTGCCAGCACACTTTCTTATGAAAATACTCCAGCTATGATTCTTAGTATGATGGATATTTCACGGCAGAAGAACGCAGAGATAATCCTTAAAAAGTACGCGACAATCGATGAGTTAACGGGATTGCTGAATCGACGCTCCGGTAAAATCATATTAGATAATGCTGTTGAAAGATCTAAGGCGGAACAACAGAGCCTGGCAGTATCCTTCTGTGATATTGATGGACTAAAATATGTCAATGATACTTTCGGACACGATGAAGGTGACTGGTACATTGTTGCTATTGCGGAAGCAATAAAGTCGAACCTCAGAGAGGATGACTTTGCTTTTCGATATGGTGGAGATGAATTAATTCTAATCTTCACTAACTGTGATGAAGAGAGATCAAGAGTAATTATCAAGAGAATTAACAATTCCATAGAACGAAAGAAAAATGAATTTGAGAAACCATATAATATGAGTTTAAGTATTGGTACTGTACATCTTATTTCAAAAGAAAACACGACCGCAGACGACTTAATAGCAAAAGCAGACAATTTGATGTATGAAGAAAAAAAGAGAAAAAAAGTTCAACGATTAAACTAAATTCACTCGAGATGGCTTTTCTTGATATCAAGTAAAAAATAATTAGCCATGTGCATCTCATGCAAAGAAGGCACAAGCATTTTGGGAAATGTCCATATATAAATAAAAATTGGAAATGGGTGGAATAATCTTTTCAAAGTGGGATACTGTATTGCAAGCTGGATAAAAAATAGTATTTACTATATCAGAGGGGTATTGGGATGACTATGTATTTTGAAGAGACCCAAAATAAAAGTATGCCTTCTATTGTATTTATTCATGGTGGGGGAATAAGCGGATGGATGTGGTATAAGCAGATTGAGCATTTTAGCGATTACCATTGTCTTGTACCTGATTTACCAGAACACGGGAAAAGTATAAATGAAGGGACGCTTAATCTAAGAGATTGTGCAGACCGCATAGCAGAACTAATCGAAAACAAAACGAATAATCGTAAAGCTCATGTAGTTGGCCATTCCCTTGGAGGTAAAGTTGTAATAGAACTCCTCGCCAGACGTCCGGATTTAGTGGATCATGCCGTTGTAGCCAGTGCATTATTTAGACCAATATATTTGTTGAGTCTTGTTCATAGGCCTTTCATCTATAAACTCTCGGCGGCTATGTTAAGAAATAGAGCAATGCTATTATTTTTAGCTAAGCAGTTTAAGTTTCTTGACAAAGTGGCAATTGATAACTTGATGGCCGATTTTAGTAGACTGACCGGGGATTCGCTATTCAGATTATACGACCAGCTCTATAAATTTGGGAGGATTCCATTTTTCGAACTAAAACATGCCAACGTCCCGACTTTAATATTAGCCGGAGAAAATGAACCAAAGGCTATGAAGCAATCTGTAGAGGACATAGGGGAGGCTCTTCCCAGATCAAGAGGTTTTATAATAAAAGGGGCCGACCATACATATCCATGGGTTGCATATGATAAATTTAATGAGTTAATTCGAACATGGATTAATGATAAAATGTAGCAACTAAGCTATTATATAGATATGTGATTATGATTGTATAATATTTGTAATATTATCAGGAGGGTTGGTCTTGGCTGCTTTTGATGATTTCATGAGCAAAAAAACTATGAGTATTAAAGAAACGCTTAAGCAGCTTCCTCTAAGCCCAGGTGTCTATATGATGATTGATTCACTGGGAAATACAATTTATGTTGGTAAGGCGAAAAAGCTAAAAGATAGAGTATCCCAGTATTTTAGAAATCAGAAGGATAGGGCACCTAAAGTTGAAGAAATGATAAATAACATATATGCCGTAAAATATCTTGTTACGGATACTGAATTAGATGCTTTTATTGAAGAATGTCGGCTTATAAAAGAAATAAAACCCAGATATAATAAGCTAATGAAGAATTCATGTAATTATCAATACATAAAAATTCCTGCTGAACAATATCCAAAAGTTTTGGTGGTAAAGGAAAAATATGATGACGGTGCATTATATTTTGGCCCATTTACAAGCCGTCATTCAGTTGAGACTACAATAGCTTACTTGAACGAGTACTTTCCAATACGAAAATGTACAAGTCCCGGATTAGCAAAGACAGTAAATGGTTGCCTATTCAAGCAGTTAGGTGCCTGCTTAGGTGTTTGTACTGGCCGGATTAGACCGGAAGAATATAGTACTCATATTGAAAGTATCAAATGTCTTCTTAATGGTGATAATTTGTCGGCTATCGAGGAACTTCTCAATAGTCTTAATTCGGCGATTGAAAATCTGCAGTTCGAAAAAGCAGCCCAATATAAAGAGTATTATTTGGGGCTAAAGCATATTATTGGTAAACAGAGATTGGTCAAATCTTCGATAAAAAATAGAAACATTTTAGCAATTGAATTTGTAAATCCTGACCATCCAAAATTGTTCTTTATTAAAGGAAATAAGTTATTTTACAGAGAAGTCATTGATACCAGAAATAAAAACATTTTAGAATTAAAACACCATATAAAACAAACCATCTTGAATAAGTTTGGGCAAGTAAACAAAATTATGCCAAGATTATCTCAAAATGATATTGATGAGGCGCAAATTATTTATTCGTATTTAAAGAACAGCAAGAAAATAATATGCTTTTCTTTGCCAGCTAGCTATTTTAAAAAAGAAGAGACCTTTAATATTGACATTAAAGTTGACAAAATTGTGAATAGAATTACAACGGGTAATTAAAGCAATAAGATATAACAACATCTTGAAGCCTTGGAACGTTCCGAGCTTAAGGAAGATGTCGCATTGATAAGAGTGCATGTCATTGATGAAACGAATAGCCTAGCGATGGAAAAGAAAAGTTGTTGCTTTAGCGAGGTATGTAAGTTTGGGATAATTATTGGTTAGAAGTCTCTTGTTTCCAGCCCTACCGGACAGTGATCGGAACCTAAAACAGAACTGTAGATCTTTGCTGCTATAAGCTTGTCCGTTAATCTTTCAGAAGTGCAAAAATAGTCAATTCTCCAACCTGCATTTCGTGCTCGAGCATTAAAACGATAAGACCACCAGGAATAGGCATCTTTCTGCTCAGGAAAGAAATGCCGATAAGTGTCGACAAAGCCAGATTCCAAGAGTTGAGAGAATTTCGAGCGCTCTTCGTCTGTAAATCCGGGGTTTCGTTTGTTGGACTGAGGATTTTTAAGGTCTATTTCCTGGTGGGCTACATTAAGATCACCACAAAAGATCACAGGTTTATGGGTATCAAGATTTTGGATGTATCGGCGAAAGTCATCTTCCCATGTTAATCGATATTCTAGCCTAGCCAGCTCGGTTTGTGAATTTGGGGTATAAACGTTGACAAGGAAAAACTCGTCATACTCAAGAGTAATTATCCGGCCTTCCCTGTCATGCTGTGGAATACCCAGCCCTAAAGTGCAATTTATTGGTTTGTTTCGAGTAAAGATTACAGTGCCTGAGTATCCTTTTCTTTCTGCAAAATTATAATATTGGGTATAGCCATCTAAAGCAAGTTCAATTTGCCCCTCGGAGAGCTTTGCTTCCTGGATACAGAAGATATCGGCTTGCATTTCGTTAAAAAAATCAAGAAAACCTTTGGTAAGGCAAGCTCGAAGACCATTGACGTTCCATGATATTAACTTCACAAGCAATTCCCCTCATGTTTTTTTCATGACAATATTATACCTATAAAGAACTAATCCTCAAAGCACTATTTCATTATGGATATTTCAAGGTTGCCCATGATTACCTAAAAAGATGGACAACCTCATAAATGCTCTGATAGAGACAAAATGCACATTACCCCATAATGATATCAAATAAAGAGGAACTGCTGAAGTTGAGGAGGTTTTGGGTTTGTGAAATTTCTTGTTTACCTTATTACTCTTTTGGCACCGACATATGCTTTCCACCAGTATGAGCTAAAGCTGCTTATTGTTACGCCTTTGTGACTTGTGGCATTAATAAATTTACCATGACCAAGATAGATTCCAACATGAGTTACAGTATGACTTGAATTAAAGCTGAAGAAAACTAAATCACCTGGTATAAGACGGCTGGCTGGAATATAAGTTCCTATTTTATACTGGTTGGTACTTGTTCGCGGAAGATTGATACCAACTGCCTTGAAAGCATCCATTGTAAGGCCAGAGCAATCAATACCTCGATAGCTTGTCCCACCTAATACGTATCTGGTACCAATATAACTTTCAGATTTGGCTATAACTTTATGAACTTCTGCGGAACGAGTTGAACTTGTAGAAGCACTTGCTACTGGAACACAAGATAAAACTCCAATTAAGACTGATATAATTATTGTTGTAAATTTCTTCATCATGCTAACCTCCAAGAATGAATTTGTTCTTGTGAGAACATGATAAAGGATAACACACCAACAACTTGACGTTCATTAGTGGGTTGTTGGATGAGATGCCATATTTTAACAGGTAAAACCCAGATATAATAAGCTAATGAAGAATGGGGGAGAGCGCATATTTGGAATTTTGAGCGACGATTATCGTGAGAGAAGAGGTGATTAATGAAGGCCCATTGACGGAAAATGTCAATGGGCCAAAATGAGACTTTAAATAACGGGCATTGCGTTTGGGCTATAATTTCGTCGGTGTAGTTTGCATAGGGTGTTGGGTGTTAAATTCACTAGCTTAAGTACTAGAAGCAGGGTTATCCTGCTCTGTGTAAATTAATAATAGATACAAACTCATCGTAGGACTGGACGGTAGTAATCTGTTTTAGAGCATTGCCGGCTACACGTTTAGCCTGCATATTCGCGATGAGAGCTTTAGATGCAATATTAAATCGGCCTTTGAAAGGTGTTTTAACTAAAAGTTCGATACCCTTCTTTTCTTCATCGAGCATATCTTGTGTTGAAGCTTTTAATTCTTGCGTATCTAGAACAAAATAATATTCGGATGTTTTAAATGTGTGTAATTTCTGCAGTAAATCTTCCATATAATTATCGCTCTCTTGCTTATTTATTAGCCCTCCCATAGTAATGAGAAATACCTTTTCAGTTGGTTTGAGTTGGAAATTATACATTTGAATCGCTCCTTTATGTTTGTTTATTGTATTTAATCATAAAGGAATAAACTGAAATGTCTCTATAGGTAAGCTGAAATGATGCTGAAGGATATCTGAAAGTTAATTGAATATGGGCTGGAATGGAAATTTAGAGGTTACAAAAGTTGCTGCCTCTAAATTTTTAACTGTGAATGCTTTAGTTGTCTAACTATTTAGGAGAGGAAATCTACTTCTGCTAAAAAAATTCACTTTGACATGAACCGTTACTGAAGAGGAGGTTTTGAGGTTGACGAAAGATAATAACCAAACAATTACAGAATTACTGAAATATCGCATTTCCCTAAGGAAGTATGTTGATCAACCGCTTAAACAAGAAGATGTGGATTGGATTGTAGAGGGAGCTATGAGAGCACCTACAGCCGGGAATATGATGCTTTATTCCATGATATTGATTACCAATGCCAGTAAAAAACAAATCTTAAGTGAAACTTGTGATCATCAGCCTTTCATAGCCAAAGCCCCCTTGATAATTGTTTTTGTTGCGGATTACCAACGCTGGTTTGACTATTATCAGAGTTCTAATGTTAAGAGTTTTTGCGAGGATCATGGTCTGGAATTCCGCGGCCCCGATGAAGCAGACTTATTATTAGCATGTTCAGATGCTCTTATTGCTGCGCAAAATGCAGTCATTGCCGCCGAGAGCCGGGGGATTGGTTCTTGCTATATTGGGGATATAATGGAAAACTATGAAAAACATCGTGAGTTATTGAACTTGCCGGCTTGGGTATTTCCAGTTGCAATGCTCTGTTTCGGGTATTA
This sequence comes from Desulfosporosinus sp. SYSU MS00001, assembly GCF_049943955.1. Taxonomy (NCBI): domain Bacteria; kingdom Bacillati; phylum Bacillota; class Clostridia; order Eubacteriales; family Desulfitobacteriaceae; genus Desulfosporosinus; species Desulfosporosinus sp. SYSU MS00001. Next base: position 223,822 of record NZ_JBNFTW010000007.1, read on the forward strand.
TCCCGAAGGTGCTCGACCGGTCCCTAGGCCACGTTTTGATAGGAAATTCATTGCTTTCACAGAGCAATATCATCAATTAACCCCTGAAGAACTGGCTGATATGTTAGCTACTCGGGAAAGTGCTTTTTCTCCGGGCAATCCTTTTAGAGCAAAGAACTTCGGACAATGGATGTACGCCAGAAAAACTGGTGCACAGTTTTCAACTGAGATGGCTCGTTCAGTACGAGAAGCTTTAAGGAGTTGGAGAGGCGATTTAATATAGACTTGCAAAGGGCAATATTTTGTAGATGCGTGGTGATGATGATGGATAAATTAATTCAAAAGATTGTTGAATTTAGAGATTCTCGAAATTGGAGGCAGTTTCACAATCCAAAGGATCTAGCGATATCATTAAGCATAGAGGCTAGTGAACTACTCGAAAATTTTCAATGGAAAACTAGTGATGAGAGCGTAACCGTTAATTTCGAAAGAATTCAAGAAGAATTAGCAGATGTATTGATTTATGCTTTGTTGCTGTCAAATGAATTAAATATTAAACCTGAACAAGCTATTATCGATAAAATAAAGAAGAACGAAGAAAAGTATCCTATTGAGAAAGCTTACGGATCTAATAAAAAATATAATGAACTTTAGTTTAGGAAGCTAAGGATACGCATGTTGAGAAATGTTCATTAATAGATTAAGGATCTTTTATATCCTGGTGAAAATAGTTTAATGGAGCAAATAAGGAAATAGCCTGATACAAAAATTGTTAGAGAGGATGCTATTAAATAGTATTCTGGCCATGATGGTTTCCGCACAATTCACCATATTGTAAGTTTTATAAACAAGAAATCATTTACATTGAGGAAGGATTTTTTATGTTAGAACATATTGGCACTAGACAGATTGAAACGGATAGATTAGTTTTGCGAAAATTTAAATATACAGATGACGCTGACATGTTAAACTATTGGGTCAGTGATCCTGAAATTCAGTCATTGTACTCTGAACCAGTTTACACAACCAAGAGGGATGTTAAAGAATTGCTGGATAAATATATCAGTTTCTATGAAAAAGATAATTATTACAGATGGGCAATAATATTAAAGGAAACAGATGAATGTATAGGGCAGATTGCCTACTTTTTAGTAGATAACAATAATCATTTTGCTGAAATTGAATACTGTATTGGGAGAGGCTTCCAGAGAAAGGGGTTTGCAACTGAAGCTACAAAAGCAGTTATTCAATTTGGATTTAACAAAATGAATTTACATAAAGTACAAATATGTCATAAGTCTATAAATATTCCTTCGCGTAAAGTCATTGAAAAATGTGGGTTTGTTTATGAGGGAACATTACGAGACTTTTTTTATATGGATGGTCAATATGTAGATAGATTATATTATTCAATATTAAAAGGTGAATTTGTGTCAAGGTAATAATTATATTTAACAAGAATCTATTTAAGAAACTTCCTCGCTCTGTTTAAATTTGCTATTGGACAATTACTAATTAAGTGACTGAAAAATAAATAGAGGTGCTGCATCAGATGGAAATCGAAATAAGACAAGCTAAAGCCAGTGAAAGTAATGAATTAACTGCTATTTCTTTTACTTCAAAAGGGTTTTGGAATTATCCTGAAGAGTATTTTGATATATGGAAAGAGGAGTTAACAATTACCCCGGAATATATTCAAGACAACATGGTTTTCGTTGTCACGGTTGATGGGAAAATAACCGGATATTTTTCAATTGTTGAGGTTGAAGAGGATTTTTGCACGGGCAAAGTGGTGATCAGAAAGGGTTATTGGTTAGAGCACTTTTTTATACTGCCAGAATTTATTGGAAAGAGAATTGGCTCCCAACTGATCTCATACGCAAAAGAGTTATGCAGGAAGAAGAATATAAATCGGCTTATGATTTTTTCAGATCCAAATGCCATAGGGTTTTATGACAAGGTTGGAGCTACATATATTGAGGAATCGCTATCAAGTATCGAAGGTCGAAATGTTTTACTATATGAACTTGAAGTGTGACGAAACCGCTGAACAATGTGTTTGGGCTTAAAGAATCCACTAACCTGGATGAAAGGAGTGAAAATTAGTATTTGACAACATGGGTCAAAAATGTTATTATTTAATTCCGGCCAAGATGGCTGACCATCCGTGGTCTTTGAAAACTAAACAACAAGGACAGCCAATGAGAGAAACTCGCAAGAGTTTCAAACGAATCATGGAATCATGAGCAGATATCATCTTCTTTAAAGAAGTTGAGATAACTTTTTTGGAGAGTTTGATCCTGGCTCAGGACGAACGCTGGCGGCGTGCCTAACACATGCAAGTCGAACGGTCTAATGCTTAACACT